>JAEZIJ010000207.1 GCA_023436715.1 Acidobacteriota bacterium
CCCATCCCGCCTGCGTGGCCGGCCTGAGAGGCCGGCGCAGCCCGAGGGGCTGCCCCACTCGCGATCGGAAGCAGCCGCGCGGTCTCGACCGATTTTCAACGGAGCGGTCTCGTGGATTCGCGGAGGCACGCCCGGTGATTTTCAGGGGAGGCTGCATGCTCATTGAGCCACTCCCTCGCGGCTGGTACGGATCCGAAAGACCTCGTTCTTGCCGGCCCGCGTAATCGGCACCGTGAACTCGGACCCCTGAAAGAGCGGCGAATTGTCGATGGCTTTCAAAAGCGGCGCGGCCTGCTCGACCTGTCCGTTCAGAACTACCGTGCCCCGGTTCATTTCGAGCCCGTTCACAAACGCAGGCGGCGGAATCAGCTTGTTCAGTTCAGCCAGCGCATCCAGGTCGATCTTCGACCGGCGGCGAACGTCGTCGAGCAGGAGGGCGCGCGCGCGAGTCTTGTCGATCGAGCGGTCGAGGGAGGCGGCCTTTTTGACCATCGGCTCCAGGCGAGCGATCTCGCGTTCCATCGCGGCGAGGTATTTGCGGTCCTCGATCGGCGTGATGGAAGCCAGGGCAACCAGCGCTCCCACGAGCAGCAGCGCCAGCGCGGCGGTGGGCACGAACATCACCCGCGAGGTCGAAGTGCGGTTCTCGGGCGGCAGCAGGTTCAGCGGCAGCGCCAGCAGGGAGCACGCCCCGGCCAGCGCCGCCGCATAAGCCATTGTGCTGCGGGAAAAATCGTAATCGGCCGGGACCGGCCGGGGGGCGGGAAGCAGCGACGCAATCTCAACCGGCTCAGTTTCCGCGGGCAGCCTCAGTTCAGCAGCCGCCAGCGCCGCCGCGCGCTCTCGCGGCAGATCGAATTCCGCCGAGAAAATCGGCCGGGCTTCGCTTTCGCCGTAGATCTCCAGTGCAGCCGTAGCCTCATGCACTGCCAGGAACCCGCCGGCGGGCGGCACCGAGAGCAGCCGCGCGGCCGAGTACACCGCCGCGCCGGAAAAGCTGAACCCCGCGACTTTGATCCCAGCCTCACTGAACAGGCCGACATAGCGCACGAGCGTTTCGCGGCGGACGATGGCAACCAGCACCGCGCCGGCGCGGCCAATGCGGCACCAGGCGTGCGCGGCTTCGTCCTCCCCGTAAGGATGCAGTGAATCGAGCTGATACTGTATGGCAGCGGGAAGGTCGCGGTCCGAGACGCCGGGCATTGAAAGCTGCCGGACTATGACATCGCGCCTTGGCAGGAGCACCGTGGCGGCGAGGTGGCCGCCGCCGAGTTGCTTCATGAAATCCGTGTATTCGGCTCCCCACTCCGCTGCCGGCCGCTCGCGGAAGCGCGCGATGGTGCCCGCGCCGAGAACGCGCGTGCCTGAGGGCCGGACGCGAGTGACCATTACCGTGAGGTCCTGCTCGCCCATTTCGATTCCGGCGCCGGTGCCGATGGCGAGCCACTTGCGGAGCTGGGGAAGGTCGACTCTCATTGCACCCACACGTTGTCGTACCAGCGAAGGACGTGAAATCTTTCCTGGAACCTCGGATTCAGGAATTTCACCGTAGCCGCAACGGAACGGCGTTCGTCGGAGAGGGTGCCGTTCTGCAGCTTCAGCCGCGCGGTAGAGCGCAGGGTATAAATGGCGTTGCCGCCTACGCGCAGGCGGGCAGCCAGAGGCGCGTTGCCCATGAGAGCGGTCACCTGCTCCATATTGCGGAGAGGCATCATTCTGCGTGCTGCGACCAGAGAGTCAATCGCCTCCTGAGGGAAGCCGACGGCCGCCAGCACAGCGGGCTCGACGGTGTTCACATCGAACGCGCCTGCTCCGAAGGTGGTCAGGCAGTCTTTAAGCCCGCCTCGGGGAACCAGCCGGCCCCCGCCGTCGCGTTCGTAACTCCCGTAGAACAGTTCCGGAGTCATGCCTCTTACCAGCAGCAACTCTTCAATCTCTTCGAAAGACGCGTGGCGCGCGGGAAAAGACGAAGGCAGCGATAAATAGTACTGGTCAAAGGCGGTCGGCGCGTTGCCCGGAGCGGGAGCGCGCCAATCGACAATTGCCATCGTGATCTCGCGTGCGCGTTCAGGGTCTGCGCCGACCGCCAGCAACAACCGGAAGAGTTCCTCGGGCGGCGCCATGTTCACGTTGATCTTGGCGGCCTCGGGCATGATCCTGACCTCAGCCTGTCCGGTCGGGAACTCAAAAGCGAGGAGCGGCATGCCCCAGGTGAAGTACTGCGAGGTGCCGTCGGGCTTTGTCCGGCCAGGTCCCCATTGCATGTAGAGAAGCGCGCGTTCGATTGCCCCGGCTGCAAGGTAGTGAGTGCGAACGGAATCAACCGCCGTGGCCGTGCGCTCGGTTTCTCCGCGCACGGACGTTGCGAGCGACAGGGCAATGGCGGCCAGCGCCGCTGAGAGCCACAACACGGCAAGCAGCGCGCCGCCGGACTCCGCTCGCCGCTTCCTACTGCAGGTAGTTATCGGCATACAGGGTATTCGGCCACCTGTTCACATGGATGGGCACCGTCAGTCCGGCTAACGGTACGCGCGTCGGGTCGGGATCGAGCGACTGCATCTCGATACGGACTGCGCCCGGCCATTTCGGAAACCGCCACTCCGGGTGCCAACGGGTGAACTCAGGCGGCGGCATCACCTCCATAAAAGCGAAGCGGCAGAAGGCGAGGCGATCGGCCAAAACGAAGGAGCGCGGCCCGGGCTCGATAGCCCGGAACTGTGGCGCCCTGGGAATGCCGGGCGCCGGGTTCTCGATGAATCCAAGGCATGAAGCGCCGGCCGAGAGCGGCCCGGTGTACTGGTATTCGTTCACAATCAGGCGCACGCCTCGATTGTTCTCGCCGGGTATGACTGCCAATTCGAGGATGCGCGGGTACCCTCGTGCCGCCTCTTCGAGCGAGTACGAGGAAACGAATCGCATCGATTGCGGTTGGCCCTCAAAGAATGGCGTCTGGGCCGGCGGGGAGCCCGGCTGTCCGCTGGGGCAGGCCGCGGTGACCGGCATCAGGTTCGCGATCTGGCTTTCGAGTATGCTCTGGACCGCGGCGGCGCGCCGGTTCGCAATGAGCTTTGAATTTGCCTTGTCGAGTGCATTGAGGCCGACTCGCAGGGCCATCAGCATGCCGACCGAAAGCAGGCTGAGAAGCGACACCGCGATCAGGAGTTCGATCAGCGTGACTCCGCGAGAAGATGCGTCCCGGTGCGAACATCGGCGTTCATCAGCGTTCATCGGCGGCTGATTAAGAAGGCATTTTGGCCGCAGATGAACGCGGATAAACGCCGATGCAAGGGGTGATCGCTCCCTCACGGTCGCGGCTCGGATTCGTGCCGTTTCAGAGCGGCGACCGTGAGGGAGCGGTTTGGCGGATTCACGGGGGCGCGCCCGGTGATTTTCAAGGGAGTTCGGGCATGAGCCGTTCCGGGCCGCAGCCAAGGAATGAAAATGGAAGTTCAGGGCGGCACCCGGCTCGCCGGAGGCGCATCCAGCCCGGTGGGGCAGGGCCGTGCCCTGCGGCGGGCTCCCAGCCCGCCCAGTTTGGCCGGCCTGAGAGGCCGGCGCAGCCCGAGGGGCTGCCCCACTCGTAATCGACCGATTTTCGGGAGAGCGGGTCATCGGGCCTGCTCCTGGGTGGGCAGCTTCGCGCGGCGAAAAGCTTCGAGGCTCATTGTCCGACGCTTGCCGCCATTCATCCACCAGATCTCCAGTTCTATGCGCTCGAGGACGTCAGCGCCGGGGCCCGAGTCAGGAAGCGCCTCGAACGGAGCCACCTGCGCGCGCCACCCAGCCTCCACGCCTCCGGTGGCGGCACGGTCGAAGTTGCTTTCAAGCGGCATTCCGAGAGGCAAGTGCCGGTCGAGCAGCAGTTCGTCCATCTTCTGGCGCGCCAGAACGGCCGCGCGGTCGTAGTCGGTCAGCCGCGATGCATTCCTCAGCGAAGCCGAGATGTTCGAAAGCAGCCCCACGACGGCGATCCCCATGATCAGGGTGGCCACCAGCATCTCCAGCAGCGTGAATCCGCGCGACCGCTTCATTGCCCCGCTCGTTCAATCTTCGGCACACCGGTGATCGGGTCGAGCCGGACGACGCGGCGCGCATTCCTGGTGTTCGCAAGCTCGATGCCGATACGCGGCACGGCCCCGCCGGGATAAAGCAGGAAGTGCCGCGGGCCTTCCTCCGCTTGCGGCAACTCCGGCGTGATGGAACGGATCGAGACGCCTTCCGGCAGCGTGACCTTCTTCTCGTAGCCCGGCTCGGTAGAACGGAGCGACAGCGTCCGGTCCGATCTGGAGATAGTCAGTTCGACTACCTGCTGGCGGCGGTCGGCGCGATTCAGAGCTTCATTGAACAACCCCGAGGCGGAACCCGTCGCCGAATTCAGCCGCATGGTATCCACGCCCGCCGAAACCGAAGGAAACGTGACACCGGCGAGCAGCCCGACCAGCGCGACGACGATCAGCATTTCTATGAGCGTGACGCCGCTCGCCGGGCCGAATCTTCTCACTGCGATTTCCAACTCACGATGTCGGTATTGATCCCGTCGCCTCCGGGCTGGCCGTCGGCGCCGAGCGAAATGATATCCGGCTCGTCGCCGTGCTCGCCCGGGAACTTATACACGTAGGGGCGCGCCCAGGGATCGACGGGGATTTCCGCGGGCAGATACGGACCCTGCCATTGGGAGAGCCCGGACGGGGCGGTCCTTAGCGCCTGAAGGCCCTGCTCGGTCGTGGGATAAACGCCGGTGTCCAGTTTGTAGGCGCCTAGCGCCGTCATGAAGGCGTTGATTTGCGCGCGGGCCGCCGTGGCCCGGGCGACATCGGTCCGGCGCAGCATACGGGGCGCTACAATCGCCGCGAAAAGCGCGATGATGGTCACCACGACCAGCATTTCGATGAGCGTCACGCCGGCCTGGCTCCGTCTTTTCCGTTCGTTCATAGTTACACCGCCACTTCGTTAATGCTGGTGATCGCCAGCAGCATGCTCAGAATCAGAATCCCCACCATGATACCCATCACCAGGATCACCATCGGCTCGAACAGCGCCGTGAAGCGCTTGATGGCGGCGCGAGTATCCGTTTCATAGATGTCGGCCATGCGGCCGAACATGTGATCGAGGCGGCCCGTCTCCTCACCGACGCTCAGCAGGTGCCCGGCAAGGGCGGGGAACTGCCCGGTTCGCCGCAGCGGCGCGGACAAGCCCTCGCCGCGCTTCACTCCCTGGGCGACTGCCTCGAGCGAAGTCGCGATCTTGCGGTTGTGCAGAACCGCCGCGGCGATGCCGAGCGACTGCACCAGCGGCACGCTGTTCGAAACCAGCGTTTCCATCGCGCGGGCGAAGCGCGACGTTTCCGCCTTGCGCAACGCGTCGCCGAGCATCGGGATGCGCAGCCGGAACGAGTCCCACCACATGCGGCCCTTGGACGTCCGGATGTAGAGCCGCAAGCCCGCGACCGCCGCAACCACCCCGCCCACCGCCATCCAGCCATAGGCCTGCATGATACGGCTGGCTTCGAGCATGATCTGCGTCGGCAGCGGCATGCTCATGCGCGATTCCTGGAAGACCTGAGCGAACCGCGGCACCACGAAATTCATCAACACCAGAATGGAACCCAGGCCCACCAGCATCAACAGCGCCGGATAGATCATTGAGGAGATGATGTAGTTGCGCAGGTCGTCGCGGGTGCGTTCGAACTGCGACAGCCGCTCGAAAACCACCCCGAGCGCGCCACTAGCCTCGCCCGCGCGCACGAGGTTGACGTACAGGTTCGAGAAGTACTCCGGGTGCGTGGCCAGGCTATCCGCAAGCGAGCGCCCGCCTTTGAGCACCCGCAGGATATCCAGCACGATGAACCGGAAACCGGCATGTTCGGTCAGTTCGCTGGTGATGGTGAGCGCGCGGTCGAGCGGTACACCCGCGTTCAGCAGGGTCGAAAGCTCCTGGGTAAAGAACAGCACGTCGCGGCGGCGGCCGGAATTGAACGCGGGCAGCTTCAGCTCGAACGACTTCTTCGGCTGCACGCCGACGTAGACCGGCACGAGCCCCTGGTTGCGCAACTCGCGCGCCACCGCCTTGTCGGTTTCCGCGGTGAGAGTTCCGGTCCTCAGCTTCCCGTCCGGAGTGACCGCCCTGAAGTGGAAGCTCGTCATCAGAATTCCTGGGTGACGCGCATCACCTCTTGCGACGTGGTCAACCCGAGCGGCACCTTCATCCAGCCGTCCTCGCGCAGGTTGCGCATGCCGTTACGGCGGGCGGCGGCGGTCAACTGCACTGCATCCGCCTTGCCGAGAATCAGGTTCCGCAGTTCGTCGTTCAACTCCATCAGCTCGAAGATGCCCACACGGCCGGTGAAGCCGGAGTTGAAGCACCGGTCGCATCCGGCGCCGCGGAAGCTCCGCACCATTTTGCCTTCCGGCGTGCGCACGGGGTCGGCTTCCACTTTGCAGTGCGGGCAGATAACGCGCACGAGCCGTTGCGCCAGGATCGCCACCACCGTCGAGCTGATGAGGTACTCCTCAACGCCCATGTCGATAAGGCGCATAATTGCGCTCGGGGCGTCGTTGGTGTGCAGAGTCGAGAAGACGAAGTGCCCGGTGAGCGCCGAGCGGATGGCGATGTCCGCCGTTTCCCGGTCGCGGATTTCGCCCACCATGATGACGTCAGGGTCCTGGCGTACGATGTGCCGCAGGCCGGAGGCGAACGTCAGCCCGATCTGCGCATTGACGTGGATCTGGTTGATCCCGTCCATCTGGTATTCCACCGGGTCTTCGATGGTGATGATCTTCTTGTCCGGTTGATTGATGCGCTTCAGCGCCGAGTAGAGTGTGGTGGACTTGCCGCTTCCGGTCGGCCCCGTAACCAGGAAGATGCCGTGCGGCAGGGACGTGAAATGCTCCATGCGGCTGAGCATGTACTCATCGAAACCAAGCCGCTGGAGGTCGTAGAAGTCGCCCGCGGAACGGTCGAGCAAGCGCATGACCACGCTTTCGCCGTACAGGGTCGGCAGCGAAGAGACGCGCAGATCGACTTCCCGGCCCATCACCTTGATCTTGATGCGCCCGTCCTGAGGCAGCCGGCGCTCGGCGATGTTCAGCTTGGCCATCAGCTTTACGCGGGAAATGATGGCGGCCTTCAACTCGCGCGGCGGCGGCTCCTGATTGTAAAGCACGCCGTCCACGCGGAACCGGATGCGGAACTCCTTCTCGAACGGCTCGATGTGGATATCGCTCGCTCGCTTTTCAAGCGCCTGGGCGATCATCGAGTTCACGAGCCGTATGACCGGCGCTTCGGACGCCATGTCGCGAAGGTGTTCGAGGTCCTCGTCGGCCAGTCCTTCGTGCTGCTCGTGCCCGGCGTCCTCTTTTTCCGCCTCCGCGTAATACCGGTCGATGGCGTCGAGGATTTCCTGCTCGGGCGCGAGCAGGGCTTCGACCTTGAGGCCCGTGAAGCCGCGGACGGCCGCGATGGTCTCGAAATCGAGCGGGTCGGCCATCGCGATGGTGAGGGTGGAATCCTGTACACCCACGGGCAGGAACCGGCACTGGCGCATGAACCGCGGGGCCAGGCCATCCGTTTCCGGAGTCGCGGGCGGCGGGCCTTCGATCGAGACCAGCGGAACGCTCAACTGCTCGGAAAGAGCCGCGAGCACGTCGCGCGTGGCGACGAACCCCAGGTCAACCAGAATTTTCCCGATCTTCTCGCCGCGCTCTTTCTGAATCTCGAGCGCCCGTTCGAGGTCTTCCGGCTCAATCTGCCGGCGGGCGACAAGCATTTCCCCCAGACGCATGGTTCAGAGTTCCTGAGTGTGGATGAGGGCGTCAAGCGCGGCGCTGTCAATGCGGCCGGCTTTGTAGTCAAGCAGAGCCTGGCGCGGCGCCTGCATGATGACCTGGCTCGGCAGCCCTTCTTTGATCTCGAATTTGCGATAGAAAAGCGACATTCCGATCACGATCTGCTCATTTGGGGGCACGGCTTCCAGAGCCGCGGCGGCGGCCACCATCATGTTTCGCATGTACCGCTTGAGAGATACTACCCGGCCCAACTTCTTCGCGTGCAGCTTTTCGATATCAGCCTGCGTCAGCGCGGGGGTGAATGGCGAGATGGTCGTGACGACCAGGTTCAGTTCGCTCGTAAAAATAGCGCCATAACCGGGGAGATAGATGCCGCGCGCGGTTCCCAGCAGGTCGTAAGGGTCGCTCACGTCGAGCGCCGGGATCGTGGTGTCAATCCTCTTTTCGACTGACGCAAGAACGGTGCGAGTCACTCGGGGAGCCTGCTGGCTGGAAGCGGCCGGGGCAAGCACGGCGGCCATCGCAAGCGCGAACGGCAGGTGAATCATTGGCGTACTCCGAGGTCCGCGCTGGCCAGTTGGAGCACGTTGTACCGCTTCTGAAGCACAGTGAATGCCTCGGCCACGGCCACGCGGTCGGAGTCGCGCTGTAATTCAAACCGCTTGCGCGTGGCGGCAACCAGTTCCTCCGCTCGTTTCGCCTGGCGCGCTTCCGCTTCGGCAACCGCGGCACGCACGGCGGGCTCGATGCGTCTCGAAACCTCGGCGGCGACCCGGGCCTCGATTGCGGCCGAATCGGAAGTAGCCACAACCGCCGGAGCGGGCCTGACGAACGCGTGAACCATGATGGCGGCGGCCAGCATCGCAGCCGAAGCAAAGCCCAGCCGGGGGCCCGAGTTCCACACCTTCTGCCACCAGCGCGGCTCGAAAACATTGTCCGAAACAAACGCGATCCGCCGCGGAAGTTCCTCGTCCCGCAGCGAATGAAGGGCCGTCTGAGTGAATTGGAGGCGCTCGAACTCCTCACGGCAGCGCGCGCACTGCTGGAGGTGCTCTTTCACCCGGCGCGCTTGGCCGGCGTCAAGTTCGCCAAACAAAAGATCTTTGATGGCACCAGGCGAGCAACTCATTGAACACCCCGCGTTTGAATTGGAGCCAGAGCGTCTTTCAGGAGGTCGAGTGCCGTGTACAACCGCGACTTCACCGTGGAGACAGGACAGGAGAGAACTTCGGCGATTTCCTCGAACTTGAATCCCTGATAGATCTTCAGAACCACGGTCTCGCGCTGGTCCTCGTTGAGCCGCCCGAGCGCGGTCTCGACGGCCAGCGTAAGCTCGATGGGAAACGCACGCTGGGGAGGCGGCTCGAATGTTCCGCTCTCATCGGCGGCATTGGCTTCCGGCTTCCGCTTGCGCATCAGCGAGTACGCCTCGTTGTGCGCGATGCGAAACAACCAGGGTCCGAACCGTTCGATGTCGTCCAGCTTCCCGAGATTCTGATACGCCTTCAGGAAGACCTCCTGTGACAGGTCCAGGGCATCTTCACGGTTGCGCACCAGCCGCAACAGGTAATTGAAGACGCGCTTCTCCCAGCGGGACACCAGAAGGTTATAGGCCTCCACGGCGCCCCGGCGAGCCTTCGAAATAAGGTCGCGGTCTTCGACCTCCCGAAAGATCAACTCTGGGCTCCTTGCTCAAAGACGCTCGCAGGGTGAAAAAAGTCTGAACGCGAGCGGCGATCTTCCAGTGTAGCTGCTGTTACGGGTTTGACCGCTTGCCGTCGGGAAGGGGCGACAAGAATGTGGAGCAACGGCGGATGTGGTTGATTCATCCGGACTGTCCGAGCGTACCGCTACACTCGGCGCAACCGGGAGCGGGCCGGGCGTGCCCGGCCCCTACAGGAACAAGCGAGTTTTGTAGGGGTCACGCATGCGTGACCCGTGGCCGCCCCCCGGTAACGGCGGCGGCCCCGCAGGCCGCCAATAGCGATGAAGACCGCTTGCTGACGCGCGCCGCTCGCCGCAACCCTCACAGGAGTATCATTTATCGCTCCAGAAGACCCAGTGGACTTCAGGAACATTTTCGTCCTCAACGAGGAGTTCACTCTCGCCCAGGCGCTCGTCTACGATAGGCGCCTCAAAGATCTGGCGATTCACACGATAAATAACCCGGCCGCCGGAAACGGAAAGGATTTCGCTGTCGGATTGGCCCGTCTGCTTCCGAATGACCGCGCCCGATTCCAAGTTGATGAGTTCGAGGGTGCCTGGGAACCATTCTTTCCTGGTCTCCAGAGCGTCCGTGTAGTTCTCGGCCACAGAGGGCAGTTCCTCGTTCAGCACATGCCGCAGATTCGCGATCTTTCGCTGCGACTCCACACCTAGGGTTGCACTCTGACCTCGGGCCGATTCCACAACGAGCGCTGCCAGCCACGATCCGAATAGCCGGAATCGCGACTGACTGCCGGGAACCGTGATCGTTCGTGATGTCCCCAATTTGCGGTCGGTAACGAGTAGAGGTGATGCGGTCCGCGCCAGACGCGTCTCGTGGCTGCCGGCGGCTGCGAGAAAGATCGAAAACCGCTCGTTCTGGCAGACCAAAGCAGCCCTGTGACCGTCCCAGCCCGGTGGCTCGACTGAGGTCCTCTGAGCGAGCGCTACATCCCCTTCGGGTGTATGCTGAACCCAACCGGACGCCCTCAGGGTACCCGCAAGGCCCGCTCCCCGGCCTTCCAGTGGGCCTCCGGCTCGACCCTCGCGCCATACATCGGAAAGCATGCGCCAAGGCAATGGATCGGCAACTCTCGCCTGTGGGTCCATTTTCTGCAAATCCACACCCATGAGGGTGTCCTGAGAAAGGAGTTCCAAGGCGAGCAGCGTCCGGCCCGGAGGGCTGACGAGAAATGCGCTGTACACACCTCGCTCACGCATATCGGGCGCAATGCGATCCCCGGTCGCGGGATCATCAAAATGAATGATGTCGAACACCTTCGGAGAGACGTGAGGGTGCCCGACAACGAGCGCGCCGGGCGCGCTCAGCACGAAGTCCACACCGTCTTCAGACGGAGCAACTCTTCGGACGAACTGCAATTTCCTGCCCTCTCCCACGGTGTAGAGATCGGCAGGATAGGTTGCGGGGCCGTATAAGGTGGGCGACGCCGCCAGAAGGTACAGGCGACTGCCGGAAGATGGCTGCTGGCACCACATCACTCCCGCTGCCATCAGCAAACCAAAGAACGCGATTGCCTGCTTCATTCCCATCTCCTATTCTATAGCTCAGGCGCCTGGCAGACCCTGTGAACGTAATTGGCTGGATCCTTGTTGGTTTCCCAGCGAGCAGTTCCTTCTTCGAGGTCAACCAGGATATACGCAAAATACTGGGACGCACCGTTATAGGCCTTGATCCAGTTCGCATCATCGTATCCATAGGTGCCCGGCCGCACTGGATGTGCGAACAAGCACGGCCCGCCAGCGTTGTTATCGGGCGGAGGACCTAGCCGTTTCTCTTCTGATACACCACTATTGAACCGCTGCCACTCATCGATCTGGTTTTGCCAAAACACGTATGCAGGGGATCGCTTGCTGCTTATTGTAGCCAACCCCGCGGTGATATTACCCTTCCAGTTCCACAAATCCTGCGCATTCGAAGTCGTCACCTGCGTCAAACCGTAACCCTTGTCGTTCGTAAAGAGGGGCTGGCCAGAGCTATCGAACTGACGGTAGGAGGATTCCGCGGTCACCATCCGGCGGAAGAACCATGGCGGGTTTTGGCTGTTAATCTGATTGTTAATCGCTGCGTTCGTAGGGTTCATACCAGCAATGCTGAAGGTCAGCGATCCCTGGTGTGTGCCGTTGATCGTCCAATTCACGGTGGCGGTCCCTCCTCGGAAGTGACCACTCCACGGCACGATCCACGCAGCAGGACCTGTTGTTGTTGAAGGACCGAAGGTGTCGGTGTTCGTGCCGGTGCCATCTGGGCGCGTGTGTTGGACCGTCAATGACCATTGCGTGGAATAGCTTCCAGGCCCTTGCGCAACCGCTGAGATCGCTGGCATCTCGGGGTCGGCGGTAATGTATTGTGTACTGCCGTTGCTGACGACAGAACTGGCATTCCGTACTGTCACGGCATACGAAGCAGCGGCGATCGCCACTGTACCGGATGCTTGGCTGCTGGAACCGCCGCCGGGTGCCGGGATAAACTGGTTGCCGCCATATCCAGTTGCTGTCACTGTGACATTTGCGTTCTGTTGCGGCGCGTCAGCGGCGATCGTGACCGTCCCTGCGATCTGAGTATCGCTGGAGTTGGTGATGCCGTAGCTCGTGACACCGGCAGCTGAGATGGACAGGCCGGGACTGCTGCCGAATCCGGAACCGCTGATGGTGAACGAGGTGGTCGTCCCGGCCTGCCAAGTACTCGGCGAAATCGAGGAGATCGAAGGTGTAGGGTCGTATACCCGGAAGGCCGCGGGGTTGCTCGGCCCGAAGATCGTCGTGAGCCGCAAATTGTGATCTCCGGTAGTCGCGTTGGCCGCGATGGTGTAGCTGATGTTTACCTGCGTATCGCTCTCATAGGTGGTCGATACGCTCACGCCCGTGCCGTCCACTGTAACGCTCTGCAGCCCGCCGAAATAGGATCCGTAGATCGCCACGTAACCGGAACTCCCGCGAGTGGGAGTGCCGATCACGTCGATTCCGTTGATTACCGGCGAGGGGCTCGAAAACCCGACATAGGTTGCGCCGACGTAGATGTCCTGGCTGGTGATATAGGAGTACTGATATGTGGGTTCGATGCCGGCGGACCCGCCGTAATTGCCCGTGGAAATCATGCTGAATCCGTACGGATCGGCGTAGCGATAACCGCCGTATTCCGTGACGTAGACTTCATAATACGCCCGGATCCAGTGGTTGGTCTGGATCTGAAAATTCGTGTTGTACACAAGGGGCGTCGAAAGATAAAAGTTGACGTAGGGATTTCCATACGCATAGGTCCGGGAGCTCACAATGGAGCCTCCACGGGACAGAAATCCGTCCGCACGGGCGTCGTACCAGACGGATGCATTGTAGTCGAGCTCGGTCAAGGAGTAAGAATCGACACCGCAACCGATGCACTGGATCGCGATGTCGGACATGCCGGTTACCATCTGCCCGTGCAAACCCGGTACGATCCCAAAGGCAAGACCGAATAGACAGAGGACCAGGATAGATCGTGAATAAGTTCTCATGCTCGATGGTTCTCCTTGTCGCATTTCAAGGCTGTGGGGGCGTGACCAACACCGGGATCCAGGAGACCTTGGGGCTGACCTTGGTCTCGACGAAGGTGTCGAACTCTTGGTACCTCTTGTCGCCGAAGGCGGCATGCACTTGTTCGATCGCCTTTTGCAGAAGCTGATTGCGTGCGGTCTGCATGTCGGCCAACTCCTTGGGAGCTTCCGGCAACTTCTCGCCAGTGGCCAATTTGCCGTCCGGATGCCGAGCCCGGATCGCGTCGATCAGCACTTTGGCCTTTTGGTCCAGCGCATCGACAGCGGCGTTTGTGGAGGCCGCAATCTCTTTCAGGCGATAATCTTCCCAGTCGCTCAGCCTGGCAATCGTCTTGTAATAATTGCGCAAGGGGCTGGCATCCGCACGCGCCAGGTCCACCTGTTTAGCCTTGTTTTCGAGGTATTCCATGTGCTTGAAGAGCTGCCGGTAAACCACGATCTTCGGCGCATTACCTGGTCGCAGTTGGATTGGCCCGCCTTCAGCAAGGGACATTGGCGGCGCAAGAATCAGCGCACCCGCGCAGAGCAGAATTGATCGGACAGCGATTATGGTTCTCACCATAAAGGAAGCTTATATTCCGTTTTCGCCGCGATCAATTGTCAAAAGCGGCGTTTTGTGGTCAAAAACGGTGGTCGGCCGGTCGACCGCTGTTGATACCCGGCTGTACGCCGAGGGCCTGACCGAAAATACTGCGCGAAAGTCGCGGCTGAAATTCGAAAGGTCCTCGTAGCCGCACTGGGCCGCCACGGTCTTGACGGGAGCACTTGTGGTCTTGAGAAGGTACGCTGCCCGCTTCATACGGGCTCGGCGGAAAACAGTACTAAGCCCTAGACCGGTCCATTCCTTAAACCGATGGCGCAGCCAGTCGCCGGACAGGCCGACGGCGTGGCTAAGCTTATTCAAGCTCAGAGACTGGGGCTCGGCATCCCCGATTATGGCTAGAATACTGAGAAATATTGGATCGGGACGCGTTTTGTCGCTCGAAAAACCAGACTTCGACTGAAAGAGAGCCTCGACAATTTGCAGGTCTGAAATATACAGCTTTCGTTGTGTGTCCGAAGTCGAGTCTGGTATTAAATCCTGGCTGATGACTTCAGAAATATTTCGAGGCTGAGCGGCCAGATAACTCTGCAGATCGCCTATCTGCCGTCCGAGCGGTAGCACGAGCCAGTCGTCAAATACACGCTCATGCCAGCCAAGAAGTGCTCGATCTGTGAGTGTGATCCCGAACCGCTGTCCCGCCGGTGCAAACGAATATGATCGAGTCACCGGGTCACGATAAGAAGCTAAACGAACGAGGCGAGCGAAGTCAGAGCCAACTTTTTCACAAACGGTCGTCCATATCAATCTATCGATCCATTCCTGACAGGAGTCTAGCGGAGCAGGAAAGCGAATCATGTTCTTTCTCCCCGATCAGCTGATTCGAGATCGACGTCCCCCTGGCTAGGGCGGTACGTCACTAACGCGCGAAAGAACAATCGCGCATTATCAGGCATCAGTATCCGACCCTATTCGAAGGTTAGGAATCAGTATTTTCCAAGCTAAGGGTCGGATACCAGAGGTGCATTGTATATGAAACCCTGATCCCATAGAAAGTCACCGCCGACGTGATCTTGAAAGCGATGGCGAAGAGGATCACCTGAATGGCGGCGGCGGAAATCACCGGCATCAGCGTGGAGACGGCCGAAAAGGTTCTGGCGTTGTACCAGGACAAATACTTCGATTTCAGCGTGCTGCACTTTCACGAGAAGTTGCGGAACCAGCACGGCATCAAGCTGAGCTACAGATGGGTAAAGTAGGCGTGGCGAGGGGCGGGTCTGGTTGCACGACGGCGGAAGCGGGGTTCCCACCGTCGGCGACGCCGGCGGCGGCCGCTGCCGGGGAATTCCGGACGATGCCACAAGCGAGATCTATTACGCGCAGCTGGTCGAAGAGGAATCGACTGTGACGGTGATGGCCGGTTTGCGGGAGGTGATCGAGACCAAGGGCGTGTTTTGCGCGCTATACAGTGATCGGGGGAGCCACTACTTCTACAGCCCGAAAGCCGGCTCGTTCAGCAGCGCTTCGATTTGCTTGTGCATGTTCTTCCCTTCGACTTGAAAGAATCGCTCTGGCCGGGGTACTGCGCCCGGACAGCCCAAGACCAGCGCCGCCTATCGGTTTAAGGAATCACTGGAGGCGTGCCCTGGGCGAGCCGGGCGCGGATGGCGGCTACGCGCTGCTCGACTTCCACCGCCTCGCCGTCGCGTTCGAGCAACCTGAGCAGTTCCGCGTACTTCTGGAGGATCATGCCCAGCTCGACCGGCTCGTTCACCTTCTCGGCTATGGCGAGCGATCGCTTGTAGAGCTGCTCGGCCTGGGCGTACTTCTTCTCGCCCACGTAGAGCGAAGCCAGCTTGTCGAAACTGGCCAGGGCGGCCTTCTCACGGATGGCCAGAGCGCGGCGGTAGAGCGGCTCCGCCTTGCTGAACTTCTCCTCGGCGACGTAGACTCCGGCAAGGTTGTCGAGCGCCGTCGCGACGGTGGGGTGGTCCGCGCCCGCCGCCTTCTCCCAGATCACCAGAGACCTCCAGTAGAGCGGCTCGGCCTCCTCGTACTTCCGCTGTCCGTAGCAGACCCAGGCCAGGCTGTCGAGCGTGGGCACCAGGTCGGCGTGATCCGGCCCCCAGGCCTTCTCCCGGATGTTCAGCGCGCGCCGGAAAAGCGGCTCTGCCAGGGCGTACTTGCCCTGGTCGCGGTAGAGTCCCGCCATGGCGTCCAGGGTAGTTGCCAGGCTCAGGTGCTCATTGCCCTGCGATTTTTCGCGGATATCAAGAGCGCGGCCGTAATAAATCGCCGCCTTTTCAAACTCCGTTTCCGAACCGTACAGTGCGGCAAGGTTTTCGAGGCTCGTCGCCACGTCCGGGTGGTTTTCGCCCAGCGCCTTTTCGCGGATCGCCAGCGCCCGCTGGAAGGCCGACTCGGCGTCATCGTACTTCCGCGCGGTGGCATAGAGCATGCCCAGGCCGTCCAGAGTCGGAACCAGCCGGAGGTCCATCGGCCCCCAGGTTCCTTCCTGAATGCCGAGCAGCCGGTGATAGTGCGGCTCGGCCATCTGCATTTTTCCCTGGGTGCGGTAGACCGTGATGATCTGTTCGAGGGTGGCGGCCAGCCGCGGGTCGCGCGGCTCGAAGCTCTCCGCCTCCTGAAGCGCGGTCTTCAGGTGTTTTTCGGCATCGTCGTAGCGCCCCTGCTCGTAGGCTTTCCGGGCCGATTCCATCGCGCTTTCCCAGCCTGCCGACTGCTCTTGCGCCAGCGCCTGGACTGCGAACGCGATGACCAGAAGCCCGGTGAGAACGGCTCGCAAAACCCGGAAACCCTCCTACTCACGATGGTACAACGGCCCGGTCGTGTTAGCATTCGTGTACGATGTCCGAATTTCCGAAATCCGAGACCGGCTGCGTCGCCGATACGATTCTGGCCATGGAGCGTGCCGCCATGGAACGCTGGGGGCAGGGAGATCCCAATGGCTTCCTGGAAATTTGCGATCCCGATGTCGCCTACTTCGATCCGTTCCAGGAGCGGCGGCTCGACGGCATCGAGGCGCTTACGAAGCTCTACGACGGCCTGCGCGGACAGGTGCGCATCGACCGCTTCGAATTCGTCAACCCGAAAGTGCAGGTGGTCGGCGACGTCGCCGTGCTGACCTTCAACTTCGAGTCCTGGACGAAGTTCGTCCAATACAACTGGAACACAACCGAGGTCTACCGGCGCACGGACCAGGGCTGGCGCATTATCCACACGCACTGGTCCATCCCGCAGAAGGGACAATAGTCTCTGATGCCCGAGCCGCAGGCCTCCCCGCCGCGCGTACTGGGGCTGCGGGATCTCGTTCTGTTCAACATTGCGGCGGTGGTGGGGGTACGGTGGCTCGCGGCAGCCGCGCACACCGGCCCCGCCTCGATATCGCTCTGGGTGCTGGCCGCGCTTTTCTTCTTTGTGCCCTCGGCGCTGGCGGTTTCGGCGCTCACATCGAAGTTTCCGGATCAGGGCGGCATCTACACCTGGACGCGGCGCAGTTTCGGCGACTGGCACGGCTTCCTTTGCGGCTGGTGCTACTGGCTCAGCAACTTGTTCTACTTCCCCAACCTGCTGCTGGCGGGAATCGGCATGGCGGTTTACGCCTTCGGCGAGCGGTTCCTTGGGCTGGCCGATAGCCGCGGCTTTGTAGTCGCCGTATCGCTGGCCGTTCTGTGGGTGGCGCTGCTCACGAACCTGTTCGGGCTGCGGGCCGGCCGCTGGACCGAAAACGCCGGAGGTCTGGCGACGTACGCGGCCGGTCTGACCCTTATCGTGCTCGGTGTGGCTGTTTGGGCGACCTACGGTTCGGCAACCCGGCTGTCCCTCGCTCCCGAGTGGAACTGGGACCGCATCAACTTCTGGTCCCAGATCGCCTTCGCATTCGGCGGCCTGGAGTTGGGCGCGATTATGGGAGGCGAGATTCGCGATCCCGGACGCACCGTGCCGCGCGCGGCCTGGATCAGCGGCCTGGCTATCGCCGGTTTCTACATTGTGGGGACAGTGGCGATCATGGCCGTGCTTCCGCCGGACCGCGTCAACGTCGTTACCGGCCTGACTCAGGCGGGAGCGGCGGCTGCCGAGCGGCTATCCGTGCCCTCGCTCGCCCCGCTGCTGGCCATTCTGATCACGGTAGGCATCACGGGGCAGTTGGGGGCCTGGCTGAGCGGCAGCGCGCGCGTTCCCTTCGCTATCGGCCTGGACCGCTACTTTCCTCCCGCGTTCGCGCGTCTTCATCCGCGCTGGCACACCCCGCACGTGGCCATCCTGACGCAGGGCGTGGCGTGCACGGTGTTCCTACTGGCGATGCTTTCCGGGGAGAACCTCCGCGTGGGCTACCAACTGCTGGTGGATATGACGGTGATCACGTACTTCATCCCGTTCCTCTACCTGTTCGCCGCCGCCATGCGGCATGGCCGACGCGTGAGCGCCGCTTCGGGACTGGCGGTAACGGTCGCCGCAATCGGATTCTCGCTGGTGCCGCCTGACGGGGTCGGGTCCGTGTGGCTCTTCGAGGCGAAACTGGCCGGAGGCTGTCTCCTGTTGATCGGAGCCGGTAGAATAGCCTTTTTGAGGGGCAAGCGCCGCCGGGCATGACCTACGAATCCACAGTCAAGTGTCTCTATTCGCTCGGGAACGAGGTGAAGGCCGCCAAACTCGGGCTGGAGCGGATGACCGTTCTGCTCGACGCGCTCGGGCGGCCGGAGCGCGGGCGCGCGTTCGTCCACGTGGCGGGCACGAATGGGAAAGGCTCCACCTGCGCGATGATCGAATCCGGTCTTCGCTCGGCCGGCGTTCGTACCGGGCTCTACACCTCGCCCCACCTGGCCGAACCTACCGAGCGGATCCGCATCGCTGGGGAGCCGGTTTCGCGGGAACAGTTTTCGGAAGCGTTCGACCGCGTGCATGCCGCTGCAGAACGGCTGATGGCGGACGGCGAACTCGAGGCGCACCCGACGTACTTCGAGACCGTCACAGCGATGGCGCTGCTGCTGTTCCGAGACCTGGACGCGGAGATCACCGTGCTCGAAGTCGGCCTGGGTGGACGGCTCGACGCCACCAACGTGGTGACGCCCCGGCTGGCCGTAATCACCTCGGTCGATTTCGATCACGAGAGTTTTCTGGGCAGTGGGTTGGAAGCGATTGCAGGCGAAAAGGCCGGCATTCTGAAGAAGGGTGTGCCCGCGGTGTTCTCCACCCAACGGCCCGAGGCCGCGAGGACGCTGGAGGCGCGCGCCGCGGCACTCGGTATCGTACCGGTCCGAACCTCGGAATGGCAGGTGCGCGAGTTGGAGTTTGACGCGTGCGGTAGCCGCTTTGTGTGTGCCACAGGCCACATCGAATGCCCCCTTGCCGGTGAACACCAGGTCGAAAACGCCCTTACCGCCGTGGCCGCGCTCCATACGCTCGGTTACCCGCCCGAAGCGATCGCCGAAGGTATCCGGCAGGCGCGCTGGCCGGGGCGGCTGGAGCGCGTTTCGGAATCCCCGGACCTGATCCTCGACGGCGCCCACAACCCCGCCGGCGCGCGCGCCCTGGCGCGGTACATCGAGCGGTTCTACTCGGGGCGTCGCGTCTGGCTCATCTACGGAGCGATGCGCGATAAGGCTGTCACCGAAATGGCCGGCATCCTCTTCCCCCTGGCCGCCGAGGTCATCCTGACCTCTCCGGCACAGACCCGCGCCGTCCGCCCCGAGGCTCTGCGGGAGATCGTGGACCACTCCCGGCTGCGCACAACCGCCCGGCTCGCTGATGCACTCGCCCTAGTGCGTGCCGAGGCCGCATCCGAGGACGCCGCCTTCGTGAGCGGTTCATTATTCCTGGTGGGCGAGGCGCGTGCCCTGCTCGGGCTACAATAGCCCTTTCATATGTTCGGCACTCTCCGCGCCCTTCTGATTACCGATCCCCTGATTGTGCTCGCGACCATCGTAATGGGGACAATCTCGCTTTTGACGTCGCTTTTCGATGCCAGCGGACGCGCCCAGCACGGCGTGGCGCGTATGTGGGCGCGCATGCTGCTGAAAATCGCCGGAGTCCGGGTGCGCGTGGAAGGGCTCGAGTACGTGAAGCCGGAGACGAGCTACGTGTTCGCGGCCAACCACCTGAGTTACATGGATACGCCGCTGGTCATCGCGCACATCCCCTCGCAGTTCCGGTTTCTCGCGAAAAAGGGCCTCTTCGTCGTGCCGTTCATCGGATACCATCTCAAGCGGGCGGGACACATCCCGGTTCCGCGGGGCAACGCGCGGGCGTCGCTCAAGACCATGACTGAAGCGGCGCGGATCATCCGCGAGCGCGAAGTTTCGGTGCTTGTTTTCCCGGAAGGCGGGCGGTCGCCCGGCCCGATGGAGGAGTTTAAGGAAGGCGCGGCCTACATCGCGATCAAGGCCGGGGTACCGATAGTGCCTGTAGCAATCATCGGTACGCGCGAGGTGCTGCCGATGGACTCGCTGCTGGTCCGCGGCGGGGAAGTCCGGCTGCGCATCGGCGAGCCCATCCCAACGGATGACCTGGACATTCGCGATCGCTCGCAACTGACCTCAGACATTCGCGAGCGCGTTGTGGGATTACTGGAGAACTCGAAGTAGGTTCAGCCCCGAGCGGCGCGCTTCCGGAGCCAATCCTTCAGCTTCACCAGGAACACCAGGAAAAGGAACAGGGCGATCGAGAGAACAAGCAGCTGCCACATGTGCGTCTTCAGGTACGTGAGCGGCTCCTTGCCCAGTTGCGCACCGAGGTAAGCCAGTCCGAAGTAGCGCGGGATACGCGCCGCCAGAAGCACGAGCGCGAAGTGGATCGGGTTCATGCCCAGGGCGCCGGCTGAAAGGATGAAGATCTTCAGCGGCAGCGGAGCGGGTACCAGGGCGGGGATGAAAATGGTGATTTCGCCGTAATGATGGAACCAGTGGCGGAAGCGTTTCGGCCAGCCCTTCTGGGTTCGGGCGTCCAGATATGCCTCGCCGCCTTTCCTGCCGAGATAGAACAGGAAGAGGCTACCGGCGAGCGAGCCGGCGACCGCAAGCGCGGCCGACAAATAGCCGGCCCCCGTATCCTGGGTTCCTATCAGGATAATCAGTGCGTCCACGCCCTCGGGAATAGGAATGCCGGCCGAGTCCAGCACGGCAAGCAGAAGAATTCCCCAGGGCCCCCAGGACAATAATACATAGCCGATCGAGCGAATCAGATTCAAGGTTTCACAATCCGGTTTTCCAGGGCGCCCACACCTTCGATCGCGACCCGCACGACGGACCCCGGAGCCAGCGAGCCGACGCCCGAAGGCGTCCCGGTGGCGATCAGGTCTCCTGGCTCCAGCGTCATGAACTCGGTCACGAACTCGATGATTTGCCCGAGAGGAAAAATGAGGTCGCGGACGGAGGCGTCCTGCCTCTTCTCGTTATCGACAAAGGTGCGGACGCGCAATTCATCGAATCGCACTTCGTCGCGAGGAACGATCCAGGGTCCGGCCGGGCAGAAGGTGTCGAAGCCCTTCCCCCGCGTCCACTGGCCGTCTTTCTTTTGCAGGTCGCGCGCCGTGACGTCATTCACGCACGTATAGCCGAGGATCGCGTCCTCAGCCTCGTCGCGCTTGGCGTTCCGGACACGCTTTCCGATCACGACCCCGAGCTCGCCTTCGTAATCGACGCGCTGTGAAATCGGCGGGTACACAATATCGTCCCGATGAGCGATCAGAGACGAGACCGGCTTGAGAAAAATCAGCGGCTCGGTGGGAACGGGGTTCCCCAACTCGGAAGCGTGCTCGCGATAGTTCCGGCCAACACAGACGATTTTCGACGGCCGGCACGGCGGCAGCAACCGGACGCCATCGAGCGCGTGGACTCCGCCCCTCTGCTCCGAGAACAGCGACTCCGTCTCGTAGACCGTGCTCCCTTCGATAATGCCGTAGTACACGCCCGGGACACCGTCCGGCGCGGTTGCCGGGGTCTTCGGATCCAGGCTGAAGCGAACTCGTCTGGCCATGGTGCCTTTACTGTGCCGTCGCCTCGGTCGCGTCCGAGCGCGCGCTCTCGTTGCCACCCTGATCCACGGCTGAAACGGCGTACCGGTAGCGTTTGCCGGCCTCCACCGCGCGGTCCGTATAGCTGGGCGCGTTTTGCAGTTCACCTACACGCACAAACGGCTGGCCGCCTTCGGACCTGTACACGTAGTATCCGCTGAGATCGGGTTCAGTTCCTGGATTCCAGGTAAGCTGGACGCTGTTCAAGCCGGCGATCGCGGCGAGTCCGGAAGGCACGGCGGGCGGAAACCGGTCCACGTAGGAGATCTCCGCGGGCTTCGATAATTCGCTCTCCGCAGCGGCATCTCCGGTCTTTACGATCGCCTGTACCGTGTATTGATACGCCGTGCCGCGTTGGGCCGCCGCATCGACGTACTCCGGCTTTTCAGTCGAACCGAGCAACTCGGCATCCTGCTGCCCCGGCCCGCGCCGGAATACGCGCCACACCATTCCGGATCGCCCCTCGGAACCCACCCAGGTGACTTTCACGCCGGCCGCCGAACCTTCGGCCTTCAGCGAGGGCGTATCGAGCGGCTGAACCACAGCCAACCGAACCAAATTCGACCATTCACTGAACCGCCCCTTCCGGCTCTGCACACGGGCGCCCAGCACGATTTCACGTCCCGCCCACTCGCTCGCGGGAATCTCCACATGAACCGGGCCGGGAGCCTCGGCGCCGGTGTCGATCTTCCGCGCGCCCTCCGTCCAGTCGCTGGAAGCCAAACCCACCCTCATGTCAACACCGATGCGGCGCAGTCCAACGCCGTCCGTGGTCAGCTCCGGAACCGTGAAATCGACGATGATCCTTTCGCCCCGCTCGATAGCATGCAGGTCGGTGATCGCCGTCGGGATGTTCAGCGAAGGAGGCAGAGGGTCGCCCACATAGCCACAGCCGCTCAGGGCCATGCAGGCTGCTGCCGGAAGAAGAAGCCGAGCGCGCCAGTGCATCTCTAGAGAATGTAGCGCGTCAGGTCCTGATCCTTGACGATGTCGGCCAGTTGCTGCCGCACGTAACCGGCATCAATCTTGACGGTTTTCTTCTTCAGGTCGGGACCGTCGAACGAGATTTCGTCGAGGACCCTCTCCATAATCGTGTGCAGACGCCGCGCGCCGATGTTTTCCGTGGTCTGATTCACGTGGGCGGCCAGACGGGAAACTTCTTCCAGCGCGTCCTCGCTGAAGCTGAGCTTGATGCCCTCGGTTTCGAGCAGCGCGGAGTACTGTTTGATCAGCGCGTTCTTCGGCTCCTTCAGGATGCGGATGAAATCATCCTGCGTCAGCGACTTCAGTTCGACCCGGATGGGGAAACGGCCCTGCAACTCCGGAATCATGTCCGAGGGTTTCGATACGTGGAACGCGCCCGCGGCGATGAACAGGATGTGGTCCGTGCGGACAAAGCCGTACCGCGTGTTGACCGTCGTCCCCTCGACGATCGGCAGAATGTCGCGCTGCACGCCTTCGCGGCTGACGTCCGGCCCATGACCGGATTCGCGCCCCGCGATCTTGTCGATCTCATCGAGGAAGATGATGCCGCTGCGCTCGACCCGTTCCAGCGCCACGCGCGTGACCTGGTCCATGTCGATCAACTTCTGCTCCTCTTCCTGGAGCACGTATTCCATGGCCTCGCTCACGCGCATCTTCCGCTTGCGCGTGCGCTGGCCGAAAATGCCCGGCAGAACGTCCTTCAGGTTGACGTCCATTTCCTCCACGCCCGCCGGAGTCGAGATCTCGAAAGTCGCGCCGCGCTCCTTGACGTCAAGCTCCACGATGCGGTCGTCGAGTTTGCCGGCGCGGAGCTTCTCGCGAAGCTTCTCCCGCGTGCGCTCGATGGTTTCGGTGTTCTCGGCCTGCGGCGGCATCAAGAGGTCGAGTATGCGCTCTTCGGCGTTCTTCTCCGCCCTGTCCGCCACCTCGTCCAGGCGCTCTTCGCGCACCATCTCGATGGAGATCTCCACGAGATCGCGGATCATCGATTCCACATCCCGGCCCACATAGCCGACCTCGGTGAACTTGCTCGCTTCCACCTTCAGGAACGGCGAGTTGGCCAGCTTGGCCAGCCTCCGCGCGATCTCGGTCTTGCCGACGCCGGTAGGCCCGATCATCAGGATGTTCTTGGGCATGACCTCTTCGGCCATGTCGGGATCGAGTTTCTGCCGCCGGATCCGGTTCCGCAATGCGACCGCAACCGCGCGTTTCGCCTGGGTCTGCCCGATCACGTATTTGTCGAGTTCCCGTACGATTTCGCGCGGAGTCAACTCGTCCAGAACCGGCTCCTCCTCGATCGATTGTGCCGGAAGATAAATCACCATAACTACTTACCCAAGTTCCTCGTAAACGACTTTGTCGTTCGTGTAAATACAGATCTCGCCCGCAATCGCCATCGCCTGCTCCACGATCTTGCGGGCTTCCATTTTCGTGTTCCTGAACAGCGCGGCTGCCGCCGACTTGGCAAAAGGACCGCCGGAGCCGATCGCTGCCACCCCTTCGTCCGGCTCAATCACGTCGCCGCTGCCGCTGATGATGTACGTGTTGTTCACGTCCGCAACGAGCAGGAGAGCTTCCAAGTGCCGCAGCACCCTGTCCGTCCGCCAATCCTTCGCCAGCTCTACCACTGCCCTCGGCAGGTTTCCGTTATGCTGTTCGAGCTTGGCTTCGAAGCGGGCGAACAATGCAAACGCATCGGCCGTCGAGCCGGCGAACCCGGCCAGAATCTGGTCGTTATAGAGGCGGCGCAACTTCCGCGCCGAACTTTTCAGGACTTCCTGGCCCAGGGTGACCTGGCCGTCGGCGGCCATGACGACCCGTCCGTTCCTGCGAGCACACAGGACGGTCGTCGACCGTATTGGATTTTTCATGGAGTTACGTATTCTATTTTAGCCTGACTTTCACAGTTCAAGCGTGAGTTCGACGCCGGGCAGAGCCCGGCGGCAGCCCAGAAGGGCTGACCTCACTGATTTTCAACGGAGAACAGTTCTCTTCAATAGCCGAACTCCAGCGCCGAATTTATCCGTGAAGTCGGAAAGGCTCCGGACTTTGCACAACTCCCGCCACAGCGTCCTCGGATTAAAGTAGTGTAACCGGTACGCCCGCGCCAGGATCTGCTCCAGACGCTCCTTGGGCAGATGCGGGTAGGAGATGATCGAGTGCTTGGCGGGATCCACCGGCACATAATCTCCGTACGCCATCCATCCGTTCGCCTTGGCCGCTTCGTAGAACCCGGTGCCGGGGAACGGGTTGGCGATACTGAAAAGCACGTAGTCCACGTCCAGGCGGCGGAGTTCCCGCAGAGTCTTGCGGATGGTTTCCTCAGTCTCGACTGGTGTAGCCCCGAACAGGACGTTCAACTCGACTCCCACGCCGTGCTTCTTCAGAATACGAACAGCCCGCTCGGTCTGCTCCGCCCGGATGCCCTTCTTCACCGAATCCAGCACCTGTTGATCGAAGGATTCCGTGCCCAGATCCACATAGGCGCAACCCGCCCGTGCCATGGCCTCCGCCGCTCTTTCGGAGACCCGATCGCACCGCGCCAGGCAGGACCACTCCAGTTTGAGACCCCTGATCCCCTCGCAGATCTTCACAGTGCGCGCCTCGTCCCACAGGAACTGATCGTCAATCACCGAGACCGAACGGAAGCCGAGACCCGCAACCTGCCGGAACTCCTCGATAACCCGTTCGGCGGAATGGATGCGCACGGGCGGCTTGGTCCCGTGGTGTTTCCGGTGCTCGAGTTCGCGCGCGTACGACAGCGAGTTCGGGACGCAATACCAGCACTGTGCGTAACAGCCGCGCGAGGTCAGCATGGCAGTGTGGGGCCTGCTGTGGAGCTTGGGATTGCAGTAGGGCCGGTGGTCGGCCAGTCTGCGGTCGGGAATGGGAAGATCGTCGAGCTTCGCGGTGTAGGGCGCCGGATCGTTGTGGGCCACTCCCGCCGGACCACAGTAGGAAAGGCCCTCTATCCCGGCAAGTCCCGCACCGGCGCTCAAGGCCTCTATGAGCCGGCCGAACGTAAACTCGGGCTCGCCTCGTACAACGTACGTGTTCGGCCGGTCGAGGAAGGCCTCCGGCTGCCAGGTGGGCTGCGGGCCAAAGAACACGAAGTGCGCCGCGGGGTGCGCCTGGCGCAGCATATCGCAACCCAGGCGGTCGGTGGCTTGCGACAGAAACACTGTATAGAAGCAGTAGACGTCGGAGTCGTCCCCGCCGACGAAATCGAGGAATGCTTGCCTGCCGCCGCGCGAGGCCGCGAAGTCGTGGACCGTCACCTGGTGTCCCCGCTCCCTCAAGACCGTAGCCGAATACAGCACGGCCAGAAGCGGCAGGAAGTACATGCTGTAATTACAGCCAAAACAGCGGTCCACGTCCTGCGTTCCGTCCAGGACGGGCGGGATGACGAAGGCGACTCTCATCACCTTCCGTCCGCGCTCCGCAGGGGAAAGACAAGCTCGCGTAAGAATCCGAGCGACCAGCCGGCCAGGAAGATCGACACAACCACTGGAAAGAGTGCCGCCGACCCAAAAGATCTCGACCTTGGAAGCGCGATCGCGGCTGCGCCTGCGAAGCCTACCATGAGTCCTGCCGTCAGGATCGCTCCGTAACCGGCAAGCAGCAACCCGGCGGCGGCCATGAGAACCAGCGGAAAGCCGGCCGCGGCCGCAATGTGTACCGGTCTCAGCAACGCGCCCGCCCGCTTCCCCACCTGGAGCCGTCCGACGGCGAAACGGTACATCTGGCGGAAGAACCTGCGGGGGCTGTTACGCCGGTGGTGGCACACCAGCATGTGTTCCGCCAGAACGTGCTTGTATCCTCGGGTGCGCAACAGCCAGTTCATCCACACGTCTTCGGCCGTCAAAAGGCTTTCGTCGATGGGCATAACCTCGGCCAGGGCCGTGCGCCGGTACATGGCGTTACAGCCGGGAATGTCGTCCACGTACTCCGTGGCGACTGCGCTCTGGACGTGCGCCGTTGCCCCGCAGAAACCGGCTAAAAGGAACAACGTATTCACGGCCGCCTGGAACGGAGTTGCTTTTTCCGGAAAACGAGTGACGCCGCCGACTCCGGCGATCGCGCTGTCGAGCCGGAAAGCATTGAGTCCGGTCTTGAGCCAGTCGGGAGACACTATGCAGTCGGCGTCGGTGAAGGCGACGAACTCCCCACGCGCCACGTCAAAACCCCGGTTTCTGCCGGCAACCACTGTCTGTCGTACGTTGCGCACCACCTTCGCCCCGTGCTCCTCCGCGATCTCGCGGCTCCTGTCGCTCGACAGGCCATCGGCGATAATGACTTCGATAAGTTCGGGAGGGTAGTCGAGCGCCCGGATTCTCTTCAGACATTCGTCCAGAATACGCTCCTCGTTCTTGACCGGAATGATGATCGACAGCAGCGGTTGATCGAGGTCCATTCGGGTTCAATCCTAACAGATTTAAAGGACCGTCAGGTCGTAATCGAGGGCTCGCGGATCGGACGTAATAATTAGCAGCCGGAACCCGTGCTCCGCCGTAGAACATGTTGACGCCACACGTCCGCGAACAAGCGGAACGCGTGCGGCTGCCGCTTGCCCATTAACATGCGGACCGTACCCACAGCCGCCCAGAGCAGGTAAGCCACCGTGACCCACCAGTGGATGTGTACGGCGATAAAGCCAAAGAAGCCGGGACCGGGCGGCACCGGCGAGAACGCGAACTGTATGCCCCAGAGGCCGAACAGTGCCGAGGCTTCCCACCAGGCCAGTTCCATGTTGACCAGAAAAATCAACCCGATCAACGACTGCGCGATCGTCATGAGCAGTTCGAGTTCCTGGTTGCCGCTCAGCGGAATTGCCGACGGCGTTCCGCGGCTGATCGAGTAGACGATGGGCAGCATGGCCGCGAGCAGCGTCCACTGGTTGATGTTGCTCGAAACCATGTTCATCAGCGCCATGGGAGCGCGATCCACCCTGCGGGCCCAATAGAAAGCGGACACCTTCTCCGGGAACTCGGAGACAAGCGGAGCCACCCACTGGACGAACACGAAGCCCGGAATTCCGAGCATGGCCGACACCGCCAGCAGGCTGCCCAGAAAAGGCTCGGCGGAAAAGTAGATCAGACATCCTCCGGCCACGAAGAGTCCGACGATCAGCGCCGTCCGGACGGTCGCCGGCGACTTCACGATCGTTCGCGGCACTACTTCCAATTCCTCGATCCCCTCGGGTTCCTCGGGCGGCATCCGGCTCAAAATGGCCAGGTACGCCGCGTAGATCAGGATCAGTACTACCGCATCTACCACCGTCAGCGACGCCTTCAGCCAGATGAAGGTGGCGTAGATCAGCGGCGCCAGAAGGCCAACCACTTCGACGCAGTGGCTATCCTGCAGGCGAATGCGCCCGAGCGGCTTGCCGTACCTGCGCCGGTGGAAAAACGCGGCTACAAAGTAGATCATCGGCCATCCCAGGCCGGTCAGCAGGCGTAAGGCTCCGGTGAGGTTCGCCAGCAATAAGTCCACCCGCTGGTTCCAGGCCAGCACGAACTCGACCGCAAATTCCGGGAGCGTTTGCAGCCAGGCCAGAATAGCCAGGGCGAAGCCCTGCGCGACAAAGAATTGAGCCGATTCCGCCGCCCACGCGATCAGCATGGCCGCCAGCAGAATGGCTGGGGTCGCCCATAGAGCGGTGCCCGGGCTGGTTTGCTCGAGCGGAGCCACAAGGAGCATCAGTGCGCAGACCGGGAGCGCCACCCGCCGGGTTCGCTGCCCGGAATCATTGGAAGATGACTTCATGGTTCTTGGTAACTAGGGAATGCTTCTGGAACTCCGGATGCTTCTCGGGGTGGTCTGTCCGGTAGTGAGCGCCACGGCTCTCCCCGCGAGCCGCCGCGCAAGCGGCAATCAGCCCGACGACGACGTGCATGCTGCGCAACTCGAACAACGCGCGGTTCGGATTCGCCGTTGCGCTCAGCGGCAACTTCGCCAGCCGACGGGCGGCATCCTCCAGTTCCGGTCCGCTGCGCACGATCCCGCATTTCTCCCAGGCGAGCGACCGAAGCTCTTCCGCGCTGATGCACGGGAACCGCGGCTCCTCAGGCGGCGGAGCGTTCAGAAGCGGGGCGCCGGCCCAGTCCCGCATCGCCGCGCCCGCCCGGGTGCCGAAGACTACGCCCTCCAGCAGTGAGTTGCTCGCCAGCCGGTTCGCTCCGTGTACGCCTGTGGCGGCCACTTCGCCCGCCGCATAGAGCCGGGGCACATTGGTTCTCCCAGCGAGATCCGTGCGGATTCCGCCCATCGCGTAGTGCGCCGCCGGATGAATAGGAGCCATGCTCGTCCCCAGATCGAGTCCGTAATGGAGGCAGGTTTCAAAAATTCGGGGGAAACGGCGCTTGAGAAAATCCGACCCGAGGTGCCGAATATCCAGGAACACGTGCGGCGCGCCCGTGCGCCGCATCTCCATTACGATTGAGCGGGACACCACGTCCCGCGGGGCCAGTTCCGCCAGAGGGTGACAGCGCTGCATGAAGCGCTCCCCCGCGGAGTTGCGCAGGTACGCTCCCTCCCCTCGCAGCGCCTCGGAGAGCAGGAAAGGCGGCGCTCCTTCGAGGTGCAGGGCCGTAGGGTGAAACTGAACGAACTCCAAATCGCTGATTTCCGCTCCGGCGCGAAAGGCGGCGGCCACTCCGTCGCCCGTCGCGACTTCCGGATTTGTCGTGTCGCGGTACACGCGGCCCAACCCGCCGGTGGCCATGAGCACCGCGCGAGCCTTCAGCGGAACCCAGTGGCGCGATGAGGCGTCGCATGCGACGACCCCTGCCGCTTCGCCGTTCTCGCTCACGAGCAGGTCCGTAATCGCGGCAAAGCTTCTCACTTCGACGTTGGGGAGCGAGGAGGCTTTGTGATAAAGGGTGCGGGAAATCTCGCGGCCCGTGGAATCGCCGTGCGCATGGAGAATCCTTCGCCGGCTGTGAGCGCCCTCGCGCCCGAACGCGAGCCCGCCGCCTTCGCGGTCGAACTGCGCGCCCCATTCGATCAACTGCTCCACCGCGGCGGGACCCTGCTCCACCAGGACGTGCACGGCGTCCGGATCGCACAGGCCGTCGCCCGCGGCCAGGGTGTCCTGCTCATGCAGGGGCACCTCGTCGTCCTCGCTGAGCGCCACCGCAATTCCGCCCTGGGCATACTCGGACGAGGACTCGCGCAAACTGTCCTTCGCCACCACCAACACGGTGCCTGCCTGAGCCAGTTCGATGGCTGCTCGCAAACCGGCCACGCCGGCACCGACAACAAGGAAATCCGGCTCCATTTACTTCAGTATCCACTATTTGCGCTGCCGGGCCACAAAACCCGTTTGCGGCACGCGGGCGGGCAGGCCGTTGTGGCGCAAGCCGGGTTACCTCGATTTGGGGCCTGGCGAGCGGGTGCGGATGGCGACCACTTCGGCGCCCTGGGCGACGCCGGCGAGCGTACCGGATTTCAGCAGGACTTCAAAATATGGCAGGTCACCTCCGTTGCGGCTCGAAACTATCCGCATCAACCGCGAATTGCTGGCGCTGTTGGTGATGTACTCTCCCGCGGCTTCCGTGGCCTGACCGTTCGTCCCGGCTATAATCAGGACGCTTCCGTCGTTCCTCAAATTGGGGATGAAGGCGATGGTGCTGTAGACGACGGAACCCTCGTTCACCAGTCTCCCGTACACCGGTTGTTCCCCGGCCTGCGGCGATTTGTTGCGGACCTGCGCCGTGCGCGTCTGGTCGTCCCACTCGATCCGGAAGTTGAGCTGCTTTTCAAATAGCGTATTCCACGGATTCGACTGCGCGCTTCCGATGACGACCCCGTTGCCGCTGGTGAAATCGTGGATCTGGACTGTCCTGGCGGTGCGGATGGAGGTTCTGTCCCACCAGTTCGGGTTCGCGCGGTGCAGGCGGTCGACCAGCCGGGCATCGGCGAGATCGGTCCAGGTCCATGCCGGCATCAGCTCGAGCACCCTTTTCGTATCCGCCTCCAGCGGTCCAGCGTCGGAGGTGTATCTGCCTTTCACGTAGTCGTCGAAGGAAACGGGCTTGCGCGTGAGAGCCTGCGCCAAGACCAGGGCGGCGTCGGCGCAGACAACCAGGGTCGGCTGGTCACGGTTGAAGAGCGCGGGCCAGAGCGGGGAGCGGGCATTCGCCGGCTCTTTTGCGGCTTTGACCATCTTGAGCCCTGCCCAGTATCCGACACCAAGCAGCAGGACGGCGGCCGCCGCGAGCGCGATCAACCGGTATCGCAGCCCGTCAGGCGGCGCCGGCGCCCCGACAATTCGCACGGCCAGAGGGGAAACCGGCTCGGGAGCGGATGGAACAAAAGGGGGGAGCGGAACGAGGG
>JAEZIJ010000022.1 GCA_023436715.1 Acidobacteriota bacterium
AGATCCAAAGATCCTCCTGCCGCTCCCGGTCTTTTCGCGTGCCCATCGACATCGGTGAATAGACGCTGAAACATTTCCTTACGTAACTGGTTTTAATTCAATTGGGACTTTCACCACAGGCTGCTAACTCTTACAGAAGGACAGACTCGATCCCGCCCGGCCCCGGAAGCTTCGCCATTGCGCCCCCGGCTTCGGTCCGCGTTCGGTAGACTGGGCCGGATGCGAGGCGGTCGCAGACACCAGGCGGTATATGGCCGGGTGCTCCACCAATGCCCGACCGATCGGGAATGTTATCACTACATAAGATCGGAGTCAATGGGTAAATTAGTGGGTCAAATTGGGTCGAATTGGGTTTTGCGGCAACTGATATCTGGCGATAGCGAAGGTGGGTAGGAACAGCATCACCCTTCAGGTGAACGGCGAAGTGAAGGACGAGCCAGAAGTGGATGCAACGCTTCAACAGTTCTACAGCACAAAGGTAGAAAGGGTACTGTTCGTCGCAGCAGATCCGGGAGTTCAATACGAGAAGGTGATCCGGTTCATAGACCGAACGAACGGGGTGGTGGATCACTTGATCATTAGTCTCCTGACGCCGGGCGCCGAGCGCGAGGTGTGCTTGGGAGTGCGGATGCCGGATCGCCCCTTCGCACCCTACTGAAGTAACTACAAGGGGCATGGCACCTTTCCCCAGCCGGTAAGTGAATCGCGAAACGTGGGAGGGCGAAGGCGTGCCATTAGGCTGGTGGCATGGCGACTTTCCGGGAAAAGCGGACGCTCCTCACAGTTATTTGGCTCGCGTTTGTCGTGCGCGGGGCGTTCTACTGCGTCGAGCAGCCGATCTGGGAGGGGGTCGACGAGTGGGCGCACTTCGCGTATATCCAGCGGCTCGGAGATCGGGGCGGGCTTCCCTCCCGAACGGAAGCTGTTACGGCTGTGGTTGAGCGGACTTTGGAACTCGTCCCGCTGTCCGCATCGGCCGGCGAAGTGCTGCGATGTGTGTCGCCCTGGCCGATCAGTCACTGGCCATCTTTCTGACGAAGGGCGTTTCGACGGTTCCTTGCTGGAGAGGCTTTCAGTGAACAAGCCCGGCGGCTTTGGGCCTCATGTGCTCGCTGGGGTTGATTGCGATCGCGTTCAGTGCACGGAAGGCGCGAGTTCGGGTTCGGCGGATCTCGAATAGTAGCTGTACAGTCTCTGGTATGTCGGGCTGATTTCGAGGAGTTCGTCGTGCGTGCCGGCGGCCTCGATGCCGCCTTTATCGAACACGACGATGACGTCGGCGTCGAGGACGGTCGAGAGCCGGTGGGCGATCAGGAAGGACGTGCGACCCTTGATTACACGCTCGGTGGCGCACTGAATGAGGCGCTCGCTCTGGCTGTCGAGGTGGCTGGTGGCTTCGTCGAGGATGAAGATGTTCGGGTTGCGGAGCACGGCCCGCGCGATCCCGATGCGCTGGCGCTCGCCGCCGGAGAGCTTAAGGCCGCGGTCGCCCACCAGGCTTGCGTAGTCCTTTTCGGTGCGGCTGATGAAGTCATGCGCCAGGGCGATTTTGGCGGCCTCTGAAACGTCCTCGGGCGCGGCTTCCGGGCGGCCGTAAGCGATGTTCTCGGCGATGGTCCGCGAGAACAGATCAACTTCCTGCGGAACGACGGCGATCTGCGCGCGCAGACTCTCCTGCGTGATTTCTCGGATGTCGACGCCGTCGATGAGGATTGCGCCGCGCTGTGGGTCGTAGAGGCGGAGCAGCAGGTTGACCAGCGTGGTTTTCCCGCTGCCGCTGCGGCCGACCAGCGCGACGGTCGCTCCGGCGGGAATCGAAAGGTTGATCCCGCGCAGGGTCCAGCGCTTCGCGTCTGAATAGCGGAACCAGACGTCGCGGAACTCGATGCTGGCGTGCAGCGGAGCAAGCGCGCGGGCGCCGGGTGAGTCAACGATCGCGGAACGCTTGTCGAGCACGCCGAACAGCCGTTCGATGCTCGCCATGTTGCGGCGCAGGCGGGGGAGGATTGTCGAGAGCTGCGATATCGGCTGGTAGGCCATCGAGGAGAGCGTGAGGTAAAGAACGAACTCGCCCACCGTGCTGCGGCCCGACACCACCAGCCAGCCGCTGAGGAGGATGACGCCGACGCTGCCCGCGGTGGCGATGAAGTTCTGGCTGTTTTCGACGAGGCTCCAGAGGCGCTCGCCGCGATACTGCACGTCGCGCGCGCGGCATTGCAGGGCGAACTGACGGCGGATCTCCTCGCGCTCCTGCGAAAACTTTTTCACCGTCATGACGTTGCCGGCCACGTCGTAGCGCTCTTTCGCGACCTGCTCAAAGCGCTCGCACCCCTGCTGTTCGAGTTCATAGATGCGCAGCGTGATCCGGCGGACGATGACGAGGTAAATGGGGACCGGCACGCAGATGGCGAGTGCGATCCAGGCGTTCTTATAGAGGAGAGACGCGAGCACTCCGGCGAAGACGACAAGCGGCGGCACGAGGCTCTGGCCGAGGATATCGAACAGAACGGCGAAGACGGCGCCGCAGCCGGAATCGATTCGGCCGATGATCTGGCCGCTGCTGGCGGCCTGATGAAACTGGGCGTCCAGGCAGAGGTAGTTTTCAAAAGCCTGGTAGCGGACCTCATCCTCGATGCGGCTGACGGTCTTGAATAAATAGTAGTTGTATAGGGAGCGGATGGCGCGGGCGAGGACGGTAGCAACAAGGATCAGTAAGGCTGAAGTTAGTAAGATGCGCAGTTCGAGTGCGGTGGAAGATTCGAAAGACTTAACCAGCGTGTCGATGAGCCGTTGAGTGACAAACGGTACCGTGATGTCCAGAGCTGCCGCGGCACAAACCAGCGCGACCAGAAAAGCGGCCATGCGCTTCCGGCCGGAAAATAGCCTGACGATTCGCAACCCCGGATGTGATGCCTGCAACACGGTGAAGAAACTGCTGGGAGATGAAGAACTGCTAATAGAAGAGTAAGTCAGCCAGCCGCCTAAGGGTAGATTGTAACAGGTTTGGCAGCGTGAGCTGATGAATATACAATGAAGCATGCGTAATGCGGGTTGGCACTGTTTGTGCGTCACTCTGGTGAGCGGCTTGCTGCAGGCTCAGCCGGCTGTGGAGCAGATCAGGCGGTCGGCGATCCTGATCGACTCACATAATGATGTGCCGTTGCGTGTGCTGAAGGGCTTCGATATCGGGAAGCGCACGGCCGAAGGGCACACGGACGCGCCGAGGCTGCGCGAAGGCGGGGTAGGCGCGGTTTTCTTTTCGGCGTTCGTCAGCCCGGGGCGCGTGAAGACGCGAGACGCGGCGCACAACGGGCTGGAGTTGATCGACGCCATACGGCAGAGCGTCGTGGCGGAGCACTCCGGCGAGTTTGCGCTTGCGGTGAGCGCGGACGAAATCGACGCGGCTCACCGGCAGGGCAAGATCGCCGCGCTGATCGGAGTGGAGGGCGGCCACGCGATCGAGGACAGCCTGGGCATCCTGCGAGCCTTTTACGCCCTCGGCGCGCGGTACATGACGCTCACCCACGCGAACACGAATAACTGGGCGGATTCCTGCGGCGACCTCGGTGATCGAGCGGTGGAACATCACAACGGGCTTACCGGCTTCGGACGAGAGGTGATCCGCGAGATGAACCGGCTCGGCATGATGGTGGACGTTTCGCACGTTTCGGATAAGACTTTCCGGGACGTGCTGGAGACGACCCGCGTGCCGGTGTTCGCCTCGCACTCGTCGTGCCGGGCGGTGTGCGACGTGCCGCGGAACATGACGGACGAGATGATTCGGGCCATGGTGAAGAAGGGCGGAGTGATTCAGATCAACTTCAACGCGGAGTTCCTGACGCTGCGCAAAGACCCGCCCGCCAACCTCGATGACGTGGTGGCGCATATCGATCACGCGGTGAAGGTGGCCGGCATCGATGGGGTGGGGATCGGGAGCGACTTTGACGGCATCGATCAGGCGCCGGCGGGGCTGGACGACGTCTCGCGTTTTCCGAACCTGACGCGGGCGCTGCTTCGAAGGGGCTACTCCGCGGCGGACATTGTGAAGATATACGGCGGCAACATGCTGAGATTCATGCGAGCGGTGGAAGCGGCTCGTACGTGCTATTCTCAACCCTGAAATGTTCAGCCGCCGCCATCGAAAGGCACGGGTCCTGTTCGGACTGTCGGACATTGTCCTGACGGCCGCGGCGTTCACGGCCGCTTACGAGAGCCGCGTGCTGCTTCCGTTCGAGCGCGCGTTCCACCTTCCTTTTGAAGTAACGTCGCTGCTGTTCGGCTTTTCGCTGCTGGCGTGGTTGGGGATGGGGCTGTGGCTGAACGTTTATGCAAGGCTCGACGCGGGCAACCCGAAGGTGATCCTGCGTGACAGCTTCCACCAGTCGCTGCTTGGCCTGATGTGCCTGGTGATCTTTCAATACGTGCTGCGGCTGGACTTGAGCCGGCCGTTTCTGGGGCTGTTCGGCGTGTACTCGTGGGCGCTGCTGTGCGTGTTCCGGCTGACGGCGGGAAGGGTGGTGGTGGCGGTCAGGCGGGGAGCCCCGAGTTACGTGATGGTGGTAGGTACGGGCGAGAGCGCGAAGCGGTTGGGGGCGGCGCTGGAATCCTCGGCGAGATTCGGGATCAGGCTGCTGGGATTTCTGGCGGACGATCTGGAGGCGGCGCCGGAGTTCATCCGGCTGAATGAGGAATACAAGGTCCACGCGGTGGCGGAACTGCCGATGCTGCTGCGGCGTCAGGTGATCGACGAGGTGCTGTTCACGGTGGATAGCAAGCGGCTGGCGGCCCTCGAAGACGTACTGGTGTTGTGCGACGAGGAGGGCGTGCGGACGCGGGTGGTGGTGGACTTTTTCCCGCACGTTAACAGCGACGTTTACCTCGAGCGCCTGGGGCCGATACCGCTGCTGACGTTTTCGGCCACGCCGCACGACGAAATCCGGCTGCTGGTGAAGCGCATCGCGGACGTCGTGGTGGCGGGGACCGCGCTGGTGCTGCTCGCGCCGGTGATGCTTGTGGTGGCCGCGCTGGTCCGGCTCACGTCGCCCGGCCCGGCGATCTTCAGGCAGATCCGCTGCGGCCTGAACGGCCGGAAGTTCACCTTTTACAAGTTCCGTTCGATGTGCGAAAACGCGGAGGATCTGAAGGAAGCGTTGAAGCACCTCAGCTCGAAATCGACGGCATTCAAGATTCCGAACGATCCGCGGCTGACGCCGATCGGCCGGCATTTGCGCAAGTTTTCGATCGACGAGTGGCCGCAGCTCTGGAACGTGCTGAAGGGCGATATGTCCCTGGTGGGGCCGCGCCCACCCGTTCCGGAAGAGGTGGAGCTGTACAAGCCCTGGCAGCGGAGGCGGCTGCGCATGCGGCCGGGACTGACCTGCCTGTGGGCGCTCGAAGGGCGCGATAATCTTGAGTTTGAGACCTGGATGAAGATGGATATGCAGTACATCGACAACTGGTCGCTCGCTCTGGACTGGAAAATACTCTTGCTCACGATTCCCCACGTATTGACGGGGAAGGGAGCGCATTGATGGAGGGAAGCGGAGCTTCGCTCCGGCGGTGTGATATGGATCTTGTGCCAACCCAAGACGATGTGGTCAACCTGCTGCGCCAGACGGGCGCACTTCGGGACGGACATTTCGAATACCCGAACGGTCTTCACTCCAACGAGTACCTTCAAGTGGCGCTGGCGATGCGGTACTACCAGCACGCTAAGGTGCTGAGCGTCGGCCTGAGCCGGCTCCTGCGCGCAAATTCGGAAATTCGGGCGATGATACCCCAACTCTCGATCGTCGCGCCGGCTACGGGCGGGCTGCCGGTGGCCTACGGCGTGTGCGAAGCGTTGCGGGCGCATCAGGTGTACTGGGCCGAGCGGGAGGAGTCGGGCGAGCCGCTGCGTTTCCGGCAGTATCTGGAGCAGGTGAAAGGCGAGCAGGTCGTGCTGGTGGACGACATCCTGCGAACGGGCCGGAAGCTCGGCGAACTCAAGGCGCTGGTGGAGGCGAACGGGGCGGAGGTGGTGGGGCTGGCGGTGATTGTTTACCAACCGACGCCCGAAACGCCGGATTTCAGCCCGCTGCCGCTCTACTACCTGGCCAAGCTCGATGCGATGTATTACCGCGACGCGGCCTGTTGCGAGTTGTGCAGGCAGGGCGTGCCGCTAGAGAAGGTTTGGGTTTAATCTGAACCGCGATCGAGGGAACACCCCTCGGGGTCCGTGCGTATAGGACAGAAACGCATGCGCACTTTAATTCAGGATGTGCGGTACGCTCTCAGACTATTCGCCAAGCACCCGGGAATGACGGCTGTGGCCGTGCTCTCCCTGGGCCTGGCTACCGGCCCCAACGCCGCGATCTTCAGCGTCGTCAATACCCTGTTCTTCCAGGGCCTGGCGGTGGAGAAGCCCGGCGAACTCGTGGCGATTAGGGCCGCGAAGGACGGCCGCGGCGAGTTAGTCACCCACCCCGATTATGTCGACCTGGCCGAAGGGTTGCGCGCGTTTTCGAGCGTTGTCGTGTGGCAGCGGCGCGTGGTGCCCATAGCCGTCCGCGGCTGGGAGGATCTGTGCGCGGGTAATGCGGTGTCCCCCAACTACTTCCAGGGACTGGGCGTCAAGCCGGTTCTCGGGCGGCTGTTTTCGCCGGAACTCGATGGCCAACCGTCAGCCGAGGCGCCGGCGGTGATCAGCAACAGCCTGTGGCAACGGCGGTTCGGCGGCAGCCCGGACGTGCTGAATCAGACGGTGCGGACGGGCAACCGGAACCTGGTGATCGTCGGGGTGGCGCCCCAGTCTTTCCGCGGGATGGACTTCCACTTACCCGCAGACGTCTGGCTCCCGCTAAGCGCTATGTCCCGCCCGGGCGACCTTGCAAACCGGGACAGCGGTCACTACGAGCACGCGCTGGGGCGGCTCAGGCCGGGGGCAACGGTCGCGCAGGCCGACGCAGAGCTCGACTTGGCTGGTAAGCGCCTGGCGGAAGTCTACCCGGCAACGAACAAGGGGCGGGTGTTTACGGGCTACGCGTATGCGAAGGACAAGATGAAGGTCGGGATGGTCCTGGGCGGAATCGCGCTGGGGCTGGTTAGTCTGGTGCTTCTGGTAGCGTGCGCGAACGTAGCGGGCCTGCTGCTTGCGCAAGCCGAGGCGCGGCGAAGAGAGATTGCCGTCCGGCTGTCATTGGGAGCGGGCCGGTGGCGGCTCGTGCGCCAACTGCTGACCGAAAGCGTGGTGCTGGGGCTGATGGGCGGTGGCGCAGGGCTGCTGTTCGGCTACTGGCTGTTGCACCTGCCGATACAGCCGCCGATGGGCATATCGCTCGATTACGGCATACGGCTGGACTGGCGCATGTTTGCCTACGCGATTCTGATCTCGGCCGCGACAGCGTTGCTGTTCGGGCTGGCGCCGGCTCTGCGCGCGTCCAAGCGCGACCTGGTCATCGAGATCAAGGCCGGCCGCGGGGAAACCGCGCGCGGGCGACGGTTCTTTTCGATGCGGAACGTCCTCGTGGTTGGGCAGATCGCGGTGGCGCAGTTCCTGCTTGCGGGCACCGTGCTCTGGGTGCGCAGCTACTTGAACACGCAGTGGGTGCACCCCGGTTTCGATCAGGAGAGGAACGTGATTTTCGCTCACCTCGCCCCCACGGCGGCGGAGAATGCGAATCTGCCCGGGCCCGCGGCCTATCGGGAATTGATGGCAAAGTTGCGCGCACTGCCCGGTGTGATCGAGGTGAGCAGCACGGCTGCGATTCCACTCTCCGGTTCGGGTAGCGGCATGCGCCGGAAGGCGCTGCTGCCGGGTGATTCCGAAGAAACAGAGGTGCGCAACAATTTCATCGCGCCGAGGTACTTCGCGGTGATGGGAACGCGGCTGTTACGCGGGCGCGATTTCGACGCTCGAGACGCGGCCGTGGGCAAGAGCGTCATCGTCAATGAGACGCTGGCGAAGCGGCTGGCAGGCAACGGCGATGTGCTCGGCCGGTGGTTCCGCGTGGAGGGCGTTGATCGCGAGGTGGTCGGGGTTGTAGAGGACGGAAAGTATAAGACCTTGCGGGACGAGCCCACTCCGTTCATGTACCTGCCGTCGGGCGGCCCTTCGATTCTCGCCGTTGCGACCGCGGGAAGTCCGACCGCGATTTCCGAAGCGGTACGGCGGACCGTGACGCAAGCGGTTCCTCAGTTGCGCGTCCTTAGTTTCGTCACGCTGAAGCAGAACATGAGGTTCGCGACGTATCTGGACGCGATGGCGGCGGCGCTGCTCGGGTCTCTCGGGCTGCTGGGGATTTTCCTGGCCGCGGTAGGGCTGTACGGAGTGGTGGCCGCGGCTGTCGCACGGCGCACGCACGAGATCGGAATTCGCATCGCGATCGGCGCGGAGCCTCGCAAGGTGGTGCGGATGGTGCTGGGCGACGGCCTCAGGCTGGCTGTGACCGGCATGGTGTTTGGGCTTGCCGCCGCGGTCCTGGGTGCGTTCGCGATTTCGAAACTGCTGTTCGGAGTGGAGCCGGCGGACCCCTTCTCCTACCTGTGCGGCGCGTTCGTGGTGGTTGCGATTGCGGTTCTGGCGAGCCACGTCCCGGCGCGGCGCGCAAGCCGCGTGGACCCGGCGGTAGCGCTCAGGAGCGAGTAGAGAATCGACCAAACAGCTTGGCGCGCTTACCGGGTGGTGATCTCGGTACGCAGGAACTGCCAATCCGGCAGTTCGTAGACGCGCAGTTTCGTATCGACGGGCACCTTGAGGTCCTTCGATTCGTAGGGGCCGAGCGACGTCTTGAACGTAAACGTGCCCACGGGCGGCTCGGCGGGGCCGCTCTTGCTCGTTCGCAGGTTGACCTTCGCCGCGATGTCGCCGAGGTCGGCGCCCGAGTGGTTGACCACCACGAACTGGAGGAACGCCTTCCGCTTCTTGTCTTCCGTGAGGCGCAGGCCCGTGAGTTCGAGGTTCTTGAAGGCCGGATTCGCTTTCTCGACTTCGGGCGCCACCTGGCTTCCCGGCGTCTCCATAACCACCGCGGGTTGCGCTGCCGGAGCCGGTTGCTCGGCCGGTGTCGAGCGGAACAGCATGAAAGCGCCCAAGCCGAGACCGGCGAAAACGATCGCAAACACGATGCTCAACAGCCAGTGGGGTATACCTGGGCCGCGGGGCCGAGCGGAAGCCGTCGCGGAGGGGGCCGGAAGGCTTGGCGGCGCCGCATGCGTGGACGGGGCGGTCTGCCCCGCCGGAGTCTGTGCCTGCCCCGTTACTTCGCAATTGGGGCATTCCGAATAAGACGGAGGGACTTCCTTTCCGCACTTCGGGCAAATCCAGGTGAACATTTCACCTTCTAATTTAGCGCAGGTACCCACACACCCGATTGCGCGGAACTCTGGACGGCTTCAAGAACCGTTTGGACTTTCTGCGCATCGGCGAAATTCGGGTGGAATTCCTTGCCAATTGCAAGAGTTTCGAGGAAATCTCCGAGTGCGCTGATAAACGTGTGCTCGTATCCGATGGGGTGGCCGGGCTTCCAGAACCTGCCCGCATAGGGCTGGTCCGGCCCGGTTACCAGGATGCTGCGCGCGCCCTGCGTGTTGCGCGGCTCGGTGGCGTCGTGGAACTCGAGGTGATTGAAGTTCTCGAGATTGAAGCGGATCATGCCGCGCTCGCCCTGCATCTCGAAAGCGTTGCGGTTGCGGCAACCAACGCCGTAGCGGCTGGCCTCGAATGAGCCGACGCTGCCGTTGGCGAAGCGCGCGAGCGTGATGCAGGCATCATCCACGTCACGGCCGGGCTCAAACGTTTGGGTGAGCGCGCTCAATTCGCGGATGGGCCCGTTCAGGTACATCGCCGTATCGACCACGTGCGAAAGCAGGTCGCCGATGACGCCCGATCCGGCGAGTGCCTTCTCCATCTTCCACGATGGCCGGCGCGTGGGGTCGCTGCCGGATTCATTCAGATACGTAGCGCGATAGTGGAACACCCGGCCGATCCGGTTTTCATCGACCAGTTGCCGCGCGAACGCCACCGCGGGGACGCGCCGGTAATTGAACCAGACCATGTTGGGCACTCCACGGGCTGCGTCCGCCATGCGCGCGCCCTCTTCAGCCGAGACTGCGAGGGGCTTTTCGCAGAAGACGATTTTGCCCGCCTGGGCCGCGGCGATGGCCATGGGCGCGTGCAGAGCGTTCGGCGTTGCCACGTCCACCACGTCGATATCTTTGCGCTCCACGACCGCGCGCCAATCGGTCTCGGCCTGCTGCCATCCCCAGGTCGCGGCCGTCTGTTCGAGGCGCGCGCGGTCGCGGCCGCAAATCACGGCCCTCTCGATATCGAACGGAACGTCAAAGAAATGTTTTACCTGGGCGTACGCGTTGGAATGGGCGCGGCCCATGAAGCCCTGTCCGATCAGGGCCACGCGGAGTTTGCGGTTCGGCATATGAAATAGAATGCCACAACGGCAGGGCCGCTCCGTCGAAAGTCAGCGTTACCCGGGAGCCGCCCACGGGCGACGCATGCGTCGCCCCTACAAGACGCATCCTGTAGGGGCCGGGCATGCCCGGCCCCTGGACTTTGGCCTTTCACTAGATAAAAAGCATTTGCATAGATTTTTGTTGCGTTCTGAGCCATCTTGTGGTATCTAGTTACTTGACTAGATGTAACACAAAGGAGCCTCTCTCATGGGTTTT
>JAEZIJ010000066.1 GCA_023436715.1 Acidobacteriota bacterium
AGGAAAACATTCCGGGCGATGGTGAAAGCCATTCCGGGGTCGAGCGAAAACCGTTCGCCTTCCCGCCGGAATCGCTGTTCGTCTTCAGCCCGGAATCCCGTTCACCTTCACCCCGGAATCGTTTTCACGTTCACCGCGGAATGGCGTTCACCTTGGCCCGGAATCCGCAGTTACCGTCAAGGTAGTCTGTATTTGAACTCATTGCCGTTCTCCCGTGGGGCCAAAACGCTCCGTCCTGATCCTATCGGGGCTGTGGCCAGAGCCGGTAAGGAGGCCCGCAGCACTCTCTACGAACGATGTAGGGCCGCAGACATAACAGGTCGGGACAAGGCTCGAGGGCAAGGTCGTGTCCGCAACCAGAGCGCCGTCGATACGGCCGGGCGGACGCGACCAGTTCCTCGGAATGACTCGTGTGTACGCGTAAGTAACGCTCAGAGCTGGATCGTGAGCCGATAGCGCCCGCAACTCGTCGCCGTAGAACACCGCTCCCGGTTCGCGCCGTACGAATACACGAGAGCATAGGCCGCATCGGTCCCTTACGTCTGCAAACAACACATCGAGGGGAACACCTTCCCAAGATGTGCCGAGTTTCGACCATCGCGTAACGCAGTGCAAATCAACCGTGAAGGTCTCGGTGGGCAACTCGCGAAACGACTTCCAGTCCCACCTCCGCAAAACGTCAGTGCCGTCGTCGATCGTGAATGCCCACCGATCGAGCGATATGTGCGGCGTCGGCCCTGCGGATAAAACGGGGAAGCCAGTGGTAAGGTACTGCCCGGGAGGTAGCTTTACGTCGGTTGCGCTGCGCCGGCCGGTGAAGCCCCGTGAGATGACGTCCATCCCCAGCCCCCCTTATAAACCCAGCATAGCACCGCTTGGATCCAGCGCCGTTATATCGGCAGAACTGAATAGAACGGGTTGAGGCACCGGACCAGCGAGTAGACTATGAAGTGACGGGGATTAATGCCCCGGCCCGGTTGAGTGTTCACCTGAGCGGAAAGAGGGCGCCTTAAGAGCAAGAGACCAGGATTCCATCGAGTGAACATTATGGGGTCATCTGGGATACGCAGACGGTAGCTCTTGTAGGGACGAATGGGTCAATTGATTGGTTCTGCTTTCCACGAGTTGACTCACCAAGTGTGTTTGGCGCGATTCTCGATGACGGGAGAGGCGGATGCTTCAGGATCAGTTCGCAGGCGGACAAAATAACTCACAAACAGCTCTATTGGCCGGAAACGAATGTTCTCATCACGAGAGTTCTTTCGCCGGACGGAGTCACCGAACTCACCGATTACATGTCCATCGGCAGCGACGCAACCGTAGCCGAAAACCGCCAAGTGGTGCGCCAAGTCGAGATGGTACGGGGGACAATGCCGCTCAGGTTGGAGTGCCGCCCCGCTTTCAACTACGGACGTGATGTGCATAAGACCCGAATCCTCAGCGAAGGAGCGGCATTCGATGGGCCGGGGCTCAGCTTGGGGTTAGCATCGCCTGTGCCTGTAAAACCGGATCACAATGGCGTCACCGCTCAAGGAGATTTCACCCGGCTCCAGTTGCGGTTTTGACAATGTCGCAGCAGGAGGGCGCGGCTGATTTCATGCGAACTATCAGTTATCGGCGCGGCTGGATCTCAAAGTGCACGTACGCGTGACGCTGGCGGGAAGTCGTGCACCGTGCGGTGGTGGTTCTCAAACTACTCACGTAGTCTCCAACGGGTGCAATCGTCGCCGCGACGACTTGTGGTCGAACCTGGATCGGGCTTTGGATGGATGGAAATAGCTGTGCATGAAGAACCCGGTAGCGGTTAGAAGGGGCTGTCAGACTGGCCATGTCAACTCCACGCCCGTACCTGGTGACCGCGCTCGCCCCATCTGCTTCTCTCAGGGAAGCGGTCAACACCCACTGGCGGGTGTACTTGATGGAATTCACCGAGCTTGCCGCCCTTATGCTGAGTACGTGCAGTTTCGGCACCCTGCTCTACAGCAATGATTCGCCGCTAGGAAGTATTGGTCTCTCGCTGTCGCTTAGGATGCTCCTGATGGGAACTGCCATCGCAATAACGACGTTTCTGATAATTCGCTCACCGTTCGGTCGTCGATCAGGCGCTCATTTCAACCCGGCGATCACGCTGACCTATTGTTGGCTGCAGCGGGTGCATCGGTGGGATGCATTCTGTTACGTCGTGGCTCAGTTTGCTGGCGGCGTTATGGGTGTGCTGGTGGCACGTGAGGGGCTCGGTATGCGATTGTCCGTCGCGCCGGTGCGCTACATCGTCACGGTACCGGGGGATCATGGAAGCCTCGTAGCTCTTGCCGGGGAGTACTGTTTAGCTGGAATTCTGATGGGCATCGTTCTCTATTCGTCGAATCACCGAGTCCTGGTTCGCTTCACGCCGTTGCTGGTCGCGCTGCTTACGATTTGCTATTACACGTTCTCCTCTTCGATTTCCGGTTTCAGCGTCAATCCGGCAAGGAGCTTCTCGTCGGCTCTGTTTGCCTGGATCTGGCAAGGTATCTGGATCTATTTCCTAGCGCCTTGCCTGGGGATGCTGACGGCCGCGGCACTATACATCAGGCTCATGGGGCGGAATCGTGTCTACTGTGCGAAGGTGTTTCACGACCTGCGATCACCGTGTCCGTTCCGATGTCAGTTTGAGCGAGTGTATCAAGAGACGTGAGGAGTTGATCCAAAGTAGATCTGAAATGCCGAGCTCACAAGCTTAGCTATATACCCTGGCTCATGCTATGCTCGCGGTTGATGGGTGGTGTCTCGGAGGGGATAAGTCATCATGCCCAGCATAGAACATTATCAAAATATCGTTTTCGGGGGCGGCACCGGGGGTAAGCTCATGACCTGGACCCTGGCGGAACAAGGTGAGCGTACCGCCGTCGTGGAGCGAAAGTGGATCGGAGGCTCCTGTCACAACATCGCGTGCATGCCCAGCAAAAATATCATCCATAGCGCCAAGGTAGCTTCACTGTTCCGGCGGGCGGCGGAATTCGGCATCGAAACCCAACCGTTCTCGATCAACATGGAGGGCGTTCGTGATCGAAAGCGCAAAACGGTCGAGGGCTCGGTCAAATACCACCTGGCCAGGTACAAAGACGGCGGAGCCGATCTGATCCTGGGCGAAGGGCGTTTGACCGGTCCCAGGATGCTGGAGGTGAGAACCCGGGAGGGAAGTACGCGGCTTCTGAGTACCGACCGGCTTTTTCTGAATTTGGGCACGCACGCCACCATCCCCGATATCCCCGGACTTGCGGCAGCGAGACCGATGAGTCACATCGAAGCGCTCGAACTGGATCGTGTTCCCGGTCATCTCATCATTCTGGGCGGCGGGTACGTCGGACTCGAGTTCGGGCAGGCCATGAGGCGCTTCGGCAGCCAGGTCACTGTGATCGAGCGAGGACCGCAACTGGCCAGCCGCGAGGATCAGGATGTTGGGGAGGCTCTGCTGGAACTCTTCCGCGACGAGGGCATTGACGTGCTGCTCCACTCTCAGCTCACAAAAGTAACCGGCATTTCCGGTGAAAGCACCCGCGTACAAGTCGAGCAGGACGGCCGGCAGCGCACGATTGACGCCAGCGACATCCTTGTTGCGATCGGCCGTACGCCGAACACAAAAGGGATAGGGCTTGAGGACGCGGGCGTCGAGCTGGACGAAAGGGGCTATATCAAAGTGAATGATCGGCTGGAGACCACGGCGCCGGGGGTGTGGGCGATAGGTGAGTGCGCCGGCAGCCCGCATTTCACACACGTGTCTCAAGACGATTTCAGCGTGATTCGAGATAATCTGAACGGCGGCAACCGAACGACGCGCGACCGTCTGGTTCCGTACTGCATCTTTACAGACCCCGAACTTGCGCGTGTCGGGCTGAACGAAGCACAGGCCCGGGCTCGCGGCATTGAGTACCGTGTCGTTAAGATGCCGGGGGACGGCGTACGCCGAGCGCGTACGCTTTCGGAAACTCGCGGCTTCCTGAAGATGCTCATCGACGAGCACAACGACAGGATTCTCGGTTTCACGGCTTTCATAACTGGCGCAGGCGAGGTAATGGCCGTGGTTCAGACGGCGATGGTGAGCAGTGCGCCGTTCACGTTGCTTCGGGATGCGATCCTCACCCACCCGACAATGGCGGAAGGATTGGGGACATTGCTCGCGGACGTCAAAACGAAGGAGGAGGAAAAGGTCAGAAGGGCCGCTTAATCGTCGCGGTAGAGGAGGTTTTGTGGGCAAGCTGACCGGTAGAGTCGCGGTCGTAACGGGAGCTTCGAAGGGCATCGGAGCTTCAAGCGCGGAGCATTTGGCAGCAGAAGGCGCTTCGGTAGTGGTGAACTACGTTGCCAGCAAATCCCGCGCGGAAGATGTCGTCGCACGTATCACGAAGAAGCACGGAAAGGCTATTGCGGTCCAAGGCGATGTCTCCGACGTGCGGGATATTCGGCGTCTGTTCCCGAGACGAAGGCGGCATACGGCAAGGTGGATATCCTTGTAAACAACGCCGGCTTATATGAATTCGCGGCGCTGGAAGCTATCGCGCCGGAGCACATACAAAAACACCTGAATGTGAACGTCGTCGGTCTGCTATTCACGATTCAGGAAGCCGTGAAGCTGACGGGGCCGGAGGGCAGCTCGATCGTCAACATCGGGTCCATCGTTGGCCCGATGCCGCAGCCGCAGGCCTCGGTCTACAGCGCGAGCAAAGCTGCGGTCGATGCGATTTCGCTTTCTCTGTCGCAGGAGCTTGGTCCGCGCAAGATCCGCGTGAACTCACTCGACCCCGGCCCGGTCGAGACGGACGGCTTTCGCGGGCCGGTCTCCAAGGAACATTTCGCGACGGGCAGGAAAGGGCAACCCCTCTGGGAAGAATCGCTCAACCGGACGACGTTGCGTCGGTAGTGGCCTTCCTCGCCAGCGATGATGCGCGCTGGATCACCGGCCAGATCATCATCGCGGCTGGCGGCAGGCGGATGTGACTCGAGCAGTTTCGGCTTGTCCTCACATTCCCGGATTATGTGCATTCTCCTTGCTCGCGATAACCTGGCCGTTGTTGGAGACATCTCGAGTCGCCCAATCGAGAGCCGAATACGCTGAGATCTCGAGCCTATGCCCTATGCGCGGACTGGTCACTACGCCTGGGCCCATCGGCCTGCCGTCGACCTCCACATCGGCGAGTTGGTTAACAGCTCCGCTCAGAAGTCCTGGGGCAGAACATCTTTTGTTCGTGGCACTTGGGTGAACCGTATTCTCAAGTCCGGATATGCATTTCACTCGGTGCGGCAATCTGAACCGCGGAAATTCTCCATTTCCATTACGTAACAGGGTTCCTCTCGGGGAGCCAATAACTTACGAGCATTTCCACCCCCTCAAAAACCAGCCACTTTGGGGACTTCTTGTAGGGGTCCATCGGGATCGCGCGCCAGAAGCGCCTCGGCCGCGGAATGTCGGAGACGAGCGTCACGGGTGGCGAGGAAGTGGATACCGCACTGCAGGCGAAGATCCGGCAGGAAGGCGACGACGTCGAGATCGACCCGTTCGAAGCCAGCCGGATTATCGAGTAGCTGAGCCAGGCTGACGTGGACGACGTGGTTCCGGCCAGCGGCTCGTTCCGCGTCACGACGCGCGTCCTGGGTGGCACGACACTCAAAATGCCTTCGGCCAGTGTTCGAGTACCGGCGCGGCTTTCTGCGGTCCGTCGATCTGCCCGCTTGATCGCTTGGAGCAGGCCGAGCAGTCCGAGCGGGGGATGCTGTTGCGGCGTGCGCTCGATATCCGGGCGGCCTCCAGGACGGGCGTCCACATCGGCTTGGATGGCGTGGCTGCCGATGAACTCCACGCCGTGCTGGTGCTGGACGAGGAGCGCGAGCAGCAGGGGCGGTGACTGAGCGTGGGGCTCGCGTTTCCGGGCATCGAACCAGAACGGACCACGGCATCTTGGGCCAACAGCGTGTAGCCAACTAATTACCGCTTCGAATCGTGGACCATTCTCGTGCCGCCGGCGAGCGTACGGTCCCGGTTCTTCCCGCCCGCGGCGACGGCCGAACCGACTGCCGCAATTGCCACAATTGCGTTCGCCGCAATCACCGGTTTCGAAGCGATGGCGATACCATAAACGATCCAGAGGAGCGCCGCTAACGCCTGGACGCGGCGCAACGCCTTGCCGCTGCGGAACAGATATGATGCCGAAAACACGCCGGTAGCGAGCCAGCCGATTGTGTCGAGCATCATGCCGCCACCACGGACGCCGCTCGGCCGATGGTGATTGCGTCGGTTCGGACTTTGTCCCATTCGCGCAGAACGAAGCCGTTCGCCTCGAACAGGCCCCGTACGCGCGTGGCATTCCAACCGCAGATCTCTTCGAGTACCGGAATGAGGACACTCAGCGCGTCGTCGCTGACGACGGTACGCCTTGCGATCTGCGTGATGTACTTGTTCTCGGACACGGCGATGGTCAGACCATCGAGGCGGTTGACATGCAGCATCACGTGAATATCGGAACTGCCATCGCCGACATAGACCACGCCGTCGTGGGCAATCCCAAGCAAGGCCCGGAGCGCGTCGACAACTGCAACTTTGCCGTATCCAGCGGGCACTCGAGCGATGGACTGAATCTCGCCTGTGGCGGGGTCGTAGCGGAACTCGGTACCGAAGATGTGGTCCCCGGGCACGAGTCCTTCGAGCGCGGATTGGATGACTTCCTGCGGCGCGGCCGAGACGACGTAGAACGAGAAGCGCCGGTCTTCGAGGTTTGCAAGCATGGTCGAGAGCAGCCCGATGTTGTCCTTCAGGCGAATGCGCTTTCCGACTTCGTGGAGGTGCTCACGTCGAACGCACCGGTACTCAGGATCGTGCAGGAGCAGGTATGCGAGCTCTCCACCCTGCTGGATGAGGTGAGTGTCGGCGAGACGGGCGATGCGCTCACGAAAGCCGCGAATTCCCATGATCTCGCTGAGGACCATGCCGGAATCGTTGAAACTGAGCGTCTGATCGAAGTCACTGACGAGCAGGTAGTCCTTCACTTCAGCTAGCAAAGAATTTCCTCCTTATCGGCGAAGTTTACACGCTGGAACTGCGGAACGGCAGGGCCCGGGGCCGGTTAATGGCGGGCGACGAAGGCCATCTCCAGATTTGATGCACTCTTGGGCCGGGAGGTTGCAAGCGAATGTCTATGGCGGAATCGCGATGGACGGGCTGGCGTTGTCCCGTCACGACGTTGCGCACGGCTCATATTGTGGTAGGACTCCCCGATTTCAGGCTTACTCGTGCCGCAGTGCGGCCAGCGGATCAATTCGGGACGCTCGCCTTGCCGGCGCGTAACCAGCTAAGATCGCCGCACCTACGAGGATGGCGCCGGCCAGTATCAGAGTTCCCGGATCGTTGGGCTGAGTCTCGAACAGAAACGATTTGACCAACTGGGACGCACCCAACGCGGCAGGCACGCTGATCGCGAGTCCCACTGCCACCAGTAATAGAACACGACGGAGGACCATCCATACCACGGCGCGGCGCTGCGCCCCCAGCGCCATACGGATTCCCATCTCCCCGACTTGCCGCGCGACACTGTATGACATCGTCCCGTAGAGCCCCACACACGCGATCAGTAGAGCCAGAACCGCGAAACCCGTGCATAGTTTCGCGAACGTGACTTCGCGGCTGATCGTCCGATCGATTTCCGCAGCCTGTGTGACCACGTTTGTGACGGGTATGCGGGAATCTGCCTCCCGCACGATCTCATGCACACTCGGAACAAACCTCAGCGGATCACCCGCAGTGCGCAGCGCGTAGGTCATTCGGTCCGGAGAAAACTGGCTGACCGCTACGAGCACGGTCATTGCACTCTCCTCTTCATTTTTCAGACCACCGTACCGCAGGTTAGCCGACACGCCGACGATTTCGAGATCGCGCTTCTCATCCGGGAGCGTGATGCGCCGGCCCACCGGATTCTCGTTCTCGAAGTAAGTCCGCGCCAGTCGCTCGCTGATCACTGCAACCGGCCTGGAAACCGGTTGATCGCGGTCGTCAATCTCACGCCCGGCCAGGAGCGGAATCTGCATCGTCGTGAGGAAACGCGGTCCGGCGGCCAGAACGCGCGCGTCTTCGATGGTAACAGCGCCGATCTTCATTGGCCCCCTGATTGCCTGCCCGGCGCGGGCGGCGTTGATGATCGAGGATTGCGAAAGCGTCGCGCTGCTCACTCCGGGGATCGATTCGAAGCGCTTGCGCAGGTCCGCGTAAAAAGTGGCGATCTCCGGGTCGCGATGCCCGGCCTGGCGCGCATTCAGCGAGAACAGAAGGATGTTCTCGCGAGCGTATCCCAGTTGGACGGAGTGCAGGTTGTTGAGTGTCCGGACAAACAGACCGGCGGCGACCAGGATGAGAAAAGAGATCGCGATTTGGGCGACCACCAGAAAGTGCTGCGCGCGGCGGCGCGGTCCGCTTCCGCGTCGATTCTTTAGTGCGGGCATGACGTCCGGACGCGTCGCCTGAATCGCTGGAGCGAGGCCAAATATCAGGCCGCAAACCACCGAGAGCGCCGCCGTCACGCCTAGCACGTTCCAGTTCAATTCCGCGTGCAGCGTAAAATTCTCCCGCCCCTTGGAGAGCAGAAACGTCAGCGATCGCACGCCCCAGATTGCAAACAAGACCCCTAATGCTCCGCCGAGCGACGCCAGCATCACACTCTCGGTAAGCAACTGCCGCACGACGCGGAACCGTCCCGCTCCCAGGCTGAGCCGGACAGCCATTTCGCGGCGTCGCGCGGCGGCCCTTGCCAGCAGCAGATTGGCGATGTTCGCGCACGCGATCGCCAGGATCAATCCCACCATCGTCAGGAGCACGTACAGAGGCTTGGAATACTGGCGGCGCAAACTGCCCAGACCGGCGGCGCCGGGATTCAGCATCAGCGCGGGCAGTTTGGCGCGCTCACCGTCGGTCGTCGCGGTGGCGGCAACCCATTGATGGAAACGAGGAGCCAGCGCTGCCTGCGCCTGGGCCATGCTTACGCCGGGACGCAGACGGCCCATCATTTCGATCCAGTAGAAGTTTCCGTCGGGATACATACGAGCCGCTCGGGCACCGTCCACGAGCAGATTCGTGTGCAACGGAAGGTAAAGGTCCGGCGCCGCCGCAGGATCGACTCCGAAGAATTCCGGAGGCGCCACGCCGATCACCGTGAAGGGCACATTATCGACGAGAACCGATTTTCCAATCGCACCCGACGGTCCCCCAAAGCGCTGCTGGCTGGTCGCAAAGCTGATGACCGCGACCGGCGGTGCGCCTGGACGGTCGTCTTCGGAGTCGATCAGACGTCCCGCAGCCGGCGACACTGCCAGGCCGCGAAAATACTCGCCGGTGACGTACTCCGTGCTGGCGCTCGTGGCCTGCCCGCGGACGGCCAGAGTACGGTTTAGTCCGTTGAAGTATCCGAAGAGCGTGGAAAAGACGGGATTCTCCTCGCGAAGCGTCTCGAACGCGCCGTATGGGAACATGCCGCTGACCATGGCGCCTTTATCGCCCGGCCACGCCATGCCCTGTACCCCGTGCACGACGTGGACCCATTCCCTGTTGGCGTTCCGGGGCGGCCGGCTATGCCAATTCAAGACCACCAGCGACTCGGGATCGGCCACCGGCAGCGAGCGCAACAGGATCGACTCCATGAAGCTGTAGATCGTAGTATTGGCGCCGATGCCGAGGCCCAAAGATAGCACTGCCACGGCCGCAAACCCTGGATTCTTGCGCAGCAGGCGGCTAGCGTAGCGTAGATCGTGGATCGCGGTCTCGAAGACGGCCTCCAGGCGGGAGTCGCGGACCTCTTCTATGACGCGCGCAGGCGGGCCGTACTCGGCGCGGGTAACGCGGTGAGCTTCGTCAGGCGCGAGGCCCTGATCGACACGGCGGGCTTCCATGGTTTCGTAGAAGGACCGGACTTCCTCGTCGAGGTCGGCCTCGGCGCGTCGAGGGTCGCGAAGTCGCTGAAAGAAACGTTTCAGGTTCACGATTCCTCCGCGAGCACCTGATTGACCGCGATAGATACGCGGGTCCAATTGCGCTTCTCCTCGGCGAGGCGGTTGCGGCCGGCGGGCGTGATCGCGTAGAACTTGGCGCGGCGGCCGGTCTCGATCTCGCCCCATTCGCCTTCGATCCAGCCCCGATCGGCGAGCCGGTGGAGCGCCGGGAAGAGCGATCCGGGACCGACGACGAAGACGCCTTTGGTGACCTGCTCGAGACGGTCGGCGATGCCGACGCCGTGCATCGGCTGAAGCTCGAGCGTGCGGAGGATGAGGAGGTCGAGCGTGCCCTGAAGGAGTTCGGCTGGCTTGCTCATGCGGGAATAATATCGACCTTCGATATCGAATGTCAAGATGGAGCCGTGCCCCTTGCGCCTCACGCGACTCCTTCTCTGTGGAAGAGTGATGCTCACGACCGCGACTGTGGATTCAGACGGTGTGTTCGCGAGCACGGTCCGCACTGCGGGCTGTTTTTGCTGTTGTGCTGCGCGTTTCGCCACGGGCTGATAGAAGCGAACTAACGATCCAGCTGGGCTGCCCTTCGGCTCGGCGACGTCGATCTACAGGTCTGTTCGATACCTCCTCGCACCGTTGGCCATCGCCGCTCTCGGGGGCCTACTCGTATCCCAACAAGTTGATCGGTACGAGCCGCGAGTTACCGTCCATCTCACCGCTGAGTCGCCGTGCGGGTCGCGGCATGACAGCCCAGGAGCCGGGCGCGCAGCACGCGCCCGCGTCAGGTATCCGGCTCACTTTATCCCACTTTCGATCCGGAATAGACCGCGCCTACTGAGGAGTGCGGCGAGACAGAAGATGAGGACAAACACTGCGAACAACATTTCGGCCTCCGAGTCTTCAGCAATCAGCGAAGGGCAACGAACAAAATGGCAACAGCCAAGAAGTACATCGCTGCGGCGCTTGCGACGACGACGATCCATCGCGCCACGAACCGCCGAACGGCGACCTCTGAAGCGTCGTTCGAGAGAACAGTTTTGCGAGCAACGGCAGTTCCCATGCCCATCTGAACTCCTATGGCTCGATGTTAACGGAAGTTCATTTCTTGAGAGCCGAAATCTTTCAATTTTAATGAGCGCTGCACGAATCACGAGCAATGGATACTACTCCGTTGCGATTTTTCGCCGCGGTGTCGAAGAATTACACGGTGCTGCTCGCGGGGCGAGTTGGAAGAGGAGAACGAAGTGCGGCTGGCGGGAAAGTTTCCGACGCGGACAAGTGGGCCAGTGACGGAACCGTCTTCGAGAATCGCGGCGTGGTAGCGTGTTCAGGCGCGCGTCGTCGAAGCCCTCACCGGTGTAGCTTCCGGCCAGCACGTCCGCCGTCGTCCGGCTTCAGTCCGTTGGCGAGCCATGCTTGAGGGGCGGCATAGGCGAGAAGCAGCAGGTGCGACTTTTTTCTACACCTCTCGCGCAATTCCCATCATCAAACTATCCGTGGCCTGAGGTTCGGCCGCAGACTGCCGTGATGCCGATGTCTTCCTGAAAGTCCCTCGGAATCCTCATGCCGCCGAGTAAGGAGTGTGTTGATTGAGTTCGGCCGAGAACATCGCAGATCGGAGCGAGATTACCGCCTGGCATGCCATTCCCGCGGATGAAGCGCTCAGAATACAGGCCAGCGACACTCGATCGGGTCTTGCCGCCGACGACGCCTCGCGCCGCCTGGAGAGACACGGCCGCAACCGGCTGCCGGAAGGAAGCAAGAAGGGACCGTTGAGGCGGTTCCTCAGCCAGCTGAACAATATCCTCCTTTATGTCTTGCTTGCTGCCGGATTTGTCAAGCTTATGGTCGGGCTCTGGCTCGACGCCGCCATCATTTTGGGTGTGGTTCTGATCAATGCACTTCTCGGCTTCATTCAAGAAGGCAAGGCTGAGAAGGCGCTCGATGCGATCCGCAACATGCTATCGGGGGAGGCGAGAACCTTGCGGGACGGTCAGACTCGCATCGTCCCGTCCGAAGACCTGGTCCCGGGAGACATCGTGTTTCTCGAATCCGGTGATAAGGTTCCAGCCGATCTTCGGCTTGTCGATGTGAAGAACCTGAGGACGGAGGAGGCCGCCCTGACAGGCGAGTCCGTACCGACCGATAAGACGACTGCGACCGTATCTGAGAAAGCGACAGTCGGAGATCGCGAAGGCATGGCGTTTTCGGGAACTCTCGTGACTTCCGGACGCGGCACCGGGGTCGTCGTCGCGACCGGAACTGGTACGGAATTGGGACGCATCAACCAGATGATCGCCAGGGTCAGCGCGATCGAGACGCCCTTGCTGCGCCAGATCAAGGAGTTCGGATACGCGATTACGGCCGTTATCGCCGCGGTAAGTGCGATCGTGTTCCTGTTCGGCCGGTTTGTGCGGCACATGCCTTTCGTACCCATGTTTCAGGCAGTCGTCAGCATCGCTGTGTCGGTTATCCCGGAAGGTCTGCCCGCGCTGATTACCGTCACACTGGCGATCGGTGTCCAACGAATGGCTCAACGGCATGCCATCATCCGCCTTCTCCCGGCCGTCGAGACGCTGGGCTCGGTATCCAGAATCTGCTCGGACAAAACCGGCACGCTGACGCTCATGGAAATGATGGTTGTTTCTGCCGTCACCGCCGAATCGGCGTACAGCGTTACAGGACAGGGTTATGCTACCGAAGGCCAAATCCTGAAGGACGGAGTGCCCGCCGGGGAGGATCCGGCCTTGAAACTCATGGGTCGCGTTTCCATGCTTTGCAATGATGCGGAGCTGGTGCAAGCTGAAGGTTCGTGGAGAGTGGAGGGCGACCCGACCGAGGGGGCACTCTACCCGTTTGCCTTTAAGACCGGGCTGGAACGAGACGCCGAGCGGGCCGCATTTCCGCGAGCAGACGTCATTCCCTTCGAATCGGAGCACAGGTTCATGGCCACGCTACACCGGGACGCTGCCGGCAAGACGATGATGTTCGTCAAAGGCGCTCCGGAAGTCATCCTGGAGCACTGCGATCGGCAGCAGACCAAAGCGGGACAACCGGCGCCGCTTGATCGGCAACACTTTCTGAACGAATCGGACCGGCTGGCATCGCAGGGCGAGCGGGTACTGGCGTTGGCGTGGATCGAAGATCCGGACGTCCCGGCGGGGAACCTGGGCCCGGCGGATCTGCCGAAGCATCTGGTTTTGCTCGGTCTGATCGGGCTGCTCGATCCGCCGCGGCAGGAAGCCGTCGAAGCCGTGAAGGAATGCCACGCAGGCGGCATCCGCGTCACGATGATCACGGGCGATCACAAGATCACCGCGGCGGCCATCGCCAAAATGTTGAACATTGGCGACGGGAAGACGGCGATCAGCGGAGCCGAGATTGAGCAAGTGGATACCGCCACATTGCAGGAGCGGGTTCGCGATGTCGATGTCTTTGCGCGCGCGAGCCCCGAACACAAGCTTCGTCTCGTGAAGGCGATCCAGGCGAACAAGGAGATCGTGGCGATGACCGGCGACGGCGTAAACGATGCACCCGCCCTCAAGAAGGCCGATATTGGCGTCGCCATGGGAATCAAAGGGACGGAGGTCACTAAAGAGGCGGCGGAGATGGTGCTCGCCGATGACAATTTCGCTTCGATCACGGCAGCCGTCAAGGAAGGACGCACGGTCTACAACAACATTGAGAAAGCCATCCTGTTCATGTTCCCGACGAACGTCGCTCAGGCGCTCGTGATCATGATGGCGATCTTTGTAGGTTTTACGGCGCCGATCACGGCTCCCCAGATTCTCTGGGTCAATATGGTGACATCTGTCGCACTCGGGCTCGTTATCTCCTTCGAGCCGCATGAGCTGGATGTCATGAAGCGGCCGCCACGCGCCGTCGATCGTCCAATTCTCGACGGCTTCGGCGTGTGGCGCGTCGTGTTTGTCGGTCTGGCGCTGCTCGTCCTCACTTTGTGGGCATTTTTCTGGATGAAGTCGATGAACGCGTCCGACAACCTTGCCCGCTCAACCGCCGTGAACGCGTTGGTGATCGGCCAGGTGTTCTATTTGCTGAATAGCCGCTACAAACTCGACTCGTCCCTTTCGCTGAAGGCTCATGCCGAAAACAAGTACTTGCCACTCGGCATAGGAGCCGTGGCAGTGCTGCAGCTCTTGTTCACTTATGCACGGCCCTTCCAGACTCTTTTCGAGACAGAATCCCTGCCGGTCTGGATCTGGGCTTGGCTTCTCCTCGGGGGCTTTGTATTCTTCCTCGTCGTAGAGACGGAGAAGCGGATCATTCGCAAACGACGTTCCGGGCGATACGCTGTGCAACCGCTCTGATGGCGCTTCCCAGGAACAAAACCAAAATCGTCGCCACGATCGGACCGGCTTCGGAAACGCCGGAGATGCTCGAACGGCTCATCCGCGCGGGCCTGAACGTCGCGCGTCTCAACTTCTCGCATGGCGACCTCGCAGATCATGCAGAGCGCATCAAGCGCATCCGCTCCGCGGCCGAGGCAGCCGGCCGCCGTGTGGCCATCATGGCCGACCTGCCAGGCCCGAAGATCCGGATCGGCAAGATCGAACCGGAGCCGATTCAATTGCATGCCGGCGACAAATTCATACTCACTACAGAGGAGATCGCCGGCACTCCGCAGCGGGTTTCGGTGAGCTTCAAGCGTCTGCCGAAAGTGGTGAAGCCCGGCGACCGGCTCTTCCTGAACGACGGTTTGGTCCAGTTGATCGTCGAACATGTTTCAGGCGGCGAAGTTCACTGCAGGGCGTCAGTCGGAGGCGAACTACGCTCCAAGAAGGGTCTGAATTTGCCTGGAATCGCTCTCGGGATCAGCGCTTTTACCGACCACGACCGCGCCTGTCTGGAATTTGCGCTACACCACGGCGCGGACGCCGTAAGCCAATCGTTCGTGGAGACTAGCGCTGACATTGAGGCTGTGCGCGCCGCAGCCAAGGCTGCCGGCAAGCGGCCCTTCATCGTAGCCAAAATCGAGCGGCTGGACGCGATCCGACACTTCGATCAGATCCTGAACGCAAGCGACGGCATCATGCTCGCGCGCGGGGACCTGGGCGTAGAAGTTCCGATCGAGGAAATGGCGGTCTTGCAGAAACAGCTCATCGCCAGAGCGCACATTGCCGGGAAGCCCGTCATCACCGCAACGCAGATGCTCGAATCGATGGTAGCCAGCCGCCTGCCGACCCGTGCCGAGGCAACCGACGTTGCGAATGCGATCCTCGACGGAACTGACAGCGTAATGCTTTCCGCCGAGTCTGCGATCGGCAAATACCCCGAGGAGGCAGTGGCAATGCTGGCGAAGATTGCCGCCTACACGGAGTCGCAACGTCCCCTGGTACGCCTGGCGGAACTTCGCTCCCGTCTGGGGCAGGCTCCGCCGAACACTGTCGCCGACGCCATTGCCTCCGTCGTGGAAACGGCTTTGGAGGTTGTTCCATGCGCAGCGGTGTTCGTCCCCACCCGAACCGGCGCGACTGCCCGCATGATCTCTCGCTTGGATCCGCCGCTGTGGATTGTCGCCCTGAGCCGTGATTCAGGTGTGTGCCAGGGACTGGCTTTTTCCGGCGGTGTGGAGCCCATCCAGTTGGCCGACGATCCGGAGAACTGGCGGGATTTTGCTCAAGCCTGGCTAGATGAGCACCAGGTTCCGGGTGCCCTCGCCCTGCTGGTAGCGGGCCCCTCGGCACGGAACCCGGAGGCGAATTATCGCCTTGAATTCCTCCAGATCGCGGCGTCTCCGCTCACTGAAACCGATGCGGTTGACCGGTAGCCGCGAGTACGGCGCTCCAGGCCGGGCCGTCCGGGTCCAGTCGTTTCAGCCGCGTGGCCAGCAGTTCGATCGGGACATGAATGAAGCGATCGTGTAAGAACCCGATGACCAGGCCGGTCTTGCCTGCCATGGCGGCATGGGCCGCATGACGTGCGAACTGGTCGCAGAGAATCGTGTCTTCCGCATTGTCCGGGCTGCTCCGGACGATATAGCTCGGATCAAAGTAGCGCATAACGAAGGGGATCTTTCGCGCTCTGAACCATTCTTCGATCTTGTCACGCAAGAACAAACCGATGTCGCCCAGCCTGATGTTCCCCGAGGCGTCGTGCTCCTTTCGAGTGTTGCCCAGCAGTTCCTGTCCTGCGCCTTCGGCGACTGCAATGACTGCGTGCCCGCGATTCACAATCCGCTGTTCCAATGCAGTGAGAAATCCGCCTTTCCCCTCCAACTGGAACGGCACTTCGGGGATGAGCGTGAAGTTGACGTCCTGGCTCGCCACGGTGGCCTCGGCAGTCAGAAAACCGGCGTGCCGTCCCATGAGTTTCACTAACCCAATCCCGTTCTGGACGCTGCGCGCCTCGGTATGCGCGCGTTGCAACACCTTGGCGGCCTCCTGAACCGCGGTGAGGAATCCGAATGAGCGTGTGATAAACGGAATATCGTTATCGATGGTCTTTGGAATTCCCACCACCGAGAGCGCGTGACCCCGCCTTTGAGCCTCCTCAAAGAATTCCCGGGCCCCGCGCTGCGTGCCATCGCCTCCGATTGCGAAAAGGATATTGACGCGACGGCGGATGAGGTTGTCCACGGCACGAGCCTTGTCCACAGGACCCCGAGAAGTGCCCAGAATTGTCCCGGCCTGCAGATGAATTCTGTCCACCAACTCGTGTGTGAGAACCAGGGGTTCCGCGCCGTGTTCCGGATCCAACCCTTGATATCCCCACCGGAAGCCAAGCACCTTTTCTACGCCGTAGGCGTGATGCATTTCGAAGAACAGCGACCGGATCACATCGTTGAGCCCGGGACACAATCCTCCGCAGGTAACAATCCCGGCAAGAGTTTCAGACGGATTGAAGAAGAGATTCCGGCGGGCGCCTGCCAATTCAAAGAGAAGATCGTCGGCGGGGGGCCGCGCATCCACGGTACGAACGATTGTGGCGGGAACACGTTCCGAGTCGTCGACCCAGCGGTTGAGAGGCGATGGATAACGCGCTGGGCCCAGAGCAGCGGGATGCAGTGGCCATTTCGACATAATGGTTCCTGCTCCTACTTGATGGTTAACACATTAAGTACACCGCGCGAGCAGTTGTTGGCATCAAATCTGCACACGATTTTCCCGGCACCCGGTGTACGTGTTGCATCAAATGCATAAGATCTTCGTTTCTGACTACGACGGCACGATCACCGACAAAGATTTTTACTCGCTGCTGGCCGAACGTTATGCACCCGCGGATACGCCTGACTACTTCGCCCAGTACCGGGAGGGCCGGATCTCTCATTTCCAGGCCATGGCGGCGTACTTCGCGTTTGCGCCTACGGAGGAGCAGCAAATCGAAGAGCTGCTCGCAGCCAGCCAGGCGGATCCGGACCTGGGCGCCTCGGCGGCGCTTCTGCGACGTGCCGGCTGGAAACTTTGGGTAGTGTCGGCTGGCTCCTCCTGGTACGTCGAGCGCGTTCTCAGGCGGGCCGGTGTGGCCGCGACTGTGTACTCGAATCCGGGACGCCTGGAGACCGGGCGCGGGCTCGTATTGGAGAAGCCGGACCCTTCATCCCCGTATCATTCGGCATCGGTGGGCGTGGACAAATCGGCCGTAGTTCGGCACGCCCTCCGCGTCGCGGACACTGTGGCATTCGCCGGTGACGGGCCGCCTGACTTGCAGCCGGCCTTGCTCGTTCGGCCGGGGTTGCGTTTCGCGCGGGGGTTCCTGGCCGAGACGCTGCGGGCGCGTGGGGAGGCGTTTCAGCCGTTCTCGCGCTGGAGTGAGATTGCGAGAGAACTGGCATGAAGACTGCGCAGATTAGTGTACCCTGGCTCGTGCGCATGAAGGCCGGCGCCCTACCGCGCCTCGGCCTGTACCTGGCGCGCTCCCGCCTGACACCCGTCGCTCTGTTTCACAGTGAAGGCCTGGTGCAGTCCATCCTGGACGTGGCTCGACAGAGCCTTCGGGATCACGGCATAGCTCCGGCTCTGGTCCATGAAGTGAAGGAGGCGAGCGTAGAAGAAGCGGTGCGCTTGCTGAGCGCAGTGCCATCTTCATGCAAGGCATTGATCGGAGTCGGTGGCGGCAAGGCGCTCGACGTTGCGAAGTATACCGCTTCCCTCGCCGGACTGCCTTACTTCGCGGTGCCGACTTCCCTCTCCAACGACGGTTTCTGTTCTCCACAGGCGAGTTTGATGTTGGAGGGCAGGCGTCGGTCATTGCCCACTGGTCTTCCCGAAGCGGTTGTAGTCGATCTCGCCGTCTGTCAAGGGGCACCGCTGACGCTCTGGCATTCTGGAGTTGGTGATTTGTGCTCTAAGTTCACGGCCGTTTCGGACTGGAAGCTGGCCTTCCACCGGCGGGGAGTTCCAGTCAATGATCTGGCCGCATTAATGTCCGATGCCAGCGTCTTTCAGTTCATGGCAAATCCGGTGTTGGACGAACAGGGAATTCGGCTTCTCGCTACGGCCCTCATGTTGAACGGGGTCGCCATGGAGATCGCAGGGTCATCGCGGCCGGCCAGCGGCAGTGAGCACCTCATTTCTCACGCCCTCGATATGACCGGGGCGAGGCAGCGACTCCACGGCCTCCAGACGGGGACGGCAGCCTACCTCGTCAGCAACCTGCAGATCGGCGGCCACCACGAGAGAATCAGGGAGTTGTTCGCGCGAACAGGCTTCTGGGAATCCATCCGAAAGCAGCCCTTCTCCAAAGAGGAATGGAGGATCGCCGTGGAACTAGCACCTTCGGTTAAGGAGGATTTCTACACAATTCTCTCGGAGAGAGATGCGTGGCCGGAGTTCGCCCGCATGATCACCCACGACACAGCCCTGATTGGATGCTTTGAGTGAGGCCTCATCGCCGATAGCGACGAAAATTGGCGCACAGTTGCCGCGACCCGGAGCGGGGCGGGGCGGGGCGGGCCCGACACGGGGCGGGCGGTTGGGG
>JAEZIJ010000069.1 GCA_023436715.1 Acidobacteriota bacterium
GTCCTCTCAAAGGCAAAAGCCAAAAGCAAGACCCAGGAGGAGGCGGCCTGACGGCCGCGTCACTTTACAATGCAAAGCGGACAGATCACGTGCTAATAAAACCGGACAACTTGCAAAACTAACGACAGTATATTCGTCGACAGTATATTCGTCGACAGGGTTCGTTGAGTTGCCCGGCCCGCGGCGGGTTGTAGGTCAGCGCGTGCCCATGGCCGGCTAAGCCCGCCGCTTCAGCGGGATGCGGATCAGCACCCAGGCGAGCGCGGTGAAACCGATCAGCGAGAGCCAGCCTCCCCATGCGGGGTAGAAACCGAACTCGTCCCGCCCGGTGATGAGCCGCGTCAGTGACGGCCATTCGCGCACCGCGACCACGGCCAGCAGAATCCCCATGATCGCCTCGCCGGCAATCAGGCCGGAGGCGAGGAGCGTGCCCTTCTCCTCCACGTCAGCCCGGTCCTCGGCCGGGCGCCGCGCCGCGATGAGATCCGCGACCCACCGCAACACGCCGCCCGCGAAGATCGCGGAGTCCGTTTCGAACGGCAGGTAAAGACCGACGGCGATCAGCATGGGCGACCGCGCTCCGCAGAGGATCAGCGCGATGCCGAACGCGGCGCCGATGGCGATCAGTCCCCAGGCCATCTGCCCGCCTACGATGCCTTTCGCCAGTTCAGCCATCAGGCCTGCCTGCGGCGCAGGTAAGGCGCGTCCGCCGATGCCGCCCGTCGCGAGGTTGGCTTCGTGGAGCACGATGATCGGACCCATGAGGAAGAAAGAGAGCAGGACGACCGCCACGATCTCGATAATCTCCATCTTCCACGGCGTGCCGCCGAGCAGGTGGCCGGCCTTGAGGTCCTGGATGAGCGATCCGGATACGCAGCAGGCGCAGCAGACGACGGCAGCCACGCCCAGAACGGCCGCGACACCCGCCGCGCCCTTTACGCCGATGGCGAGCATCACAAGCGCTGCGACGACGAGGGCCGCGAGCGTGAGTCCGGAAACGGGCTGGTTGGAACTGCCGACGAGGCCCACGAGGTAACCGCCGACGGCCGACAGCAGAAATCCGGTAATCGTCATCACAACCGCGGCGATGATCGCGGCAATCCAGCCCTGCGTGAAGTAGAAGTAAATACCGGTGATGGGGACCAGCAACCCGACCACGCCCACGACGATCCAGCGCGCGGGAATATCCCGCTCCGCGCGCGCGATCTGGGCCGCGTGCGATCCACCGGCCGCGGTGAAAGCGCCGCGCAGCGAGCGCAGGATGGTGGCACGCATCGAGAACAGCGTGTAGCAGGCGCCCACCAGCATCATTCCCACCGCCACCGGGCGAACGATGTTGTACCAGACCGTGTACGCGATCACGTCCCAGGGGGCATTCGCACCCGCGCCCAGACGGCGCGGCAGGTCGGGATCGAAGAACAACAGCAGCGGAATCATGACCCACCACGCGATGACGCCGCCGGCGAAGGTTATGGCGGAGAGCGCCGGCCCGATGATGTAGCCGATGCCGGTCAGGGCGGGTGAAAGCGATGGCGTCGTCCACGGAATTCCGCCCGTGTGCGTCACGTCGGCAATTGGCCGCCGGTTGAAATCGAAATGATGGACAATTGCGCGCGGAAATTCGAGAAATCCGCTCGAGAATTCGCGGAAAATTTGCAGGCCGCGGTCGGACTTCAGAATTTGCAGCAAGGCCCCGAAGCCCATCGCTCCGAACAGATACCGCGGTGCGTCACTGGCGCGGTCGCCGGCCTTTACGATTTCGGCGCTGGCTACGCTCTCCGGCCAGGGCAGGCCGGATTCGACGCAGAGAGGGCGGCGCAGCAGGATGATAAAGAACACGCCGATGAGGCCGCCGGCCAGCAGGATGAACGCTGCCTGGAAGTAGTGCGCGCGAAGATCGGTCCACAGGCGGGTTCCGCCGATCTCGACCATCATGAAAGCGGGAATGGTGAAGATCGCTCCGGCAACAAGCGCCTCGCCTACGGAGGCCGCCGTGCGTGTGATGTTCTGCTCGAGCACTCCGCCTTTGAATCTTGGGATCCGGAACAGGGCCAGTGCGATAACCGCGGCCGGAATGGTGGCCGCCACCGTCTGGCCTGCTTTCATTCCGAGATAAGCGTTTGCCGAGCCGAAAACAAAGGCGAGGAACAAACCGAGTCCGACGGCTTTCACCGTCATCTCGGGCTGGTTGTCAGTGGGGTGCAACGTGGGTGCTGCGCTCCCAGTCGGGCGAGTGGGACCGGAATCGTTCACAGATTATCAGTTTACTGCAGGCGGGCTCTGGCTCTCTCGTTTGAGACGAGTTCCTCGAAGATCGCGAGGACTTGCTTGCGATAGCGGTACAGGCGCTCCAGGGATTCGCGGAAGGACGGTTCGAACCGGCCGGAGTTCAGCCACTTTTCAAGCAATGGCCTGGGAACGTCTATATCCCGGCGCAGCAACTCTGGCGAGTGCCCTCTGAGGAAAAGGCCATAAAACATGGCCGCTTCCTTTTGCGGAGCCGCGGGATCGAATTCATTCCTCACCGGCATAACATTAACCTTAATCCCAGACCAAACTGGCCGGGGACCCTGGACCTGGCGCGACACAATCACCAAGAAAATAGCAGTATAAACATGGTCGCTGGGCTCAATCAACCCCCTCGGGAAGACAGAGGACGGGGTCAGGCAATCTCATTGTCTTGGACGCAGACGATCATGCGGGCGGTCTCGTTTTTAACGGACCGCGACCGTCACGCCGGACTGGCTCCAGGCTTCACCGGAACCCAGCCTGACCGGCAGATTGCCGCTCGGGCACGAGCCGGGAATACGCACGCTCACGCGCAGCACCCCAGCCGCGTGTGTGGCGGACAGGATAGCGGCACGCTCACCGCCGATCTCGACGGCAATCGGCTTGCCGGTGCCCTCCCCGGTCGCATAGAACGTGAGCACACTTCCGCGCGGAGCCGGCGACTCGGCCGAGTTCCCGGCGCCATCCCCGTTCTCCGCCGCGGCCTGCCCGGAGCCACCGGCCAGGGTAAAAACGCCGGGATTCGCATCCGCAGCCTGCACGATGAGGCGCAGCGAAGCCGCGGGCGTGCGCACTTCGATCTCCGTGGCGGCGCGCCCGGCGGCGGATTGAGGTACAACGAAGTTGATCTGGCTCGGGCCTGCGAAAAGCAGAGTAGATACCTCGTCCTCGACGAAGACCTGCGCCCCATCGAGAGCGGTTCCGTACACGGTAACGATTTCTCCCGGCGCAATCGGGCCCGGCAATCCGCTCGCAGCGTTCACCAGGCTCGCTACCGAGAGGGCGGCGGGCTCCTCGACGACCGGTGGCGGAGACAGCGGAGCAGGGGTGAGTTTTCGAATCAGGCCGTTGCCGCGGTCCGCCACGTACACAGCGCCTTCTGCGTCCACGGCGATTCCCGCCGGTTCGTCGAGCTCAGCGTCCAGCCCGGGACCGCCGTCGCCGGAGTACCCGCGAGCGCCCGTCCCGGCAATCGTCTCGATGATGCCCTTCGTGTCTACCCTGCGCACGCGTTCGTTGCCGGTATCGGCGATATACAAGTTGCCTTGGGCATCGGCGGCCACGGCCGACGGCATGTTGAGCCACGCGCTCGTAGCGGGGCCTCCGTCGCCTCCGAACCAGGATTCGCCGCGGCCGGCGACGGTCGTGATCACGCCGTCGGGCGCGACTTTCCGGATGACGTGATTCCCGCTGTCGGCTATGTAGAGGTTCCTCAGGGTATCGAAGCAGAGGCCATGCGGGTTCCGCAGGAGCGCCGATGCCGCGGGCCCGGTGTCGCCGTCGTACCCCGGCAGGCCGGCACCGGCAAATACCGCACTCTGCCCATCCGGTGTCAGCTTGCGGACGACGTGGTTAGGGCCGTCGGCCACATACAGATTCCCGTCGGGGTCCGCCGCGATGCCCGATGGAGAGTTCAGCCCTTCCATCGCGAACGTGAATATCCGTGCGGTGGTATCGATTTTCCTGATGCGGCCGGTCCCCTGCTCCGCCACCCAGAGATTGCCCGCGGTATCGAGCGCGATGCCTTCCGGCTGGTCCAGTTGCGCGCGGAACGCAAACCCTCCGTCGCCGCCCGATCCAGGGTATCCGATGCCTGCTGCCGTCGTGATAACGCCCGAAGAGACCCTGCGAACGCGATGACCCAGGCGATCCGCGACGTAGAGGTCGCCGGCGGCATCCAGTGCGAGCCCTGCGGGAGCATCGAGGTACGCCGAAGTTGCCGGGCCGTCGTCGCCGCTGGGATGGATGGGCAGGCCGCCCGCGAACGCGACGACTGTGCCGGAAGCCAGAACGCGGCGGATTAACCCGGCCGATCCGTTGGTATCGGCGACATAAAGGTTCCCGGAGCCGTCGAAGGCGATCTCGCGGGGCTGGTCAAACCGCGCAAGGATGGCCTGGCCTCCGTCGCCGCTGTTGCCCGGAACCCCGGTGCCAGCGAATCGCGAGAGTGACGGCGTGAGCTTCCAGATGACGCTGAAGCCCTTATCCGACACGTAGAGGTTGCCTGCGCCATCGATAGCAAGGCCGGTTGGCGTATCGAGTTCCGCGGGGGAGGAGCGCACGGTGGTGAGCAGCCTGTTCAGCACCTTGCGGACCCTGTGATTGCCGCTGTCGGCGATGTAGAGCGCGCCGGAGCGATCAAGAGCAATACCCGCCGGAGAGCGCAAAGGGGCGAGCGCCGCCTCGACCGCCACCCCGTCATCGACCGAGCCCGGACTGCCGGTTCCGGCTATTCGGGAAACGCCGCCGCCGGCCGCAAACCGGTAGACGCTATGATCCCCGAAATCGGAAACGTAGAGATTGCCGGAGCCATCGAGAGCGAGGTTGCGGGGCTGGGTAAGGCGGATCCCGGCGGAGTCTCCGCCCGCGAAGGTCCAAATGATGCCTTCGGGCGAGACCTGCCGGATGCGGGCGTTGCCCAGGTCCGCGATGTAGAGATTCCCGGCGGCATCGACGGCCAGTCCGTAAGGGGCGTTCAGGCGTGCCGCGGTAGCGGGACCGCCATCGCCGCGAAAACCGGGGCGGCCCGTACCGGCCACCGTGCTCACGATTCCCGAGGGACTGATTTTGCGCACCCGGTGGTCAAGTGCGTCGGAAACATAAAGGTTGCCGGCCCGATCGATGGCAAACCCTTCCGGGGCGCCCAGACGCGCGAGGGAGGCCGGGCCGTCATCGCCACAATCCCCGCCCCCCGCGACCGTCGAGATCGTGTAGGGAATTCCAGGACGTTCGGCGCCCGCCGCCCACAACCCGAGAGCCGAAATTGCGAGAAAAAGGGTCTTCATACACGGAACCCCATATGAGTAAGGTGCGCCGGGCCCGCCGTTTTTCTCAGACCCGCGTGCCGGGGATCGATAAGCGACTATGTGCGAAACCGAACGATGCGGCTGCTTGCCGCCACACTGTTCGCCTGTGCGCTGAGCGCGGCCGAGAGACCGCTGTATCTGAAAACCCGGACGATCACCGCAGACGCCAAGCCGCAGGAGAGCCGCGTGGGGCCTTCGCGGCAACTGTTTGCAGGGCGAAAGCACATGCTGGTCCAGTTTCGCGAAGCCCCGCGGGCGGAGGGCGTGAAGGAACTCGAGCAACGGGGCGCGGCGGTGCTCGGCTACGTTCCCGACTACGGATTTCTGGTCTCGGTCCCCGAAGGCGCAAGTCTGGAGGGTTTGAATCTGGCGCTGGCGGCGCCGCTGAGTGCCGGGGACAAGGTGAGTCCGTTGCTGGTTCCCGGCAAACTGGTTATGGCGGAGTTTGCGGCGGCCCCGGAACCGTTCCTGGTGGAGTTCCACCGCGATGTGGCGGGCGCCGACGCGCGCGCGGTCATCCAGGCGGGCGGGCTGTCAATTCGCGAACATCCCGACATGCTGCCGAACCAACTGCTGGTGGAAGGGATGCGGGAAGATGCCGTGCGGCTGGCGGATTGGGACGAGGTAGCGTACGTGTTCCCGGCTTCGCGGCAGTTGAGCGAGGGCGAACGCGTGTATGCGTGTGCGGGAGCCGCCACTCCGTATGGCCGGGCCGGCCAGTACACCGCGCACGTCGGAGACGGCTGGGACGGGCCGGGAAAAGGGTCTGCCGATCTTTCATATTACCTGGGCAATTTGGCCAGCCGGCTGCCGCGAGACCAGGTGCAAATTGAAGTGCTCCGCGGCTTGACGGAATGGAGCAAGCATGCGGCTATCCGATTTACTCCGGCAAGCGATCCCGCGCGGTCGCGCACGATAGCCATCCTGTTCGCTTCGCGCGCGCACGGGGACGGGTATCCGTTCGACGGCCCGGGCCGGGTGCTCGCGCATACCTTCTACCCCTCGCCGCCGAATCCGGAACCGATCGCCGGAGATATGCACTTCGATGACGAGGAAAACTGGAACATCGGCCAGGAGGTCGATGTCTTCACGGTGGCGCTGCACGAAGCGGGGCACGCGCTCGGGCTCGGCCATTCCGATAACCCTAACGCGGTGATGTACCCGTACTACCGGCGTTCGACCACCCTCGCCGAGGAAGACATCGCGTCGATCCGGGAACTCTACGCCGCGGCGGGGTTGCCGGATCCGCCAGAGCAGCCAGATCCGTCGCCTGACGGCCCGCGGCCCCCTGAACCGCCCGATCCGCCTCGGCCTTCACCGGTCGCCCCGACGCTCGCCATAGCCTGGCCGTCCACCGGCCCGGTCTTCAGCTCGACGGCAGCGACCGTGCGACTCGCCGGGACGGCAGACCATCCAAGCGGAATCGTGGAAGTCACATGGAGAAACGCGGCAGGCGGGGCTGGAAAGGCCGTTGGGACGCGCTCCTGGGTGGTTCCGCAAGTGCCGCTCGAAACCGGGCCGAACCTGATTACGGTCACCGCGATGGCAGAGGGCGGCGCCACCGCATCCAAAACAATCACCATCGTTTATACGGCTACGAGCGACACGACGGCGCCCTCGCTGGTGATCCTTTCGCCCGGGAGCACGAGCGTGGCCACCAGCGCGAGCACGGCCACAATCAGTGGGCAGGCGAGCGACAGTTCGGGCGTGGTCCAGGTAACCTGGACCGATTCGAGCGGCCGGACCGGGGTGGCTTCGGGAACCTCGTATTGGAATACCGGGCCGATCCCTCTTCGCCTTGGTACAAATACCCTTACTATCCGGGCCTACGATGCGGCGGGCAACGTAGCCTGGAGGTCCGTTGCGTTCACGCGCAAATAGCTCCCGGTGCTCAGATACTGAGCCGCGCGCGTAAGCAAGCGGTTTACTCGCGCGGGATACAGATTTCGGCGATTTGGCCGATGAGAACCACAGCTATGCACCTACCCTGCAAGCTGCCACCGTTGATTCTGCATCCGTTTTCGACCGCCACGGGTCCATCGAAGCTGGCCGACGCGTCGCGGGCAAGCCTGATGTTGCAGGGCCTCCTGCCGGCCGAGGACCCCACCGAGGAACTGGAACGCAGGTTGCTCGATGGGCGGTACTGCGAGATATCCATGCTCTTCTACCTCGGGAAGGACCTCGTGCGCTGGATGCAGCAGTGCATGGAAGCCCTGGAGCGCGGGGGGGAGGCGGGGCTGGGATTGAAGGCCGAAAGCTTCGGGACGCTGCTGATCGAGGACGCTCCGGGGGAGGTCGTGGAAAAGCTGCGATCCTGGGGCGTACACGAGTACAGGAGCATATTCAGCCGGGCGCTCGGTCTCCATGCTCTGTTCGAGGCGCTGCCCGGCCCGGACTGCCTGACCCCGGATTTCGTCCGCCATTACCATCGGTTCACCGACCAGCTTTTCGCCTGCCGCCAGCAACTGGTTGAGTTCGAGCGGATCCGCTCGGCGGACTACGCCTTTCAGATCTACGCGTCGGGCGAATATTCAAAGATGCTCGAGACGGAGTGGGGCGGGTTGGAGGCGTAGGCGAGCTTCAAGGCGGAAATCCGGGCCTCTGATAGAATCGGTGTCATGCCACTATCCCGAATGCTGCTCGTCCGTCAGAAATTCCCCGACAGAAGCGTGCGCGATATTCCAGGCGAGGTCCGAAAGGAACTCGCGGCCTCCGGGTTCGCCGCCCGGTTGAAGCCGGGCGCACGGGTGGCAATCGGCGTAGGCAGCCGCGGCATTTCGAACCTCGCGACGATCGTGCGGGCGGTGGTGGATTTCTGGAAGGATCAGGGGATGCGGCCGAGCATTTTTCCCGCGATGGGAAGCCACGGCGCGGCAACCGCGGAAGGACAGGCGCACGTGCTGGCCAACTACGGCGTCAGCGAGGCGCGGATGGGCTGCCCCGTGGTCAGCTCGCTCGACGTGGTTTCGCTCGGGCGCACCGCGGAGGGCATCGAAGCCTTCATGGACCGCCACGCGTATGAGAGCGACGGCGTGATGCTGGCCGGCCGTGTGAAGTGGCACACCGATTTCGAAGGCAAGATCGAGAGCGGCCTTTTTAAGATGATGGCGATCGGCCTCGGGAAATTCGCCGGGGCGCAGCGCTACCACACGTTCGGCCACCGCATCGGTATGGAGAACGTTGTCCTCTCAGCCGGCCGGCAGGTACTCACCTCCGGTAAGATCCTGGGCGGGCTGGCAATCCTCGAAGACGCCCACCACCATACGGCGAAACTCGAAGCGGTTCCGGTGGAGAACATGGAGGCCCGCGAGCGGGAATTGCTGGCTCTCGTCAAATCCTGGGCGGGACGCATTCCCGTGGACCTGGACATTCTGATCGTGGACGAGATGGGCAAGGAGATCAGCGGCACCGGAATGGACACGAAGGTGATCAACCGGTCGATCCACGCGGAGTACAATCCCTGGCCGAGCCTGCCGCGCATCGGGCGGGTTTTCGTTCGCGACCTGAGCGAACTCACCTACGGCAACGGGGTGGGGATCGGCATGGCGGACATGACGACTGACCGGCTTGTGAACCGCATCGACTGGACGCCGACGCTGGTCAATGCCATGACCTCAGGTAAGCCGGAGGGGATCCGGACGCCGATCCACTTCCGGACGGACCGCGAATGCCTGGAGCGGCTTGCGAAGACGGTCGGCAAGTTCGAGGTCGCGGATGTCACGCTGGGCTGGATTCACCACACGATGGAGCTTTCGCTGCTCGGCTTGAGCGAGAACCTCGAAGCGCAGATCCGTTCCAACCCGAGCCTGGAGATTCTGGGGCCTCCGCGCGAGTTGGAATTCGATGAGGACGGAACCCTTGTGAACCTGCTGAGCGGGGCTGGCGCGGCGATCGCGGGAAATTAGAGGGCAGCGAGAGTAGTGCAGCCGCCCTCCACGAGGAGTCTACGATCCCGATCCGGCCGCACTGGTCAGCAGGCCCTGGATTTTAGTGAAAATGCTGGCGATGCCGTTGGACACATCCGGCATCACAGCCCCGGCGGCAACGGCAACGAAACCCGCCATGAGGGCGTATTCGATCAGGTCTTGACCTCGATCGTCTTTCCAGAACGGGGACGACCGCATTACGTGGATGAAACGCTTCATCATTCCTTCTCCTTCTCGTCCCGCGATGGCTTTGTAAGTCCACAGTAGCCGGGAACCAGAGCGCGGAAAATCAGGGAGATCGCCTAAGCTCTGAGCGGAAATAACCCATGTAAACTGTAAGGAAAGGGTGGAATCCTCCCGAGCAGTTCCCTTCCCTTGTGGGTTCCCGATGCGCGTTTTTGCCGCGCTATCCCGCTTCCTGCACCGCCGCCTGCTGTGGCTGCTGATCGCGTCGTACGCGGTGGCTGCGCTGCTGCCGGCGTTCGGGCTTTGGCTGCGCGACGTGTCGCTCTGGCAGATGCCGATGTTCCACGCCGGCACCAGCATCTCGATCCCGATGGTGCTGTTGGCCGTCCTGCTGTTCAATGCGGGGCTGGGGGTGCGGGAGATGCCGTCGCGGTCCTGGCTGAGAAAAGGAAAAGCGCTGTGGCTCGGTGCCGGGGCCAATCTGGCCGTGCCGTTGCTTTTCATCTCCCTCGCCGCGCAGGGCCTGCACTTCTGGCACAACCCGGACGAGGTGCAAAACCTGCTGGTCGGTCTGGCCCTGGTGGCTTCGATGCCGATCGCGGGGTCGTCAACCGCGTGGGCGCAGAACGCCGACGGCGATATGGGCATCAGCCTGGGATTGGTGCTGCTTACGACGTTTCTCAGCCCGATCACGACGCCGCTGCTGCTGCACTCGGTGGCCTGGATGGCGGATGGCGACTACGCTTCGGATCTGCACGAGATCGCCGCCTACGGGACCGGAACATTTCTGATGCTGTTCGTGCTACTGCCCTCGTTGGCGGGGATTGCGGTTCGCTGGATTGCCGGGCGGCGGTTTGTGGAGGCATGGAAGCCGGTTCTGAAGACCGCGAACGTGATCACGCTGCTGCTGCTCAACTACTCGAACGCCGCGGTCTCGCTGCCCAAAGCGGTGGCCAACCCGGACCCCGACTTCCTCGCGCTGATTCTGGTGCTGGTCAGCGGGCTATGTCTGGTTGCGTTCGCTTCGGGCTGGCTGCTGGCGCGTTCGCTGAAATCGGACCGCGGGCAGGAAGCCGCGCTGATGTTCGGCCTGGGGATGAACAATAACGGCACCGGCCTCGTGCTCGCCTCGGCGACGCTGGCCGACCACCCACTCGTGATGGTGCCGATCATTCTGTACAACCTGATCCAGCACCTGGTCGCCGCGACGGTGGACCATTTCCGGTACGGCGAGCCCGGCGGGCCGGCGGCCTCCTCTGCGCGTCCAGCGGAGAGTTCGACCGGATGGGAGCCGGCAGCGGAGGCGGAGTGAAGAGGGGGCGGAAATCATACCGGCAGTTCGGATCAGGCCCAGGATTCCGGCTTTTGATGGATTCTGCCGTTGCACTGGAATTGGGTCGGAAACTGACGCTGTCGAAACTTCGCTTCGCCAATCACGAAAGATGCATCAGCCACTGTCGTCAAGTCGAAGGAGTACCGGTTCGGCGGGAATGCCGACACACCCCTTTTGCCTAGCCAGAGTTCGTGGATTGCCTTGATTGTGGGGCACTGATCGCTATCCCCGCTAACCGGGATCGCCGTGTCTAAACATTCAGAAATCTCAGCAACGCACGTCAGGACACTACCCGGATTCACCAGACGCTACGGGTCACCCCGGCGATGGAAGCGGGGGTAACCGCAAAGGTTTGGACCATCGCCGAATTGTTATCACTGTAGAATCAATAATATACAGAAAAACTCCTTGATGCGCATGTTAAGCTAATTGCTGAGATCGGTGTGAAGCAGTAGACTGTCTCTACCGATATGGCGACCATGACCCTCAATTTGTCAAATCCAAAAGCCGTCGCGGAAGCTGGCGAGCGAATATACGCCGAACGATACAAAGCCGAATACGAATCACAGTACCCCGGCTGGTTTGTCGCCATCGATGTTGTGAGCGGGATAGCCTATCCAGCCCAGAACTCCGAAGATGCCTTCGCGCTCGCACGAAGCAAGGCTCCGACCGGAGTCTTTCATTTGATACAGGTGGGTCAACCCGGCGCTTTCCGTGTAGGCTTCACACGTCACAACAATGGCCTCTTGGCTTGGGTCAATAGGTAAGAGCGGGTCGCCCACCCTAAACATAGCGATTTCTGGCCCATTCTCGGAAGGTGCCCAGTTTGAGGCCATTATTGACACTGGATTCACCGGCTTTGTATCCATGCCCATGATTCAGGCTTTCCCGTTGGGGTTGATTCTGGAGGGCACCACATCCGTCTTCCTGGCCGATGGATCAACCACGTATAACCTGGTTGCGGGCGGGAAGGTCACGATTGATGGGACCAGTAAAATCGGCTCGGTATTGCTTGATACCGGGTCAAACGAAGTCCTAGTGGGTATGGATTTTCTGCGCCAATTCAAAAAATCACTCTACGTCTCAACCGCATGCGTGTTGCTCATGGACGAGAAACCACCACGCGACGAAAAGGCCAGCACAGAGGAAGCCGAGGCAGTAGTGGAAACCGAGGCCGCAGGTGAACATGAGCCAGATCGCGGTGCAGGTGACCTCGCCCCAGAGAATGCTTGACAGTTTCCTGTGATGTTGTTCCGCCACCTCCAACCATCTGAAACAGAAACTGAATAAACATTCACAAAGCTCAGCAACGCACGTCAGCCACTGACCGCTCGGATGCATCCCCTTGACTTCCCCACTCCAATGTGTAAATATTCAGCTTAGTGAATATTTATCCAAAGCGCGAGGGAGGGTTTTCCAGTGCACGCCGGCGCGCCTGCTGAGATTCTTAAGATGTCGGCGCAGGATTTGACCTGCGATCTTGACCTTTCGCATGACGAGGTCGGGTACCTGCTTGATCTGGCGGATGCCGTGAAGGCTTCTCCCAGGCGCTACGCGAATGCGCTGGCTGGGCGCTCGTTGAGCCTCCTTTTTGAAAAACCCTCGCTGCGGACGCGGATGACGTTCGAACTCGCCATCAAGCAGTTGGGCGGCGACTCGGTGTTTAGCAGCGGTCTGATCGGCGAGCGCGATCCGCTCAAGGACGTCGCACGGAACCTGGACCGGTGGACCGGCGGCATCGTCGCCCGTGTGTTCTCGCAGCAAACGATATTGGACCTGGCGCGGTGGTCGAACGTGCCGGTGATCAATGCCCTGAGCGATCTTTACCATCCCTGCCAGGCGCTGGCGGACGTCATGACCCTGCGGGAGCGGTTCGGAACGCTGCGCGGGGTGAAGGTTGCATTCATCGGCGACGGCAACAACGTGGCGCACTCGTTGATGCTCACCGCCGCACGGCTCGGCGCGGATGTCGTGGTGGCTACGCCCGCCGGGTACGCGCCGAATCCGGACATAGTGGGTCAGGCCGACGGTCTGGCGGCGGCCGCGAGTTCGAACGTGACCGTCACGAACGATCCGGAACAGGCCGTCACCGGCGCGAACGCGGTTTACACGGACGTTTGGACCAGCATGGGGTGCGAGAGCGAAGCCGAGCGGCGGCGCAAGGTGTTCCGGAAGTACCAGGTGAACGAAAGCCTGTTTTCGCTGGCCGCGCCGGATGCGATCTTCATGCACTGCCTGCCGGCGCACCGCGATGAAGAAGTGACGGACGCGGTAATAGAGTCTCCGCAATCGGTGGTGTTCGACCAGGCCGAGAACCGGCTGCACGCGCAAAAAGCGCTGCTGCTGATGATGCTCGACTGACCCGCCTGATACAATTTCCTTTACCGGCCGGGCGCGCCGCAAGGCGCCCGAAAAACGAACGACATATGAACAAATCCAAGAAAGTGGCGCTCGCCTACTCGGGCGGGCTCGATACCTCGATCATCATTCCGTGGCTGAAAGAGAACTACGGGTGTGAGGTGGTGGCAGTCTGCGGAAATATCGGGCAAGGCGATGAGGAACTCGCCGGGCTCGAGGAAAAGGCGCGGCGCACGGGCGCTTCGGAATGCTACGTGGAAGACCTGCGCGAGGAGTTCGTGCGGGAGTACCTGTGGCGCTTTGTGCGGTCCGGCGCGGTATACGAGCACAAGTACCTGCTGGGGACTTCGGTGGCGCGGCCGCTGCTGGCGAAGAAGCAGGTGGAAGTGGCGCTCCGCACCGGCTGCGACGCGGTGGCTCACGGCTGCACGGGCAAGGGGAACGACCAGGTACGGTTCGAGCTGACGTACAAGGCGCTGGCGCCGAACCTGGCGGTGATCGCTCCGTGGCGCGAGTGGAACATCAACTCGCGTGAGGACGCGCTGGAATACGCGGCCAGCCACAACGTGCCGGTTTCGGTCTCCACGAGGAAGATCTACAGCCGCGACCGCAACATCTGGCACATCTCGCACGAGGGCGGCGCGCTGGAAGACCCGGCCAACGCCGCGCCGGACGAGATCTGGATGCTGACGAAGAGCCCGAAGGACGCGCCGAACACGCCGGGCGAGGTCACCATCGGTTTCGAGAAGGGCAATCCGGTTTCGGTGGACGGGCAGCCCATGTCGCCCGTGGCACTGCTTGAGAAGCTGAACGAGATCGGCGGCGAGCACGGCATCGGGCGCATTGACCTGGTGGAGAACCGGTTCGTGGGGATGAAGTCGCGCGGGTGCTATGAGACGCCGGGCGGCACGCTGATCCTGGCGGCGCTGCGGGAACTCGAAGCGCTGGTGCTCGACAAGAACATGCTGCATTACAAGCAGCGGCTCGCGCTGGACTACGCCGAACTGGTCTACAACGGGCTGTGGTTCACGCCGCTGCGCGAGGCGCTCGACGCATTCTTTGAGACGGCGAGCCAGGCGACCACGGGCGAGGTCAAGCTGCGGATGTACAAGGGCAACCTGGAGCCGGTCAGCCGGAAGTCGCCGTATTCGCTCTACTCGCTCGACATCGCCAGCTTCACGATGGGCGCCAGCTACGACCAGAAGGACGCGCAGGGCTTCATCAACCTGATCGGGCTGCCGATTCGCGTTCGCGCGGCGGTCACCGGGAAATGAAACTCTGGGGCGGGCGGTTCGAGCGGGGGCCGTCGGAGGTCTTCGAGCGCTTTTCAGGTTCGCTTCATTTCGACCGGCGGCTGATGGAGGCGGATATCAGAGGCTCGCAGGCGTTCGCGCGGGCGCTGGAGCGGGTGGGCATCCTGAGCGCGGAAGAGCGCGGCAAGCTGGTGGAAGCGTTCGAGGAGATCGGCGCGGAAGCGAAGCGGCCGGAGTTCTTCGAGGGCGCGGCGGACGAGGACGTACACACGCTGGTCATCCGCAAGCTGAAGGAGAAGACCGGCGGATTGGCAGACAAGATCCACACGGGCCGCAGCCGCAACGAGCAGGTGTCGCTCGATACGCGGCTGTGGCTTCGCGAGGAGATTGACCGCGCGTCGGCGCTCCTCATCGCGCTGATGCAATCGCTGGTGGATCTCGCGGGGCGCTATCCGGACGCGGTGGTCCCCGGGTACACACACATGCGGCGGGCGCAGGCTGTGCTGTGGCCGCATTACCTGCTCGCGTATTTCGAGATGTTCGCGCGCGATTGGGAACGGCTGCGGCAGGCACGGGCGCGTGTGAACCTGATGCCGCTGGGGTCGGGGGCGCTGGCGGGTAGCGGGTTCCCGTTCGACCGGGAGGCGATGGCCCGCGATCTGGGCTTCGACGGCCTCACGCGGAACAGCATGGACGTCTCGGCCGACCGCGACTTCGTGCTCGATTTCCTCTACGCCGCTTCCGTTACGATGGTCCACCTGAGCCGGCTGGCGGAAGACTGGATCCTCTATTCGAGCGAGGAGTTCGGTTGGATGGAGCTGGGCGATGAGGTGACGAGCGGGTCGAGCCTCATGCCGCAGAAGAAGAACCCGGATTCGCTGGAGCTGATACGCGGGAAGTCGGGGCGCGTGTTCGGGTCAATGAACTCGCTGTTCATGACGGTGAAGGGGTTGCCGCTCACCTACAATCGCGACATGCAGGAGGATAAGGAACCGCTGTTCGAAGCGGCGGACCAGTTGAGCGGAACGCTGGAAATGGCGCGAGCGGTGTCGGATTCCGTGAAGCTGAATCCGGCGAAGCCCGCCGCGGCGGCGGAAGAAAGCTGGGTGGTGGCGACGGACCTCGCCGAGGCGCTGGCGCGGGCGGGTACTCCGTTCCATCGGGCGCATCAGATTGTGGGCAGGCTGGTTCTCGAGAGTGTGCGCGAGGGCAAGCGGCCGGCAGATTGGAGCGCGGCGGAACTGGCCGCATTCGCTCCTGAGTTCACGCCGGAGATGGCGCGTCTGCTCCAGCCGCGCGAGGGGATGAAGACGCGCGAAATCGCGGGCGGCACCGGTCCGCGGGCCGTTGCGGCGGCACTGACGGAGGCGTCGCGCCGTATCGAAGAGATGAGAGCTGTTCGATGAACAAGAGCTATCGCCAGGGGCAAATCCTCAAGCTGGTCCGCGGGCGCCGGATACACACGCAGGAGGAACTGGCGCAGGCTCTCAAGGAGATCGGGGTGCCGGCGACGCAGGTGACGCTGTCGCGCGACATACGCGAGTTGGGGCTCGCGAAGACGCCGGAGGGTTATCGCCAGATTGCGCCTGAGCTGGCCGGGCCGGACTTCGCTTCCCTGGCGTCCGAGTTCGTGCAGGACATACGCGCCGCGCAGAACCTTCTGGTGCTGAGGACGTCGCCGGGGAATGCGAACACGGTGGCGGCGGCCCTCGATCGCCAGAACTTTGCCGACGTGGTGGGGACCGTGGCGGGGGATGATACAATTCTGGTGATCCTGCCGGACTCAGCGGCAGCGGAAGCGATGCGGAAACGGCTGCTGGAAGTTTTGGAGATTACGTCGTAAATCACAGTTTCCAGGGCCCCGTGGCTTGCCAAGGGTTTTGCGGCACGGCTAAAGCCGTGCCCTGGAGTTTCTACATTCCTGACGTACGCTGACCCTGGCCCTGCTCAAGATTTTTTTTGTGGCAGCGTTTTTTCTGTTGACATTTTCCGGCAAGTATGTTTCAGTAGTATTGATGAAAC
>JAEZIJ010000077.1 GCA_023436715.1 Acidobacteriota bacterium
GTCCTCTCAAAGGCAAAAGCCAAAAGCAAGACCCAGGAGGAGGCGGCCTGACGGCCGCGTCACTTTACAATGCAAAGCGGACAGATCACGTGCTAATAAAACCGGACAACTTGCAAAACTAACGACACAGCCTTGGTTTCGAGCTGCCTCGGTTCCGAGTACCAATCAAGGCTGCAGCCTCGCGCTCAAACTCTTAGGGCCCACCAACCTCCTCCCATCCCGGCGACAATGGAGCCGTGGGGAACTGGGCATTCGCGATCCGGGCGCTGCGGTCGCGGAACTACCGGCTGTTCTTTGCGGGGCAGAGCGTTTCTCTCATCGGCACGTGGATGACGCGGATCGCGACGAGTTGGCTCGTCTACCGCCTCACTGGCTCGGCCGTCCTGCTCGGGGTAGTCGGCTTTGCCGGGCAGATCCCCGCGTTTCTTCTCGGTCCCTTCGCCGGGGTGTGGGTGGACCGATGGGACCGCCACCGCACGCTCGTCGGCACCCAGGTACTCTCGATGCTGCAATCGTTAGCGCTGGCCGGGCTCACTCTCGCCGGCATCATCACCACATCGGAGATCATTTGGCTGGCGGTTGCGCAGGGATTGATCAATGCCATCGACATGCCGGCGCGGCAGGCTTTCGTCATACAGATGGTGGAGAACCGCGAGGATCTCAGCAACGCCATCGCGCTCAACTCATCGATGGTAAACGGGGCGCGGCTGGCCGGACCGGCGATCGCCGGCGTGGTGATCGCGGCGGCCGGCGAGGGCTTCTGCTTTCTGGTGGACGGCATCAGCTACATAGCCGTTGTCGCGTCGCTGCTGGCGATGAGAATCCAGGCGCCGCCGCCGCGGATGCAGCATCACGTGCTCCGTGAACTGATCGAGGGGTGGCGGTACGTCACCGGATCGGTGGCGATTCGCTCGCTCCTGCTGCTGCTCGCGCTGGTGAGTCTCATCGGGATGCCTTACACGGTGCTGATGCCGATCTTCGCGTCCAGTGTGCTCGGCGGCGGACCGAACACTCTCGGATTCCTGATGGCGGCGACAGGCGTTGGCGCGCTCGCTGGCGCCGTGACGCTGGCGATGCGCCGCACCGTCCTGGGCCTCGGGAAACAAATCTTGGTGGCGGATGCGCTGTTCGGGGGGTCGCTGATCGTCTTCGGGTTGTCGCGAAACCTGTGGCTCTCGATTGCGGCGCTGGCCGTCACCGGCTACGGAATGATCCAGCAGATGGCGAGCACGAACACCATTCTCCAAACCATCGTGGACGAAGAGAAGCGCGGCCGCGTGATGTCGTTCTACTCGATGGCGTTCATGGGAATGGCGCCGTTCGGCAGCCTGCTGGCGGGCGGCCTCGCGGCCCGCATCGGCGCTCCGCTGACGGTCGTGATCACGGGAGCAATCTGCGCAACGTCCAGCATCTGGTTTGCCCGCGTGCTGCCGGGCATTCGCCGGGAAGTCCGCCCGATCTACAGGCAACTGGGAATTCTGCCCGAAGTGGCAACGGGAATTCAGCAGGCCTGTTCGCTACAGGTGCCGCCGGAAAGCTGATTGCTAATCCGGCGGTCGGACCGTGAGAACAACTGGACGCAGGTTGCGGCCGAGGGGGTCCCACTCGATCTTCCCTGACGCGCCCTGGTAGGGCGGGAGCGCCTGGATGGCGTTGCGGATGCGCGAACGGTTGAGGCCGGACTTGCGAATGGCTGCAATCAGCATGGCGGCGGCATCGTAGCCGGAAGCGGCGAGCAGGTCCGGCGGACGGCCGAAGCGCTTGGCAAACCGGACGCGGAACTCCGGCGCGATCTCTCCGAGGCGCGGGTAGCCGACGCCACTCAGGGACGTGGATTCAATGTTCGGTCCGCCGAACACACCGCCGGTAAAGCCGCCCGCGCGAACGGCCTCGATCACACGCGCGCTGTCTTGCGGCGACGCGAGGACGACAACCGCTTTCGCGCCGGAGCCGCCGAGCCGGGCGGCGAGTTCGGAAGCCTGCTGCGCGCCGGGTTCGAATTCCACGTGCATCGCCGGCGTCAGGCGCTCGCGGCCAAGCGCGGACGTGAGTTCCGACAGGAACGCGCGGGAATCGTGGTCCGTGGCGGATAGGACGACAAATGGCCCGTTCCGCTCTTTCAGCGCTCGCGCGAGGGGCGGCGCGAGTTCCTGGTCCGGCGGCACACAGGAAAAGATCCAGGGCACGTTGGCGGCGTGGATGCCGCGATCTGTGCCCGCCGGGTTCACGAGGGGGAGGAGGGCCTTGGCGACAACCTGCTCGGCGAGATGGGTGGTGGCGCCGTCGATGCCGCCGATGATGGCCCAGACTTTCTCGACGTAAACCAACCGCACGAGGCGGGCGACGCCGCCAGTCCAGGGATTCTCGTCCCACGCGGGCACGAGGCGGAAGTGCAAGCCGCGGTAGCCGCGCGCGGCGTTCGCTTCCTCGATGGCGAGCGCGGCGCCCTGCCAAAGCGTGCCGCTGTCAGGGCCGAAGTAGCCGATCAGGACCTCGCGCACGTCCGCCGGTTCGGGGTCGTCGATGCCGGGACCTTCGAAGGTCCTGGGGCGGTGGTTGGGATCGAAGTACGGCTTCTGCTGGCAGAGGGCCGGCGCGATGAATGCAAGCGCCAGCCCAAGTGCAAGCCAAGAGCGCATCATTTCGCGGGCGCGATGGTATTGCTGCCGCGATCCACACGGTCCCGCGCCGGAATGTAGCCGCGCGGGATGACGAGGTCCTCGCGCGAGTGGTACTTCCATTGGCCGTTCTCACGCCTGGCCAGAAAGACTTCCCCGAGGTCGTCCAGGGCGGCGCTGAACGGAATATCGCCAGTCACGCCGGGCCACGGCTTGCTGCGGTACGCGAGCACATCGCGGATCTTGGCGCGGTTCAGCCCGGCAACCTGTGTCGCCCAGATCAACAGGTTCATGCCGTCATAGCCGTGGGCGGCGTAGGTTTCGGCCTCCTGCCCGAAGCGCTTCTTGAACGCCGCGCGGAACTCGTCCAGCTTCTGATCTTTGCGGTCCGGATTCCACGGGTAGCCGCAGATCACACCGTCGGCATTTTTTCCCGCGAGTTCGGTGAACTCGTCCGAGACCGTGCGGTCGCTGGCAAAATAGGGCTGATTCATGCCCATTTTCCGCATCTGGTTGAGGATGAGCGCGCTCTCGCGGGCATCGCCCCAGTGGATCACGCAGTCGAGGTTGGCGGCTTTGAGGCGCTCGAGTTGCAGCGAGAAGTCCTCGGAGCCCACGCGGTAGGCCATTTCGAGAATCACTGGGCGCTGCAGCCGGCGCGCGCTGTCGTTCACTTCGCGGACGCCGAACCGCCCGTAGCGGTTGCTGCTGCGGATGACCCCTATGCGCTTGTAGTCCATCTTGCGGATGAGGTAGTCCATCAGCAGGTAGCTCTGCTGGCGGTCGTCTCCGATGACGCGCATCACCCAGGGGATGTTGGTTTCGATGAACGTGGGGTCGGTGTCGCCGGTGTTCATCATCACGAGTTCGGCTTTGAGCGCGACGCGGATCGCAATGTGCGAGTTTGCGCCGTCGATGGTGCCGAGAATGGCCCAGACGCGGTCCTTATAGGCCATGTTGATGATCTCGTTGCCGGAGGCGCCCCAGAGGCCGTTATCGTTGGTGACGACGAACTCGAACGGGATTTTGCGGCGAAGGTATCCGCCGCGCGCGTTCGCCTGCTCGATGGCGAGGCGCGCACCCTGGAGCATTTTGATGCCGAGCGCTTCCTCGTGGCTCTTTCCGCCGGTGGCCACCGACACCGTTGACATGATCGGGCCGATGAATCCGATTTTGACCGTTTTCAGATCCGGGCCGGGCTCAGGCTCGGCGCGGCCGGGACCGGTATACTCCATCTGCAGCAGGAAGTGCTCTTTGTACGGCTTCACGCCGCTAAAGGGCTCGATATCGGCCGGAGTGTTGGCGTAATTGGTGTCCTTCCTCAATCGCAGGTCGGGGGCTTCGTATGGCCCGGCGGAGTTGATGCGCCGAAGCACCTCGGCGGTATCGGGATCGATGAGCGCTTTCACTTCCGGCGGGTCGTTCTGCTGCTGAGCCAGGAGCAAAGAGGCCGAAAACAGGGCGAGGACGATTCGTTTCATCGCGTACCTCCCGATGTGGCGGCGGCCGCACGAGCGGTCATTGTGCCGCGCTCACGCAGACCCGGATAGTAATCGGAGCCGATGCCCCAGGCCAGTCCGTGAGAAGTGCCGATCCAAACGTCATTGCCGTCGATATCTGCCGAAACCACGTAGTTGTGCGGAATATTAAGCCCGGTGTCCACGGTTTCGAGCACCTGCTTGTCACGGGTGACCACGGCGATCCCGGTGTTGCGTTTCGGATCGCGGGTGTACGCGACCCAGGTGTTCGTGGGCGCATCCATGATGGCGCCGGCGCCTTTATCCGTGCAGAACCAGGCTTCGTTGCCGCTGCGCGCTTTGATATTGTTGTTGAAGTCGCTCGGCAAGCCCGAATCCATGTTGTAATAGCCACGCCAGTGCCGGCCATCGTAGCGTGAGGCGCCGAAATACGAAGACACCCAGAGCACCTTGTCCACATAGCTCACGCCCGTCGTGATCACGTGGATGATGCCGTCATCCCGATAGAGGTCGATTTCCATCTCGCGGTCGGGATCGAGGTAGTCCTTCCAGCGCTGAGTCGCCAGATCGAACTCGAGGACGCCGCTGCCCCAAACGGCGAGGTAGACCTTTCCATCGGCGTAGTTCACGCCGTAGTTCCAGATTTCCTCCATCGGGGCGTTCTTCTCGGTGTAGATTGTCCACTCTTTCCTGACCGTGTTGTACCGGCTTGCACCGGCTGTGGTGGCCGCCCAGACGTTGTCGTTCTCGACCGCGACGGCGTACACGACATCGTTCACCAAGCCGCTGTTCAACTGGTGCCAGTGGTCGAAGCGTCCGCCGCTGAAACGTGCCAGACCGCCTCCGAACATGGCGAGCCAGACATCACCGGTCTTCTTGTCTATGTCTATTCCCGACACCACGCGCCAGGGCAGGCCGTCCTTTTCGGTCCACGTTTTGATCTTGCCCGTTCGCTTGTCAAGCAGGGCGAGACCGCCCTCCGTGCCGATCCAGACGCGCGGGCCATCGGCCTTGACGGCGAAAACGTGATCGTTCGGAAGCCCTTCCTTCATCGTGAACTGCTTCCAGTGCGTGTAGATGTACGGCAGTTTTTGTGTCGCGGGCTCTCGAGCGGCGAGCAGTCCGGCAGCCGCCGCTGTAAGTGCCAATATGTGTGCGAGTCTCATCGCGCCCCCTCCAGAGTCAGAGTGTCTTGAGGTACTCGATCAGGTCGTTGAGCTGATCTTTGGTCATGTCGTTGGTTGCGCCGTGCCGGTCGTAGGGGTTGTAGACGGTCCAGATCTCCTCGAGCGTTGCCGCGGAGCCGTCGTGCAGGTACGGCGCGGAATCGTAAATGTTGTTCAGGTGCGGCACATCGAATTTACCCTGGCGGTCGAGCGCGTGGCGCGTGCCGACATCGTGCAGCCGCCGGTCGGTGTAGTAGGGCGAAAAATGGCACGCTACGCAGCGATTCTCGACCGGGATTTCGCGGCCGTCATTCGTCGTGGTGCGATCGAAGATGATCTTGCCGCGCCGCTGCGCCGGGGTGAGCGGAGCATTGAGCGCGCGGTAACGGTTGGGCGGGCGCGGGATGGTGGTGACGTAGTAGTCGAGCGCCGAAAGCTCTTCCGGGGTGAACGGGGCAAGCCGTGTGAAGAAGACCGAGAGGCGCGCGCCGCACTGGCGTGAGAGGCTCGGGTTCGTGCCTTCCCACTTAAAGGGCGCCGTATCGAGGATGCCGCGCAGGGTGCGGTTGTCCACGGGGCTGACGCCTATGCCGTCCGCTTCTATGTCGTACGTGATGCCGTCGATGTGCCCGTCGGGATGGCAGGAGTGGCATGAGAACTGCCGGTGGAAAGTGACCTTCGCGTTGTGAAACACCCGCTCCCCGAAACGCTGCCTGGTCTCCGCCTTGGGCCCGCCGAGGTCTATCGTGCCCGCGGGCGCGAGTCGCGTGAGGTCTACAACTCCGATCGTGTCGTCGAGGCAGTTCGCGACATAAGCGGTCTTTCCGTCGGGCGCGACCACAATACCGCGTGGGCTGCGGCCCGTTGCTATGTGCCTGGTGAGGAACTCGGTGGGGACGCCAAGATGGTTCGGTAGCACATGCTCGCGGTCGTATTGGGAGGAGCGCCGGATCACCTTCGCGAGGGCGGCAATATCGATTACGGCAATGCGATCCGTGCCCGAACTCGTGGCCAGTGCGTAGCGCCCGTCGGGTGTGCAGGCAATCCCGGTCACATCGGCAAAACCCATATCGGGCTCGTCGAGAAGCACCTGATCGACCTCGCCGGTACGCCAGATCACGGCCAGTCCGTTGGTGATGGTCCAGCCCTGAAGCAGGCGCGTCATCGGGACCAGGTTCTTCGTCCGGTTCAAGGTCGCCAGCGCGAAACGCCCGCTGGGATGCCACGCGACGCCCATCATCAAATTCGCGCCCGGCACCTGGAGCCGGTCCTCTACCGTGCCGCGTTCGGTTTCAAGTTGCGTCACCTCGGAGAGCAGCGTCGAGCGAAGCGGCCCGATGCGGGAGAGAGTGTTGGTCACGAGCATCGTCGAGCCATCGGGCGAGAGCGCCATAGCCCATGGCCCGCGATTCGCCGCCAGCGTCTTCAGCCGGCTGAGCGATGCGGCGTCGAACACAGAGATGTCGTCCGATGAGGTGTTCAGGACGTAGAGCAGCTTTCCCTGCCCGTCCGTCGCGACGCCGTGCGGTTCATCCCCGGTGGGAAGCGTCTCTACGATCTTGCGCGTTGCTGCGTCGATGACGGCGACCGTGTCGTCGAGCCGGTTTGTCACGAAGGCGCGCTTGCCGTCCGGAGTGAAGGCCACCCCGGTCGGCGCGCCGCCTGTTTCAAGCTCGGCAACCTTCTTCTTCGCGGCGAGATCGATCACTGCAACGGAATCGCCGGTTTCGCAGGTAACCCACAACTCTGCTCCGCCGGGCCGGATCGCCATATTCAGGGGGTTCTTGTATTTCCGCCCCGGCGCCAGACCGTTGGCCAACACGGGCCTTTTCGGGTGCGCGATCTTCTTCATCGCGTCCTCGAATTTGAAGGTCTTGCTGTTGTGACAACCGAGGCAGGTTTCGCGAGTGGGCTTGCGCAGCCCTGCTTTCGCAGCCGCCGGGCCGTCGCGCATGATGGCTTCTTCCAGGTACTCGCTGCCGGCGCCGTGGCACGCTTCGCAACCCACACCTTCTTCGATCTGTGCGGTGGCGAGGCGCGCGGGCACGGCCGCGGGCGCATGGCATTTGAGGCACGCAGGGTCAGTCTGCGGTTCGGCCACGCCTCTCTGTTTCGCGACCTGGAGACCCTTGGCCGTTCCGAGCAAGGCCCAGGCGCGCGCGTGCGGCCCCATTCGCCAGATGCTGTACTGGTGCCCCATCGCCGGTCCACGATGGCACTTTCCGCAGGCGACTGAACCGGCGAATCTTGCGCTTTTCGCGCTCGCATCGGCCGGGACGACTGCCGGAAGCGGACCGGGTTTCGGGTCTTTCGGGATCGCGTGCTTCACCGTCTCCTGGCCCTTCTTGAGATCGAACGGAGCGGTGTGCAGCACGGCGGCGTGGGAGCCTTTCTCGACGTGGCAGTTCATGCACTCGCGCTCGGTCGGCATCTTGAGACCGGCCTTCATGGCGGCCTGACGGTCACGCATTACGCCCTCCGTCATGTACTCACTGCCCGGACCGTGGCAGGCCTCGCACTGCACGCCTTCCTCGGAGCGGAAATCGGGGTCGCGCTCCCAGTCTTCTGTGTGCGCGGCAGTGGCGTGGCAGCCCAGGCAAACTACCGATTGCTGCGGTTCGATATCGCGCAAGCCGCTGAGCTTTGTGATTTCGCGCGATTCCGGCTTGGCGAGCGCAGCCCAAGCCTGACTGTGTTTCGAATGAAGCCACAGGCTGTACTGGCTGCCCATGCTCGTGGCGCCGTGGCAGCCGGCACACGCGCGCGCTCCGACGTAGACGGGTTTCTTGGGCGCTGCCCACACAGCCGCCGCGACGAGCACGGCGGCCCCAACGAGAGCGATGCGGCGGATAATCATGGCTTAACCTTGACGGCTTTCGCTTCGTGTACCAGGTTCAGGAACTGGTTGGCTTTGACTTTTTCGAATTTCTCAACGGCGCCGCCGGGCCAGCGGATCTCGACCAGATCGGCGTATTCCGCCTTGCCCAGCCCGAAGTGCAGCCTCGGATCGCCTTGCGAAAGATAACCGCGCGTCGGGATGAGGTCCTCGATCATCTTCATTGAGCCAACGGTAACGGTGACTCGCGCCCCATTGGCATCGCGCGTGCCGGTGGGAAATTTCAACCGCGCATCGACGGTGAGCCAGTTGTTCAACTTGTTCCCGCCGTCGTTGCGGAGCAGCTTTGCGTAGTCGTTCAGGTTGCCGATCAGGATATCGATGTCGCCATCATTATCGATATCCGCCCACGAAGCGCCGCGGCCCACGTACTTCTCTTTGAAGTAGCCGCCGGAACGGTCTGAAACGTCCTCGAACATTCCGTCGCCCTTGTTGCGCATGAGCGTGTCTTCCTGCACGTACTCATGGTGAGCATTGCCATGCACAGTGAAGAGATCGAGCCAGCCGTCGTTGTCGTAATCGAACATGATGGCGCCCCATCCGGCATATTGGCCAAGCGCCTGGGAAAGACCGGTGACGGCGGTGCGGTCGAAGAACGTCCGCCGTCCGTTGACCATGCTCTGCACGAACAGAATGCAGTAGTTCAGGTTGGGGATGAAGATATCGAGCATGCCGTCGCGATTGACGTCACCTACCACCGGGCCCATCGACGACACGCCCTGCCCGTTCTCCCCGTAGCCCAGGCCGAGCGCTACGGCCTTTTCGACGAACGTGCCCTTCCCGGTGTTCTCGAAGTAGTAGTTCTCCATCGCGTCATTGGCGGCAAAGATATCGAGCAGTCCCACGTTCCGGAAATCCGAAACGGTGACACTCATCGCGCGGCCATCGGGCTTGAAGACTCCGGTTTCCTTGGTGACATCCGTGAAAGTGCCGTCGCCGTTGTTGCGGAACAGCGCGTTCGGCTGGCCGCTATAGCTCAGCGGGCCTGGATAGCCCGCGGCCGGGTAGAAGTCGCGGAATTTTCCGTCGTCATACAGCAGGTAGTTGCCCACGAAGACGTCTAGGTAGCCGTCGTTGTTGTAATCGAACCAGGCGGCCGAAAGGCTCCAGCGCGCGTCATCGAGGCCCGACTTCTTCGATACGTCGGTAAACGTGCCGTCGCCGTTGTTGTGGTAAAGAATGTTGGCGCCGTAGTTGAGAACGTAGAGATCGATGTGGCCGTCGTTGTCGTAATCGGCGGCCGAGCATCCGGAGCCGAAAGCCCCGTTCCCGCCCACGCCGGCCTCGGCGGTCACATCGGTGAACGTGCCGTTTCCGTTGTTCCTGTAAAGGCGATTGGAGAGCTTTCCGCGGAGGTCGCGGCCTTCGTTGTCATTGACGTTCTTCGTCCACGTGCCGGTGACGAAGTAGATGTCCATGAAACCGTCGCCGTTGTAGTCGAAAAAGCACGCGCCGGCGCCTGTGCCTTCGACGATGTTGTCCAGGTGGTGGTCGCCGTAGCTGTGCTTGAACGCGATGCCCGCTTGCTTGGTGATGTCGGTGAACGTGGGGAGTTGTTGTGGCGGCGCCGCCGCGAGCGCCACCATGCCGGCGGCAAGAAATCGAAGCAGGCTGGAAGCTCTCATTGCTGTCTCCGTGGCACAGGCCTCGTGGCCTGTGCTGCACTGGCATCTCCATGCGCGCCGAGGTCGATCCACTCGACAATCGCCCTCTTCTCCTCCGGCGTCAGCGGCTTCGAGCCGGGCGGAGGCATCGGGGAAACGGGCGCGGCCGCGACCCGGTCCCACGGGCGCGCAGTGCCGCGGCCGTGTATGCGCCAAACCAGCGAACTGGTGCGCGCCTTTCCGGGAGTAACGAACCGGCCGGCGGACTCCAGAAACTCCGGTGCGTGGCACCCGGCATTCGCGCACTTCGCCGCCAACACGGGCATGATGTCGCGGCGGAAATCCACCGTCCGGCGTTTCTCGGGCGCGAGCGTGAGACGCGCCGGCGGATGGGTGAGCGCTTTCGCTGCCACATTTTCGGGAGCGCGCTCGCCATCCTCGTGACAGCCGATGCAGCCGCGGTTCTCTTTGTTCTTCGCCCAGATCCACGCGCTCGACCGCAACGCCATGCCGTCCGCATCCAGCGCCTGAAGCTGGATCGGCAGGTTGGCGGGCACCTGAATCTGAAACGACCCGTCATCGTCGATATCGATCTCACCCAACAGCCGCCTCTGTAGCCGGCCTGCGGTTTGCGGAACGCCCTCGATCACGCGCAACCGCTTCACGCTTCCAGGCGGCATCCACTTCGGATTGGCGAAATCGGTCGTGTACACGCTCAGGCAGTAAAGGATAGCGTTGGGCTCGGAGTCGATCACCACGGAAGACCGCCCGTCGGGTTCGGGCCGTGGGGCGACGAGTTTGGCCTGGATATCGTGAAACTTGGGGTCGTCAAAGAGCAGTTGCGAGGCTCCGGTGGCCGGATCGAGACGGAAAATACCGTGCGTACCGGTTCCATCCGCGGGCCGGCGCGAGATCAGCACCGCGCCATCGGGCAGCGGCGAGGGCGAGTGATAGAGACCGGCGGCGGGCAATGTAACCGCGCGATAGGAGTGCAGGTTGCGGCGTAGGTTCAGCGTGGCGACCGAACCCGCGCCGTCTCGGGCTGCCTTGTCCGCCTCGATAAACACCACCATCCGTTTCGGCGTCGTGCAAGCCATCCCCTTGATGCGCTTGCCCTGCTCCCCGGAAAACGCGGCAAAATCCGTGCCGTCCAGATTGATTCCGTAGAGGCCGATGCGGCCGGTAGGTCCGCCGGCGGAGAACAGGATGCGCCCGTCCTGCATCTGAAAAGGATCGAAGCTGCTGGAGACGTTGTACGTGAGCCGGCGTAGTTCCTTGCCGTCCAGTCTGATGGAGTAGAGGTTGGCCGCCGGCGCCTGGCCGTGCTCGCCGTACTCGCCGGCCATGGTGCTTACAAACATCACCTGGTAGAGCGGCTTTGGGTCGTTCAGATAAAAGATGGCGGACTGGTACACGGGATGGCGGCAATCGCCAGGACCGCTGGTGATCTGGCGCAGGCCGGAGCCGTCGGCTCCGATCTCATAGATGCCCCATGGATCGGACGCCGTCTTCCTGCCCGCGAACACGATCCGCTTGCCGTCGAAGGAGACGTCGGGATCGGCGGCGCTGTCAAAATCCTTCACAAGCGGGCTAGTGCTGCCGTCCGGCATTAGCAGGATGAGCCGGCCGCCGCGCCCGGCAGCCGGATCGCGCGGCAGTTGCGTGAAAACAACCGGCGCCGCCTGGCCGCCCATCACGCGGCCGGCGAGAATCAGGGGGACCACCAGCAGAAGCCGCAGCACTGCCCGCTCACTCCGCGGTCTTGCGCCGGAAAATCGCTATGGCTTCGATTTCCACCAGCAGGTCCGGCCGGCACAGGTGCGCCTGAATGCCGGTCGATGCGGGCAGCGGGTCAAGTCCCTGGGCCGTGTAGAAGGCAGTGCGCTCCTCGTTGAACGCGGCGTAGTCCCGGTCGATGTCGCGCAGGTAGCAGGTAGTGCGAACGATGTCCTTCCACGTCGCACCCTCGGCCTCGAGCAGTCCCGTAATGTTGTCGAAGGTCCGGCGCGTCTGTGCCCGGAAATCTCCCGGGAACCGGGTCTCGCCATTCGTGCCGATGCTGGCGGTCCCGGAAATCAGCAGGATGGAAAAATTGCCGAGATCAAGCCGCAATCCGCGGGAGAAAGAGCTCGGACGGGCGTAATCGTACGCCTCGTTCAGAACCTTGAGGTTGGTGATCGCCTTTTTGACCAGATTGGCGTCTGTTGTGGCGCATTCCATCAGGAGTTCTTCCATTCTCATAAGGTTTCCCTGAAGCTGTTGATAGCTCATCATTTATAGCATCAGATCCCAAAGACGAAAATACTGCGAACATAGTAGTAGAAATCTACTAGGGAGTGGACAGGCCAGGATGCCTGTCCCATGCCATTTGCGGCGGATGCGCGCGGCAAGGCACTATAGTAAATACCACCTGCGATTCGGTAGGAGACCTGCATGTCCGACAAAGTAGACATCTTTGACACCACCTTGAGAGACGGCGAACAGGCGGCCGGCACCCGGCTCGGCCGCAGGGACAAGCTCACCGTCGCGAGGCAGTTGGCCCGGCTGAAAGTGGACATTATCGAAGCCGGCTATCCCGCCTCTTCGCCGGAGGACTTTGAGGCCGTGCAGCTCATCTCGCGCGAGATCAAGGGAGCAACCATCTGCGCCTTGTCCCGCGCGGTCCCGAGCGATATCGAGGCATGCGGAAAGGCGCTCGCCAAAGCGAAGCGGCCGCGCATCCACACAGGGATCGGCGTCTCGGACATCCACATCATGGGGAAGTTCAGGGATGCCCGCTACGGCAGCGACCTCGGCGAGAAGAAGGTCAAGATTCTGAAGATGGCCGCGGAGGCCGTGAAGCTGGCGAAGTCGCACGCCGACGATGTCCAGTTCTATGCCGAGGACGCGGGCCGGGCCGATCCCGGGTACCTTTTCGAGATGCTCGAAGCGGTGATCGACGCAGGCGCCACCGTCGTGAACATTCCCGACACGACGGGCTATTCCGTCCCCGAACAATTCGGCGATCTCATCCGGGCGATCAAGGAGAAGGTTCGCAACATCGGCCGTGTGAAGATCAGCGTTCATTGCCACAACGATTTGGGCATGGCCGTGGCCAACGCGCTCGCCGGCGTGAAGAACGGCGCTCGCCAGGTGGAAGGTACCATTAACGGCATCGGCGAGAGGGCGGGCAACGCGGCGCTGGAAGAAGTCGTGATGGGGCTCCGGACGCGCGGCGATTATTTCAAGGTCCACACGGGGATCGAGACTCGTGAATTCTGGCGCACCAGCCGGCTGGTGGCCGACATGCTGGGCATAGCTGTCCCGGCGAACAAGGCGGTGGTCGGTGGGAACGCGTTCTCGCACAGTTCCGGGATCCACGTGGACGGATTCCTGAAGGATCGCGAGACCTACGAAATCATGCGGCCGGAAGACGTGGGCGTAGCGGAAAGCCGTGTGGTGCTGACGGCGCGCACCGGACGGGCAGGCTTGCGGGACCGCCTCGAGAAGCTCGGCTACAACCTGTCGCAAGAGGAACTGGACCAGACTTACCAGCGGTTCCTGTTTGTCGCGGACAAGAAGCAGGAGGTCTTCGACGAGGACCTCATCGCGATTCTGCACGACGAGCTTCGTCCGGTGCCCGAGGTCTACCAGCTCGATTACCTGCACATCTACAGCGGCACATCCGCCATCCCGACCGCGACGGTCAGGTTGCGTGTGAAGGGCGAGGTGAAGCAGGGCGCGTCGATCGGCGACGGCCCCGTCGATGCAGTGTGCCGGGCCATTTCGGAGGTTACCGGCAGCGCGGCCAGGTTGTCGCGATACGACATCCGGGCGGTGACAAGCGGCACGGAAGCCATGGGCGAGGTGACCGCGCAGCTCGAACACGATGGCCTCCGGGTGATGGGGCGGGGCGCTTCGACAGACGTGATCGAAGCAAGCGCCAAAGCTTATATCGACGGGCTGAATAAGCTCGCCAACGTCGGCGCGAAGCGCGGCTGACGCTGGCCGCGGCGTCCGCAGAGGCGTATGCCGTTCGCAGCAGAACGCGCTTCAGCGAGTTGGGCCCAGACCCAGGGTCGGCACACCACTAGCCCCACAGCGGCGCTGACGTGATTGCGAGAGCTTTCCCCGATAACCGCGTAGCCATACCCCCCTCCTGATTCCAGCATAAGCTCGGCTACGCTAACTCTGTCCTGTACTCTCGATAGGCGATAGCATGAAGGCAGGCATTGAGACCGTCGGAAACACGGAGGGGCGATGTTCGGAAGACGGGTCACGTTATTCAAACTGTTCGGGTTTGAGGTCCGCATCGACGCCAGTTGGCTGATCGTCGCGGCGCTTGTCGTATGGTCGCTCTCGCTCGGCATGTTCCCGTACTGGTATCCGGGGCTGTCGATGGGAACCTATTTGTGGATGGGGGTAGCAGGCGCAGCCGGCCTGTTCCTGTCCATCATCGTGCATGAGCTGTTCCACTCCCTCGTGGCCCGGCGATACGGCCTGCCGATGCGGGGCATAACGCTTTTTGTTTTCGGCGGCATCGCGGAGATGGAACAGGAGCCGCGGAGCGCGAAGGCTGAGTTCCTGATAGCCATCGCCGGTCCGCTCGCCAGCATCGGCATTGGATTCGTCTTCTACGGACTGGCTTTGGCGGGCCGCCACGCGTGGCCCATCCCGGCTCTGGGTATCGTCGCGTATCTCGCCTGGATCAACTGGATCCTTGCGGGCTTCAACCTGATTCCGGCATTCCCGCTCGACGGCGGCCGCGTGCTGCGGGCTGCGCTCTGGCACTTCACCGGCAACCTCCGGCGCGCTACTCGAACCGCATCCGCGATCGGCGGCGTATTCGGCGTGGTTTTGATGGTTCTCGGAGTGCTCCAGTTATTCACCGGCAATTTCATCGGCGCCGTGTGGTGGTTCCTGATCGGGCTGTTCATTCGCGGCGCTTCGCAGATGTCCTACCAGCAGATCGTCGTGCGCGGCGCGCTGGAGGGCGAGCCGGTGCGGCGCTTCATGAACACTCAACCCATCACGGTCGCTCCGAACACCTCGGTGCAGGACTTGGTGGACGATTACGTTTACCGCTTTCACCACCGCATGTATCCCGTCGTAGGCCCTGAGCACGAACTGATTGGAAGCGTCACCACCGAACAGGTGAAGGGAGTTCCACGCAACCAATGGGGCGAACACCGGGTTCAAGAGATCGCGCAGCCGTGCTCGGCTCGGAATACGATCTCGCCGGATGATGACGCCGCCGCTGTGCTCTCGAAAATGAGCAAGACCGGGAACAGCCGGCTCATGGTGGTGGAACAGGGGCGCCTGCTCGCGCTCGTGTCGTCGAGAGACCTGACCCGGTTCCTGTCCACCAAACTCGAACTCGAGGGCTCTGACGTCGGCGAGGCCCCCGCGATCGAGATACCGAAGAGTGAGGAAGAGCGGCAGGACAAGACCCGCACAGCCGGCGGCTAACCGCTCCCTTACTCCCGCGGAAGGTATCGCGGCGCCCCGTAGCGGTTCGGCGCCTCCCCAATCGAGTTTCGAGCTTTCACGTCGCCGTAAGGGTCCTCGAACTTCGACATCATACGGTAAAGCCGCCCGCGCATCTCCGATACCACGCTTCGGGAGGCCGCGTCCGCGACAGCGTTGTGCATCTCTTCAGGATCTCTTTCGAGATCATAGAGCTCGTCATAATCGAAGCCGTTGAAGACGTACTTGAAACGCTCCGTGATCGCGATCCGCTGCGTGTAGAGGAATTCGCCGCCATAGTAAGCGCAGAGCAGTTCGTCCGCCCAATCCGTGCGTGACGGATTTTCGAGCAGCGGCTGGAGCGCGCGCCCGTCCGCATAGGGCATCTTCTCCGCCCCGGCCGCTTCGACGTAGGTGTGGGCGAGGTCGTGCGTCTGTACCAGGCGCGCCGTGCGCGAGCCGGGCTTCACCATCCCGGGCCAGCGAACGATCATCGGCACGCGGTAGCACTCCTCGTAAGGAATCCAGCCCTTGATCCACATCCGGTGCGCGCCAACCATATCGCCGTGGTCGGTCGTATAGACTACGAGCGTGTTGTCCGCCTGACCGGTCTTATCGAGCGCGTCGAGAATGCGGCCTACCTGCGCATCGAGCTGCTCCGTGTAGGCATAGTAATGGGCGCGACCCTGCCGGTAGTCCTCTTCAGTCACCTTGCCCCAGCTCTCGGATTCCCGCCGATGAAGGCCGGGCTTCCCGGCGAACGCGTCCTGAAAACTGTCAGGCACTTTGATCGCGCGCGGGTCATAGCGGTCCACGTACTTCTTCAGCGGCATGTAGGGATCGTGCGGCTGGACGAAGTGCACCTCCATGTGCCACGGACTGCCCCCTTTCGCGAACCTGCTCATCATTCGGATCGCCTGCTCCGCCTGCCGGTATTCAGGCGTGGCTTCTTCCGGGCCTTCGCGGTAGCCCCACATCGTGAACGGCTCGCTTCCCGGCCAGCGCATCTGCCGGACCGGTACCCCCTTCAGTTGCTCTTTCGGCCGCTCCACGCCGTCGGGATTCAGATCGTATTTCGCGAGCGCTTGAGGCCAGCAGCCTTGCACTCCCGCGCCCTCGTGGAATCCGAAGTCGAACGGCGTGCGGACCCAGGATGCGTGCCACTTGCCGACGTAGCCCAGGTGATAACCGGCGTCGCGCAGTCTCTGGGAATACAGCACAACGTCCGGGTTCATGTCGCGGTGTACCGAAGGCGAGGAGTGGATCTGGTTGTAGACTCCGTTGTGCCAGTGGTATGCGCCGGAGAGGATCATGGCCCGCGCCGGACAGCACACCGCCGAAGGTGTGTACGCCCGTTCAAAGAGCATTCCGCCCGATGCAAGGCGGTTCAGATTCGGCGTGCGACATTCCGAACGGCCCGCAATCGTGCCCCACTGCTGCTGGTCCGACATGATGTGCAAAATGTTCGGCCGCTTCGTGGGCCGCAATCCGGCCGCGGCGGCGCCGGACATGAATTCCCTTCTGTTCAACATAGCGTCCAGCATACGCCAGAGTGCGGCAGCACGCGCGTGCTATAAGTGAGGTGAATTGCATGAGAAAGCAACACCTGGGGCGGGTACTTGCGCTCGCCGTCGCGCTGACAGCCACGGCTTCCGCGGAGAAGGTGAGGCAGCCCACGGTTGCCGGTGCATTTTATCCGGCGGATGCGGGCGAACTGCGGAAGACAGTCGATGACCTTCTGGCCCGGGCGGGCCCTGCCACGGTTCGGGATTCCATCGTCGCTCTCATCGCACCGCACGCCGGCTATCCCTATTCGGGCGCCGTTGCGGCCCGCGCGTATGCGCTGGTGAAGGGGCGCAAGCCGGATCGCATTGTAGTCATCGCGCCGTCGCACGTCGAGGCCTTTCCATTCACCTCGATCTACGATGGCGATGCCTATCGAACGCCGCTCGGCACGGTGCCGGTCGACAAAGCATTCGCGGAGAAACTGGCCTCCGCCGATCCTTCCATGAAGCTATCAACCCGCGGCCACGCACCCGTTCGGGACCGTGGCGAGCACGCCGTCGAAGTACAACTTCCGTTTCTCCAGCGCACGTTCGGCGATTTCAAGCTTGTACCGATTATGATGGGAGACCAGAACTACGCGGCTTGCCGCGCGCTCGGCGTGGCGCTCGCGAAGCTGGCTCGCGGTTCGGACACACTAATCGTCGCCAGTTCGGACCTCTCGCATTTCCACTCCTACGATGAGGCGGTGAAGCTCGATCGCAAGGCGCTGGCGGCAATCCAGGAATGGGATTACCTGAGCATGTCGCGCAACTTCGAAGCGCGCATCTGGGAGGCGTGCGGCGGAGGCCCGATTGTCGCAGCGATGATCGCATCGGAACGATTGGGCGCGAATCAGGCTACATTGCTCCAGTACGCCAATTCGGGCGATGTCACACGGGAACGCGGGCGCGTGGTGGGGTATGGCGCCCTGGCACTGGCGAAGTCCGCCGCGCGCGCCTCGGCCGCTCCGGCGTTCTCGCTTTCGGAGCCCGACCGGGAGGAACTTCTCAAGCTCGCCAGACTGTCGGTGGAGACGGCCGTCCGCGAGCGAAAGCTGTACGACTACAACGAAGCGGCATCGCCGCCGCTCATGCAGGAGCGCGGCGCATTCGTCACCTTGAAAAAGAAAGGCGAGCTGCGCGGCTGCGTCGGATACGTCGCGCCGATGAAGCCGTTGAGCTACACGGTACGCGACGTTGCGGCTCTGGCGGCCTTACGGGATCGGCGATTCCCGCCCGTTACGCCGGCCGAACTCGGCGAGCTTCGATACGAAATATCCGTTCTCTCCCCGCTTCGCCGTGTGCTGGACGTCGGAAGTATCGAGGTCGGCCGCGACGGCCTCGTGATCCGCCGCGGTGATTCGGAGGGATTGCTGCTGCCCCAGATCCCTGTCGAACAGGGCTGGGACCGCGCGACTTTCCTCGAGCAGGCTTGCCTGAAGGCGGGGCTCCCTGCGAGCGCCTGGCGCGACGAGCGGACCGACATCTTTTCCTTCACCGCTCTCGTCTTCGGAAACTAATCGGTTTGATGCCGTTTCCGAGCCGCGACCGCAAGGGAGTGCCTCATGGGCCTGCGGCCCACCAAAGGTGATGAAAACTGTACCGGGCAGGACCGCTCTGCCGTTTCAGAGCCGCGACCGCGAGGGAGCGGTTTGGCGGATTCGCGTGGGCGCGCCCGGTGACTTTCAACGGAGTTCGCTTGTAGTTGCGGCGACCCGATTGAGGACGATACGCTTCTGTTCCTCCTGAACCCCCACGATGAATCGATTGCGTTTCATCTGCCGGCCTCGGGTCCGAGCCGCAGATGGGAGCTCGTGGTCCGCACGGACCAGCC
>JAEZIJ010000082.1 GCA_023436715.1 Acidobacteriota bacterium
GCCGACGCCGATCTGCTCGTCGGTCTCGTCGAGCTTGAGGGAGTCGAGCGCCTTCTGCGCGCGCAGCAGGGCCACGCCGCCGCCGGGGACGATCCCCTCCTCCACGGCCGCGCGGGTCGCGTGCAGCGCGTCCTCGACGCGGGCCTTCTTCTCCTTCATCTCGGCCTCGGTCGCGGCGCCGACGTTGATGACGGCGACGCCACCGGCGAGCTTCGCCAGGCGCTCCTGGAGCTTCTCGCGGTCGTAGTCCGAGGTGCTCTTCTCGATCGCGGCGCGGATCTCCTTCACGCGGCCCTCGATCGCCTCACGCTCGCCGGCACCGTCGATGATCGTCGTGTTGTCCTTGTCGACGACGATGCGCTTCGCGCGGCCGAGGTCCGTGAGGACCGCGTTCTCGAGCTTGAAGCCGACTTCCTCGCTGACGACCTGACCGCCGGTGAGGACCGCGATGTCCTGCAGCATGGCCTTGCGGCGGTCGCCGAAGCCCGGCGCCTTGACGGCGCAGACGCGCAGCGTGCCGCGGAGCTTGTTGACGACGAGCGTCGCCATCGCCTCACCCTCGACATCTTCGGCGATGATGAGGAGCGGGTGGCCGACCTGCGCCACCTTCTCGAGGACCGGGAGGAGGTCCTTCATCGACGAGATCTTCTTGTCGTGGATGAGGATGACCGCATCCTCGAGCACCGCCTCCATCTTCTCCGGATCGGTCACGAAGTAGGGGGAGACGTAGCCGCGGGCGAACTGCATGCCGTCGACCGTCTCGAGCGTCGTCTCGAGGCCGCGGGCCTCTTCGACCGTGATGACGCCGTCCTTGCCGACCTTCTCCATCGCCTGGGCGATCGTGTTGCCGATGGTGGTGTCGCCGTTGGCCGAGATTGTGCCGACCTGCGCGATCATCTCACCGGAAACCGGCTTGGAGAGCTTCTTCACTCCTTCGGTCACCACTTCGACGGCCTTCTCGATGCCGCGCTTCAGCGCCATCGGGTTCGCGCCCGCCGCAACCGACTTCACGCCCTCGCGATAGATCGACTGCGCCAGAATTGTCGCGGTCGTCGTGCCGTCGCCGGCCACATCGGAGGTCTTCGATGCCACTTCGCGCACCATCTGCGCGCCCATGTTCTCGAGCGGATCCTTCAGCTCGATTTCCTTCGCTACCGTTACGCCGTCTTTGGTGATCGTCGGGCCGCCGAATTTCTTCTCGAGCACGACGTTGCGTCCCTTGGGACCCAGCGTGACCTTCACGGCGTCCGCGAGCTGGTTGACGCCGCGCAGGATCGCCTGACGGGAGCTCTCGCTATAAACAATCTGTTTGGCTGCCATCTGTTCCTATCTCCTCTTACGCTTTCGCTTCCTTCTTCGCGCCTTCCAGAATCCCGAGGACTTCGTCCTCACGCATGATCACGTACTCTTCGCCGTCGATCTTGATTTCGTTGCCAGAGTACTTGCCAAAGAGGATCCGGTCGCCGACCTTGACATCCGGCGCGACTACTTTTCCGCTCTCCAGGCGCTTGCCTTGGCCCACGGCCGCCACTTCGCCCTCCTGGGGCTTCTCTTTGGCCGTGTCGGGAATGATGATCCCGCCCTGGATTTGTTCCTTCTCCTCGATGCGCTTCACGACAATCCGATCGTAGAGCGGTCGAATATTCATACCCATTCCTCCAAATTGGATCGTTTCTGGTGTGTTCGGAACCGGGCCGGGTTCCAATAGTCCGGCCCAAGAGAATTATTAGCACTCTGGCTGGACGAGTGTCAAGACTAGCCTATAAACCTTTGAAGATGCTGGACATCCCAGCTTGCGTCCGGCAGGACGTCAACGTGCTGCCCCGGGTATTGACGCCGTACATCGACCGGATTCAGTTCCGCGCCCGCCCCGTCCACCGCTCCGCCCAGCACCACCCGCCGCGGCGCGATCGAAGCCGCGATTTCAGGCAGGTCGGTGGAATTCAGAAATCCGGGCACGAAATTGGCGAAGGAAGCCCGGTAGAACTCGGTGCCCGCTACGCTCTGGAACGAGATCAGCCCGTGGGCGAGGTAAAGGCGCCGGATCGCCGGGTCAAGCGCCGCAGCGCACAAAGCCGGTACGGTCATCTTGTCGAGAGCGGCAAGCGTCAAGGGAACGCCGCCGAACTCGGCACGCGATTGCAGGGCCGCGGTCAGGGCCAGTGTGTCGGTCACCCACTGTCCGAGCATCGGCTTCCCGAGGATCAGCGACGCCCAGGCGTACGATTCCTCTTCATTGTGGGACCGGGCATAGCGTGCCGCGCCCCGCCCGAATTCCGGGGTCAGATCGTCGATGCCTCGCAACGAGGCCACGCACACCGCGGCCCCGCTTTCAGCAAGCCGGTGGTAGAGCTCGCCCTCGTGCCACCGGGTGCTGCGGCTCGACGGCTCCAGGATGAGGCACGCCGCACGAATGTCGGCCTTCTGCCGAGGCAGGAACAGCCACGCCGGAATCCACACACGCTGCGAGGTCCGGATTTCGACAGCTTCTATCTCCACTTCACGCGACGGCGCGCGCCTCAGCACGGTTGGCGCAAGACCCGCGGCCGGCCGTTCCACTTCCAGCAGCCGAGCCAGTTCAAAGGGCCGCCGGGCGGCCTTGCGCGCCTTGTTCATCAGAAACGGCGTCTGCCCGCCAAACTCCTTTACGACGCTGGCGGAAGGCGATATCCACAGCTCCTTGTCGGGCTGGGGATCGACGGACGGCTCGCTTTCAATCCGTCCGGCCTCTCCCTTCAGCCATCGGGAGAACCAGTCATATATCTTTATGCGGGAATCGTAGGCGAGAGAATGGGGTAGCGGCGTGCTGGACCATGCGAGGCGGCTTCCGGCATCCAGAACCTGGTAGGCCTTCCGCAGTTTCTTGAACTCCTCCCACCCGCTCGAGAGGTAATTGGAGGAATACGTGCCGAAGTAGTCCTTGTCGCTCACACTGACGAGCAGCGGCTTCGGCGCGAGGGGATAGAGCGTATCCCAACGGTCAAACCCGAGCGGTCCCGACGCCACGAGGTTCTGCTCGGCATCGTCGGTCGATCCCGGGGGATTGAAATTTGCGCACGCGAAATTCTCGGTATTCCCGCTGCACACCACTGCCGCCGCCAGCCGGTCATCCACCGCTGCGAGCAGCATGGTGAGCGTACCGCCTCCGGACTGCCCCGTTGAGCCGATCTTACTGCGGTCCACCAACGGGTGCTCGGCGAGGTAGTCCAGGCTGCGCACGGCATCCCAGACCTGCATCCGGGTGGCTGTGTCCCCGAAGAGTAGCATCTGCCTGCCCGCGTGGGTGTGCTCGCGATCGGGCGAGCCTGCCCACGATTGCCCGGCCGGTCCCGGATAATAGATCCGCTCGCCCTGCCCCATCGGGTCGAAAGCCAGCACGATGAAACCGAGTTTGACCAGTCCCTGGCAGCAACGCTGGTAGGCGTCGTAGGCTTTCCCGTTCGCCGAATGGCCCATCTGGAACAGGATGGCCGGATACGGCGCCTTGCCGGCCGTGGGCAGATAGAGGAGCGCGGGAACGTGGAAGTTGGGCCGGCTCTCGTAGACGACCTTTTCCAGTTCGTAGTCCGGATACTTGACCACTTCGAGGGTGCGGGCGTTGAGCGGCGTCCTCTGGGGCATGCCGCCGGCCAGTTTCCAAAAGGTCTCCCGCGCCCATTTTTGGCGCGCCCGGACGGCGTCCGGCGTCGTCAGCTTGGCCATCTCCCGGTTGCGACGGGCGTACGCCCGGGCGGCAAGATCGCGCAGATAATCGGGCAGACACCGCGAGTAGTCGCGGTACGGTGTCCCCGGGTAGACCTGCTGCGCCAACGTGAGGAACAGCTCTCGCCGAGTCACGTTTGCAGTATAGGAGTTTCGGAGATTCTGCGCCAGAGGTTGAGGAGCCGGTTTCGCTTGAAGATGGACAGGGCGGGAGGCCTGTCTCACTCGGGGTGTCCGATTTTGGGACTAGGTTCGTTTCGCAGAAAGAATGGTTGTGGGTTGTAGGTTGTGGGGGCCTGTCGGGGGCGGAGCCGGTTTCGCTTGAAGATGGGCAGGCCGGGAGGCCTGTCCCACTCGGGGTGTCCGATTTTGGGACTAGGTTCGTTTCGCAGTTTGATGGCGGCGGGGTTTCGGCCTTTATTAGCAGCAGGTTATGGAGTGCCCTTTGGAAGACGCGGTGGAGGCGCGCTTCGTAGCGGTGGAGGAGGCCGAGTTGGGGCTGGGCCGCCAGGGCGGCAAAGGCCTGGGCGATCTGCGCTCGCTGGCCGAATTCGGGGTCCTGGGCGGCGACGGCATCGTCCATGAGTTTCGTTTCAATGGCCCAGGCGCGGCGCTGACGCCAGAGGGCCGCCAACATTTCCTCGACAAATCCGACTTCGACGCTGTCGGCGGGATTGAAGCGTTCCGTGAAACCGGCCGCGAGGATGTCAAAGCCCTCGCGCGATTCGGATTCGAGAACGACACAACGCGCGAGCAACCCGTGGCGGATGGCATTGGCGGACGAGCGCTTCTTGCCGGCCTCGGTGACCGGCCCCTTGGACCGTGCTCCGTTGGCGCGCGAGGCCATTTTTCGCCTTAGTGAAGACATCAGTAACCTCCGATTCCAGGTTATCTCATGCCAGGGTAGCAAACCCACGTAACAACAATGGAATCAGAGACATATGTGTTGTGACCGGCCCTAGCGGCAAGACCCGGAAACCGGTAAAATGGCGCGAACAGCGGGCATGCTGTGTTACGGGATGTGAAACACAGGGTACAACAGCGACGCGCGCGGGCGGCGCAAGGGAAAGCGGGCACCGGCGGTGGACGCCTCGGACTGGGCGAGGGAGGCACGGGGATTCAGCCCGGACGAAGCGCAGGCGCAGGTGCTTTCGAGCGCAACGAAACACGGACTGCTCAACTGCGCCCGGCAATGGGGAAAGTCCACGGTGACGACAGTGAAGGCGGTACACCAGGCGTGGACGGCCGCGGGGAGCCTGACGCTGGTGGTGAACCCGAGCGCGCGGCAGAGCGGGGAGTTCGTGCGGAGGCTGAAGACACCGCGTTGGCGCGCGGCCATCCGAACTCTTGGGCGATAGCGCCGGCATTGACGACCGGGGCGTCGGCGTAGGCCGTGAAGTAGTCCCAGAGGCGCCGGGGTATCCATGGCGCTTTCGACATGCCGAAATCGCAGCACAGCGGCGTCGCCGCCCCATGGCGTAATAGGCGACCGACGGATACCCGATTCCTGGAGTATTCGAGCCGCTGCCGGGATCTACACTTCAGCCGCAGGCCCGCGCATCGGCGCGAAGTGATTGCAGGCGCAGAAATCCACCCCTCGGTGTACGCTGCAGGGTCCGTCTATCCCGATATGTTCGGCGCGGGGATGACCGCAGACGCACTTTGGCTGAATGGATCTGGTAGTAGGTGTTTCTTCCATGCTATTCTCTATTTTCCCACACCGGGAAATCGAGTATCCCGAGTACCCCGATTCATGGTGGTCATGGTGCCCGTGATCGGTGCATCGGCTACTCACGACAGCATCATTCAGCGCGGCCATCACGCCTGCTTTCGCGGAATCAGCGAGGACCCGAAGCGTCCCCTGCACGATCTTGAGGGACCCCTCCGGCCGGGGATAAGCTTGGCCGGTTCAGCCGCAGTTCGGCAGTTCTTGCGGCCGTAAATAGCGACAGCCTACGGGCTTGCGCCATGACTTCCCGCTCAATCTGGGAGTGTGCCGGATTGCCGCTGCGCCGGACGGCGCTCCCCCGGTTCAAACCCGATGCTTACCGGCTCGCTCTTCAGGGATGCTTGTAAGTGCTGGTTGCTGTGTCAATCATCTGCCCGTCTATGTAAAGCGTTACTGAAACGGGCACGTCCCGTGTCGGCATTGGGACGGCCGCAAAATTACCGAACTCCCCGTCGTACACAGTGTTGCAAGGAGCTAATCGCTAGCTGTCCCGAATGGCGTCGGCCGGACCAATGGCGATCGCTCGAAGCGCCGGCCAGACACCAGCGGCAAGTGCGACTACCAGAAGGATAGTCGCACTCGCCGCGTAGCTGGCCGGATCAGTCGCGCCGACTTGAAAAAGCCAATGCGACAGATTCACGCCTAACACCCACGCGCCAAATGCTCCTCCCGGAATAGCGAACAGCACGATTCGAACACCGCGCCAGAGGACCATCGTGGCGATTCGTTCAGCGGGCGCACCCAGAGCGCGCCGGATGCCAATTTCCCTCGTCCGGGCTGTTATCATCAGCGCCGAAGTAGCATACACCCCCAAGCTCGCCACCATAGTTCCCAACAGCGAGAAGCAACCGAGCAAACCGAGCGCCACGCGCAGATTGCCTAGAGGCTCATCGAGCGGGGACACGGATGGGGCCGGCTCGCCGCGCAAGAGCGCCGCCGTGGCGCGCTCCACACCCGCGGATAACGAAGCGGCGGAGGCACCCGGTTTCAGTTTGATAACGAAAGCCGAAGCTCGTACCAGAGGAGCTCTGCCCTCAAAGAGCCGGTAGACGGTCGGTAGTGTGTCGAGTTGCGTTCTGCTCTCGTGGATGTCTTTCACGACGCCGATGACTCTCATCGGGCTTGGGTCGTACAGCATCCGGCCAATCGCGCTTTGGTTGGGCCACAACCGTCGAGCCAATGTTTCATTCACGACTGCGGCGCTCACGGGTGCCGGTACGTCGGACCATTCCGCATAGTCGAAGGTCTCGTACTTCCACGAGTCAGGTCCTGGAACATCTTCCGGCGAAAACCCTCGCCCGGCGAGAAAAGAAGTTCCAAGGAGTCGAAAAGCATCGGAACTGACGTGCCGGAAGAGAACGCCGCGCGCGACGATTTCCGCCTTGCGGCCGGAATGTTCGTAAAGCACACGGCGAGCAACGAGGTCGAATGAACCCTTGGAAAACGGCGGGGTATCCATGACGGCGACAGAAAGGACCCCAGGCAGTTCGCTCAGGCGGCGCTTCGCCTCCGCATAGAACAACTCGTGTCTTGCAGCTTCCGCTTCTTTGATAGGATCCAGAGCACGCTGCAGGCCCTCCATGTAGTTCCTGGAACCCCATTTGGTCTTCCCGTTTTGCTGCTCGTAGCGCTTCCATGGAGCAGCGTCCGGAGTCAATCTTGGAATGCTGACAATGGCGACGCCGGTGGGATCGAACGCCAGGGAAACTCCAAGGCGGGCGACTATGCTTCGGAGCAACAGCGCGGTGCAAGTCAGCAGTATCATTGCCAGGACAAGCTGAGCTGCGGCGAAACACTCGTGCGTCGTAAACCGGCGCTTCGTGCCTGTGGACACGCCGTCCCCGGCGCGAAGTGAAGTGTTCAGATCGACGCCTGTTGTAATGAATGCCGGAGCGATTCCCGACAGCAGAGTCACTAACGCGACAAGGCCTACGACTAGAGCCACGCTCGCGGGCAGCAGAAACGGGCCGGCTCCAGCCGGTTCCGGCAAGAGGATTTGGACCCATGGCCCCAGCGCCTTGGATAGACCTAAGCCAAGCAGTCCGCCGGCGGCGGCGAGCAACAGCGTCTCCGTGAGAAGCTGGCGAATGAGGCGGGTGCGCTCCGCTCCAAGCATCAGGCGTGTGATCATCTCTCGTCGCCGTCGAAGTCCGCGTGTGAGCAAGAGATTGGCCGCCCCGGTGCAAGCCAGCGCGAGGAAAAGCAGCGAAACCGCCCATAGAATCCACATCAACGGCCGCCGATCGCCCAGAAGCGCGTTTTGGAGCGAAACCAGCACTGGCCTGGAACGACGTCTTCCTTCACGCCAGCGTTCCGATGCGCGCCTGTGCTTGCGTGATCGATACCCCTGGGCGGAGGCGCCCTACTAAAACAGGCTGCGTGGCAAGAGCGCCAGGGGGCGCCGGCCGCCAAAGCTGAACGCCCTGGGGAAGTTCAAGGCCGGGCGGCATCACTCCCGCAACGACAAGGCGTTGATGATCGACAACGATAGAACTTCTGGCAAGGTCGGACTGCCCCTGAAGACGGGTACGCCAGAGTTGGTCGCTCACCACCACACTATTGATGTCTGTCTCGGCCGCCGCGAGATCCTGGCACAGCCGTGGCTGCACGCCGAGTGTTCGAAAGAAGCCGGGCGACACAAACACGCCACCAACGACGGCTGGCGGGCCACTGCCGGTTAACGTTGCTTGAAAGCTCCTGTACGCCATGACCGCGGAGAAGACCGGGGTAAGCGCCTCGCGGTCCACGAGGGCATTGCTATAGGGATCGACTCCCTGGTAGTCTCCGGCGATCCAGACGAGCTGATCGGATTTCGGAAAGGGGAGGGGCGACAAAACCAGCGAATAAAGCGGACCGAAGACAGACAGAACGCCCGCTATACCAAGCGCCATCAGGAGAATCACGGTGATGGCACCGCCCGCTGCCTGGCGGCAGTTGCGCCCCGCAAGGCGGAAGTCCCGCCAGAAGTCCTCGAAGAGACTACGTATCATGAAGCATTCCTTTTCCGTGCCGCAGTCTGCTCTAAAATGCTAACAACCGAATCTGGGTCAGAGGGGAATAACATGCCTTGGCGGCCGAAAATCAGCACAGTGGGTGTCACCGAAAAACGGAATCGGCTGCGCCATCCAACGGTCTGAAGATCATGCGTTTTTTGATAGTACGCAGTAGATCCCGTAGGCGGCGGAGCCTGAGCGTGTTGCTGGGGAAATCGATCCGGCCCGTTCGCCGCGTGGCCCATCTGGAACAGGATGGCAGGATACGGCGCCTTGCCGGCCGTGGGCAGATAGAGGAGTGCGGGAACGTGGAAGTTGGGCCGGCTCTCGTAGACGACCTTTTCCAGTTCGTAGTCCGGATACTTGACCACTTCGAGGGTGCGGGCGTTGAGCGGCGTCGTCTGGGGTATGCCGCCGGCCAGTTCCTCTCGCCGAGTCACGTTTGCAGTATAGGAGTTTCGGAGATTCTGCGCCAGAGGTTAAGGAAGGGGGTGGACCATGAGTCAAGCCTCGATAGAAGTGTCCCCCCTTCCTCCTCGTCCGCGGTTTTGTCAGCCTGTACCGGATCAACGCGTCAGTTCCGGACGGCCTCAGGGAAAATGCGTCGGCGCTTCCTCTTTCAGGGAGGAAGCGAGCGAGCCAGAATAATGCGTCTGTCCCCTTTCACCCTGACGATTACGCTGCACACGCATTCGGAACGGCGACCGGATCGTACTGAAAGAGCTTCTGGTTCCATTGAAACGTCCGGCAAGTGATCCCCTTCAAGTACAAGTCCTGCAGTTCTCGAATCGTGAAATAGACTGTCGGCGGCAGGGCGGTGTTGCCTCGGCTTTCCACCAGCACGGCCACATATCCGCTGCCGCCGTCGGGCAGATAGACGGGAAGGCTCGGATAAAACCAGCGCCTCTCGATTGTCAAATGCCAAGGTGGGGGATTGCCTGTTGTACTGGATTGGACTCGGCTGACGAATGACATCACGGCTTTCATTTCGCTCCTGAAGAACCGGAAGTGCACCTCGTGTTGGTTGTAAATACCGGTTCCACCGCCGCTGGCGCGGAGGACGAGTTCATAACGTTGGACCTCGCCGCTCCTCATCGGATCGGGAGCGCGATTCAACGACACAAAGGTATCGACTACCGTTTCTGGGTCGTACTTGCACCAGCAACTAAACACGGCGATCCGCTCCCACGCGTTCTGTTTCGGCGTTGCCACGGCTGCATATGCGTAGGTCCCCACGACCTGTGCAACTACAATCGCTTGCTGCGTTTCGTCGCTGCCGAGAGCAGCATACCGGAGTCCGATTTGCTCCGGTGTGACGACCTCCGAGCCAACGACGGTTGCGGGCGTGGCGCTGTTGTAGATTGGTCTGCGTGCTAATGTTTCTGGCACACCGACTGACAGAAGGGCCTTGAAGCGCACCTCTGCATTTGGCGAGTGCAGATCTCGGACTATCGTTTCAGGCGACGGCCACGCCACGTGCTCACGCCTGACGTTCAGTTGACCGAATTCTTCGCCTGCGGCTCGGGCTGAGAATGGTGGGGAGAGGGCAACCAATACCAAACTTGCGGCCAGCAACGTCAGCGGGGAGATGGAGGGTTTCACGCCTTTATCCGACGTGAGGCCAGGACCAGAGGTTACTGACAGTGGACGTGCCAGTGGGCCCTGATGCTCGCGCAGCCGCCTCCAGATCGGCCGAGAGAATGAGCTGTCTTCGTATGCAACCGTTCGCGACGTAGCCAATGTCGAGGAGATAACGGACGCCTATGCCACTGTGCGGATTCCGCGGCAAGGTGAACGCGATTCCGGGGTGAACGTGAAAACGATTCCGGGGCGAAGGTGAACGGGATTCCTGGCTGAAGCCGAACAGCGATTCCGGCGGGAAGGCGAACACTTTTTCGCA
>JAEZIJ010000213.1 GCA_023436715.1 Acidobacteriota bacterium
CCGTCGCAAGCCACACCCAGAAGATCATCGTTAAGCCGTGTGCCGGAAAACGGCACGCACGGTTTGAAAGGGGAAATTAGAAACGGGCTGGTGTAAGCCAGTACCGCGCTAAACTTCTACCAATGCCGGAAATGAAACGGATTACCGTGATCGGCGCGGGAAATATAGGCGCGGCGCTGATTGGGGGCATTCTCAAGAGCGGGATCGCGGACGCCGAACACGTCACCGGTACGGTGCTGTCAGACGAACACGCCCGCGAGCTATCCCGGAGGTTTTCCATCGCCGCCTGCGCTGGCGGCAATCGCGAAGTGGCGCACGCGGCGGATGTGGTTGTGCTGGCGGTGAAGCCTGCCACGCTGCCGCGGGTGCTACAGGAGATCCGGGACGTGCTGCGGCACGACCAGATCCTGATCTCGCTCGCCGCCGCGGTGCCGATTGCGCTCATCGAGCAACTGATCGAGAAGCGTATGCCGATCTACCGCGCGATGCCGAACATCCCTGTGGTTGTGCAGGAGGGCGCGACGGCACTGGCATCGAACGGCGAAGGCACGCCCGAGCAGCAGCGATTCGTGGAAGGCATATTCCGCGCCGTGGGCGCAGTGTGCTTCGTGGAAGAGGAGATGCTGCACGCCGTGACGGCGCTCTCGGGCAGTGGTCCGGCATACGTCTACATGGTGATTGAGGCGTTGATCGAGGGCGGGCTGAAGATGGGGCTTTCGCGGGAGATCGCGACCCGGCTCACGGAACAGACCGTGCTGGGCGCTGCGAAACTCGTGCGGGAAACCGGGCTGCATCCGGCGATTCTGAAGGACCAGGTGATCACGCCGGGCGGCACCACGATTTCGGCAATTCACGAACTGGAGAAGCACGGCCTGCGGTCGATGCTGATTTCCGCCATCGAGACGGCGACGGACGTATCGCGGGCACGCATGCAGGTCCTGGTGTCCAAGTTCGGGCGCGAATCATGAGAATCCTGGCGATACACGCGCATCCCGACGATGTGGAGATTCTGGCGGGTGGAACGCTCGCGCTGCTGGCGGATCGCGGCCATGAGATCACGATCGCGACAATGACGCCGGGCGATTGCGGCTCGGCGGAATACAATGCGGAGGAGATTGCCGAGATACGGCGCGCGGAAGCGGCGAGATCGGCGGCCTTGATCGGAGCCCGGTATGTCTGTGCGGAGTTTCGCGACCTGGCGGTGTTCAACGACGACCGCTCGCGCCGGCGGGTGACTGAAATTTTGCGCTCCGCGCGGCCGGAGTTAGTATTGGCCGCGTCGCCGGTGGACTACATGTGCGATCACGAGGCCGCGAGCGTGCTGGTGCGCGATGCCTGCTTCGGCGCGCCCGCCCCGAATTACGCGACCGGGAGCGACGACCCCGCGCCGCCTCTGCCGGCGATTCCGCACCTCTATTTCATGGACCCGATCGGTGCGGAAGATCGCGAAGGGAAACCCGTAGCCGCGGACTTCATCGTGAATGTCACGTCCACATTCGATTTGAAAAGACGGATGCTGGCCGAGCACCGCAGCCAGCGGGAATGGCTGCTGAAGCATCACGGGATGGATAATTACCTGGAGCAGATGGAGCGCTGGACGCGCGAGCGGGGGCGCGCCGCCGGGTTCGCCTACGGCGAGGGCTTCAGGAGATACAAAGGGCACGCCTATCCGCAAACGCCGCTGCTCGAGGAGTTGGATCTCGATGGGAAAACAGGCTCTCGACAGGAAATTGGAGGCGCTGGAGGCGCTTCGGGCGGCTCCCGATTCGCCTGAGGCCGCCGAGCAGTTGCGGAAGGCTTTGAAGGAGCGCAACAACTACGCGGTTTCAAAGCGGCGCGCATTGCGGGCGACTTGCGGCTGGCGGCGCTGGTGCCGGACCTGCTGGCCGCCTTCGAGCGGTTCATGACCGACCCCGTCAAGGCTGACCCGCAATGCTGGGCGAAAACCGCGATCGTGAAGGCGCTCAGGGACCTTGAGCACGACGACGCCACGGTGTTTCTGCGCGGCGCAAGGCACAGGCAGTTGGAGCCGGTCTGGGGTGGGCGCGAAGATACGGCCGGAGCGCTCCGGGGCGCCTCCGCGCTGGCGCTGGCGTCGTGCCGGGTGGACGAATTCGAGATCCTGACGTGCCTCACGGATCTGCTGGCGGACGGCTTGAAGCCGGTGCGGGTGGATGCGATACGCGCACTGGCGCAAGTTGGCGGGCGGGAGGCGGCGCTGCTGCTGCGGTTCAAGGCCCTTTCCGGCGATGCCGAGCCCGAGGTGATGGGCGAGTGCTTCGCCGCCCTCTTGAGTTTGCAACCCCGCGATTCAGTGGCGTTCGTGGCACGGTTCCTGGATAGCCCTGCCGACGACATCCCTCTGGAGGCCGCGGCCGCGCTGTCCGCTTCGTCCGAGCCCGAGGCTCTGGAAATGCTGAACGGCTACTGGCAACGGCAGACCGGCCCCGAGATGCGGCAAACCATCATCAGACTGCTCAGCGGCTGCCCTCTGCCACAGGCGGCCGAGTTCCTGCTGTCGGTGCTCGAAGAGGCGTCCGGCGGAACCGCCATGGCGGCGTTGTCAGCGCTCGCCAAGAGCCGTTTCAGAGAAAACGTGCGGCAGCGGGTCTCGAAAATGGTCGAGGGCCGCCGTGACCTGGCACGCGCTTTCGCCGCGGAGTTCGGGTCTGAGTAAGCGTCTCCTTACTTGCGGCCGGTAATTCGATCGATTTCCGCAAGCGCGGTGCTGCGGCTGAACTCGGCATCCAGAAGATCCGCTTCCGCGGCTGCGAGAGCAGCCTCGGCTTCGAGAGCCGCCGAGGGGTTTGCCGTTCCGGCCTGTACCTGGTCGCGCGCGACGCGCCGTGCCTCCGTCCGCGCCGACACGGAGTCCTGCGCTGCCGCTATCGCCGTATCCGCGCGGCGCGCCTGCCTGAGGCTCTTTTCGAGATCGATCTGAACACGGTTTCGCAGCCGAGCCAAGTTCTGCTCCGCCGCGGCGGCCTGTGTTCCGCGCTCGCCGACGAGCGCCTGGCGCTTGCCGAAGTCGAAGGCGTCCCATTTGAGCCGCAATCCGACAGCCGCGTTGTTGGGCGAAAGCAGAGGCACGCCGCTCTGATAGATGTGTTGGGCGAATGCTCCCACCTCCGGAATGTATTCGGCCCGGGCTGCGCGCAAGCCGGCCCGCGCTTTCTCGAGCGCCTGCTCCGCCGCCTTGATTTCCGGATTCTCGCCGGCCGCCAGCGTGGCAAGTCCGCCGGCTTCCACCGCCCGCTGCTCGCTTGCCGGGCGTTCGAGTACAGCCTCGGTGTCGAGCTCCAGCCCCAGAAGGTCGTTGAACTCGGTCCGCAGGTCTGAGATGCCGTCTTCGAGGGCGGTAAGCATTTGTCGGGCGTGCGAGAGTTGCGCCTTGCCTTCAGCCTCCTTCAATTCCAGCACCGCGCCCGCCTGAACGGCGTTGCGCGCCTCCGCCAGCCGCTCCTCACCGGCGCGGATCCCCAGCCGCAGGGTCTCGGCGCGGCGCTCAGCCGACAGCATGCCGTAGTACAGCTCTTTGACCTTCAGCGCAACCTCGTTTTCAGCCCGGCGGGCGTCCTGCCGTGCGCTCGCCGCTTCGGTCCGCGCCACGTCCACTCCCGCACGGATCTTGAACAGGTGCGTGATGGGCTGGGCGATCGTCGTGGTGCTCAGGGCGAAATCCAGGTTGCCGAGCGGAATTGCGATGACGGCCGGCGGAACGGGGCCTGTGGCCTGGAACACCCCCAGGGCGCCGCGAGGAATCTCGAGCCGCTGCCTTTCCGCGATTCGCACCGCAGTGGTCTCGTTGCTTACGGTCGGGAAGTAGTTCGCCCTGGCGCCCTTGACGCGAAATTCCATTTCCCGCGCTTTTAAGTGAGCCAGCTTTACGACGGCGTTCTGTTTGGTTGCCATCGCTACGGCCTCATCGAGCGTGATCCGGCGCTGTGCGCCAAACGACGGAACGACAACCGCCAGGGCCAGCAAAGCCGCCACGGGCACCGGAGACGGCGCCTTCACGCGGCGTACCACGACATACAAAACCGGAATGACAATCAATGTGAAAAACATGGATCCAATGAGCCCGAATGCGATCGCGCTCGCCAGCGGCGACCACAAACTCGATCCGGAAAGAATCATCGGTGTGACACCGATCGCCGCGGCCATCGTGGTGAGGAAAATCGGGCGCAGCCGGCGCTCCCCCGCTTCGAGTGCGGCCTGTTCGAGATCGGTTCCTTCCTTTACACGTTCGCGAATGAAATCGATGAGAATGATCGCATTTCGCACCACCACGCCGCCCAGGCTCACGATTCCCATGAAGGCCATGAACCCGAATGTGTTACGGGTAACCAGCAGGCCGAGAACGGCTCCCGGCAGCGCAAGGGGAATCGAGGCCATGACAACCAGCGGATCGGCGACGGATCGAAATTGAAACAACAGAATCACGAAAATCACTACCAGGCTGATGGCCAATGCGTGCGCCAGTTCTCCGAACGTTTCGGTTTGATTCTGAAACTCACCGCCATAGGAGATGCGGTAACCGGCGGGCAGCGGAAGTTCCTGAATCGCGGGCCTCGCCGCGCCGAGGATTTCGCTCGCCAGGTGGCCGGTTTGAGGGAACGCCCGCACGGTCAGCGTGCGCACGCCATTGCGATGCACGATCCGGCCCGGCTCCCACAACGGGTAGAGGTCCGCGACGCTGCCCAGCGGGACCCGCGCGCCGGTCAACGGCGACATGACGTAGCTTGCGGCCACGTTGTCGAAGCTCTGGCGGCGCGAGGGGTCCAGCCGAAGCACGACATCGACGTCGCGGTCGCCTTCCCAATAGGTCGTTACCGGAGCGCCTTCGAATGCGCCGGCGAGCTGCCGTGCGATAGAGGCGTTGGTCAGCCCAAGCCGGTTCGCCACTTCCTCGTGGATGTTCACCCTCAGGCGATAGGCATCTTCGCGCCAGTCCGTGTGTATGTAGGTCGCCCCCGGGACTTGCCGCAGCCGGTCCTCGACCTGGTTTCCGAGACGGCGCAAGGCCGCAACATCCTCTCCGGTGATGCGCACTTCCACGGGCGCCTCCATAACCTGGCCCTGCTGGAGTTCCTTCACCTGAACTTTGGCTTCCGGAGCCGCCCACGTGAGCTGCTCTCGCATTTTCGCAACCACCGTGGGAGTGCGCTTGGCGGAAGCCGTTCGAACCAGAACCTGCGCATAGTTCGCGGCAGGCAGTTGCGGGTTGACGTTGTAATAGAACCGGGGCGCACTGCCGCCGACGAAAGTTGCGCACTCCCTTACGTCGGGATCCTTGCGCAGCGTGGACTCGATGCGCCGGAGGGCCGCATCCGTCGCTTCCACCCTGGTCCCCTCCGGCAGCCACACATCGATCACGAACTGATCGCGTTCCGCGAGCGGAAAGAACTGCCGTGGAACGAACTTGAGAAGCGCGAGGCCGCACACGAAGACCAGCGCACCGGCGGCAACCGTAAGCTTCTTGTGCTGCATGGCGCGAACGATTGTGGCGTTGTAGACGCCCTGCATGATGTCCAGCGGCGAACGCTTTCTGCGTACGCTTTCCTGTTGAGGGTTGAGACCCCTGCGCACAAACCAGCGGCTGAGCAGCGGCGTGAGCAGCATGGCCACTACATAGGAACTCCCCAGCGCGAACGCAACCGCCAGCGGCAGGGCGCGAATGAACTCTCCGACGGCTCCCGAAAGCAGAAGCAGAGGCAGAAAGGAGCCGATGATGGTGAGCGTTGCGGTCAGGACCGGAACTGCAAGTTCGGTGGCGCTCCTCCACGCGGACTGGTCCGCCGGAACTCCTCGGTCGAGCAAATCGAGATAGTTGTCCGCGATCACGATTGCGTCGTCCACTACCATGCCGAGCACGACGATCAGCGCCGAAATCGACACCTGGTGCAGCTCGATGCCGAACGCGTTCAGCATGGCGAAGGTCACCGCGACCGTCACGGGGATAGCGACGGCCGAAACCAGGGCGACCCGAAGCGGCAGCAGCGCCACCGTCACGAGAATCACCGCCACGATTGCGATTCCGAACTCGTGAAAGAAACTGCGGATTCGTTCGGAAACCACGGCCGGTTGGTCGGCGACGAGATCGATCTTCAGATCCGGAGGCAGCATCAGGCGGGCGTGATCGATGCGCGCGCGGACTTCCTTGCCGAAGTCCACTATGTTGTTGCCCTCCTGCATCTCCACGGCAAGCATCAGGGCCTGCTCGCCATTGACCCGCGAGAACTGCGTAGGGTCCCTGTACAGCCGGTGTACCTCGGCGATGTCGCCGATGTAGACCGGCTGCCCGCGCGGCGAGACGTCGATCATCACGCGGCGGATCTGGTCCTCGGTCTGGAACGCGCCGCCGGTATCGATGGGCGGTTTGCCTCCGGCGGTCGGAACCGCTCCCGCGTACTGAACCGTATTGCGCCCCTGCAGCGCCTGGATGATTTTCAGCGGATTTACGGCGTACTGGGAAAGCCGTTCGAGCGAGCTTGTGATTTCAATTGCCTCCTGTTGCTCGCCCAGGCGCCGGATTTTCGATGTGGCGCGGATGCCGCGGAGTTCGGCTTCCAGCCGCTGCGCGTATTCCTTGAGTTCGCGGTAGCCGTAGCGCTCGCCGTGAACCGCGATGAGAACCGCCACGGTGTCGCCGAAATCCGAATCGACGATCGGTCCACGCACGCCGGCCGGCAGTTCGGTCGCCTTCAACTGCGCCATCTCGAGCCGGAGCTTCGACCAGAAGGAGTCGGTATCCTTCACCGAGTTTTCCAACTCGACATTAACGATGACAATGCCGTTCCTGGTGGTTGAGAATGTTTTGTCCTTCCTGACGCCGGCGAGCCGGAACAGGCGCTCTTCGATTTTTTGCGTTACCTGGCTCTCCGCATCCGCGGCAGTCGCTCCAGGGTAGATGGCCGCCACGATGCCGGTGTGGATCGTGATCTTGGGATCTTCCCGCCGCGGCATGTGGAGCAGCGAGTAGACGCCGGAGATGAGCAGCACCGCGGTGACGACAAGCGTCACCTGCGGGTGGCCGAGAGAGCCTCGGACCGGATTCATTGGCCGCCCTCCATTACTCGCACCAGCGATCCTTCACGGATGTTCTGTTGCCCCGCCACCACAACCTGCTCGGTCCCGGTCAAGCCTTCCCGAATCTCCAGTTCGTTTGCGATTGGGGCTCCAACCACCACCCGGCGCGCGTACACCCGGCTGCGGTCGGGGAAATACACGAAAACCTGAGTGGCGCCCTGCGGATCGCGGATAACCGCTTCACCCGGCAGCGTAAGCGCACGGACAGTGTTCGAGCCGATGATCCGGGATTCGCTGATCATGCCGGCCAGTAATTCGTGCCGCGGGTTGGGCACCGCGATTTTAACGGAGTAGGTGCGGGAGGTCGGGTCGGCTGCTACGCCCACCAACTCCACCGTGCCCTTGAATTGCCGGTTGTTCAGCGATGGAATCGTGACCTCCGCCCGCGCGCCGGGCCGGATCTTTCCTATTTCAGCTTCCGGAATACCGGCGCGGATTTTTACCGGGTCGAGGTCCAGCACCGCCAGCACCGGCATACCGGCTGCCACCATCTGCCCCGGTTCGATCCGTCGCATTCCGATGAAGCCGGGTGACGGGGCGGTGAGCCGCGTGTCGGAGAGGCGTTTACGTGCCGCGGCGGCCTGCGCCGTCGCGGCGTGGAACTGCGCTTCGGCGGCCTGCTTGTCCTCGGTTCGGGTCCCCTGGCGCGCCATGTCGTAGCGCTCCTTTGCCGCCAGGTATGCCGTTTCGACCTTCTTGAAATCGTTCGGTGGCAGGCTCTTGCGCTCGTGCAGGAACCGCATTCGGTTGAATTCGTCCTGCCAGCGTTCGAAATCGAGGCGCGCCTGCTCCAGTTCCTGCGGGCGCGGCCCCGCGTCGGCTTTCCGGGCGGATGCCTGGGCCGCCTGCGCCTGCGCGGTGGCCGCATCAACGGCGTGTTGGTAGTCCGTGCCATCCAGTTCCGCGAGCAACTGGCCTTGTCGAACCGCCTGCCCCTCTTCGACGTAAACGCGCGCCACCCTCCCGGGGATCTGGAACGCGGCGTCAACGGCGCGCGCTGCCTCAACCGATCCGCTGGCGGAGACGTAATCAGGGCGGTCCACCGCGGTGGGCTTGCGTACGCGAACGGGAATCGGCGTTGCATCCTCGCCGGCGGTCTTCGGGGCCTGCCCGCAGCCGGACAGAGCGACAACAGCCGCCGCCACCGGGACTACGAAGTACTTGAACATCGCGCGCTCCTCTCTCTTGACAAGAATAGAATGACATGTCATTCTTTTCTTGGCAAGGGGACGAACCTTATGGCCTACAGAACCACTCCGAAAACGGAAGCCCGAAAGGATTCGCGCCGGAAAACGCTTCTCGAAGCCGCCAATTTGCTATTCGGGGAGCACGGATACCATGCCACGACCGTGCCGATGATTGTGGCCGAGGCCGCGAGTTCTACCGGAAGCTTTTACATGTATTTCCGGAATAAAGAAGATATCTTCGCGGCGACTCTGCAGAACCTCGGAGAGGAGGTTATGACGGCGCTCGTCGAGGCCAAAGCCACTCAGACCGATCCGCTGATGAAAATCCGCGCGGCGGTGGAGGCTTTGTTTCTGTTCCTGGCGCGGAATCCCCGGTCGGCGCGCCTGATGATAGTGGAGTCGTCCGGGCTGAGTCCGGGGCTTGAACAGGTGCGGCGCGCGATATTGGCGCGTCACGCGGAGGAGGTCCGAAAGACGATCGAGTCTTACTCGGAAGGTCTTGTCGCTTCGGACACGGCGATCACTGCCAGGTGTCTGGTGGGCGCGGTCTTCGAGTCCCTTTGCGCATGGCTGGAACGCTCGGAAGATGAACGCCTGCCGGCTGATGTTGTGGCTAGAGTGGTCGCGGACTATAACGTCCGCGCCCTCTCAAGATTGTGATACCGCCCCCGCAAACGACCAAACCGCTCCCTCGCGGTCGCGGC
>JAEZIJ010000167.1 GCA_023436715.1 Acidobacteriota bacterium
CCGGCGCAGCTCTTTGCTGCTCATCGCTGTCCTTCCTACCCCGACCTCCATTCGAGGTCTTCAGGTTAGGGGACATTTCTATCGAGGTCCAAAGGGGACATTATCAAAGTGGCGCGACATGGAAAAAAAGTTGGACATCGGCTCTGTATCGGGGCACGGCTTTCCTTCACGTTCTCGCGGAAGCCGTGCCCTGATGCGAGCCGCTCGGCCTGGCGAGGCCGTGCATACTCAGTCGCTGGGATCTTCACTCGCCTGGAATCGCGAGCAGAATTTCAACCCGTACAGGACTGCCATCCTGGGTAGCCGGGCGGAACTCCCACTCCTCCAACACTGCGATCGCTTCGCCTGTGGTGCGCGGGTCGCCCTTGCCAAGCAGCCTGAGTTCCTGGAACTTTCCTGCCGGAGTGATGAAACCATGCAGCATCAGGTGCGTTCCCGCCGCGTGGTGCAAGGGCGGCCGGAAAGTCACCCTCGGGTACGGGGCCGAAAGCGGCGAAGAACTCCCGAGCCTGACGACGGCGCCGTTGACCTCCGCGGCCTGATCCTCCCCGAGCGGAATGCAGTATTGCAGGATCCACTCCTTCGCGGCGCCCACCGCAAGGAACACCGAGTAAATAGGCTTGCCGCTCAGCACGCCGGCACTCTCGGCGAATCCTTCGAGATCCGTAGACTGCACCACCACATCGAACACACCGCCCGCCGGGTGATCGATCCGGGTGGCGGCGAGCGCGGCGGACCGCGTGCTCGCCGACGGTGGGGCCGATCCGGATCCGTTCCCGCCGCCAGTGCCTCCAGGCAGACCCGAGCCGGCGCCCCGTCCGGACGTTCCCGGCCCCGTTCCGGAGCCCCGTCCCGAGGCGTCGCCTCCCCCGTCGCCGCCTCGCAGCACCCCTTCGGGCGTCTGCCCAATCTGGTTTCCTGGCGGCGCCGTCATGAATTCCCGCAAAGGCAACGGGTCCGAAGAGATCGACAGCAGATTGGCGGGATCGCCCGCGAGCGGATCACCCGACATTCCCATTCGCGCCCGCGGCTGGTCCGGATAACTGGTCCGGATCGGCATCGAGTCGCCGAATGCCGCCAGAAGCTTCGGGTCCAGAACCGTCACCGCTTGGGGCGGCCCGGTTTCCAGGCCTGTCGGCAACTCCAGCTTGGGAGCCGCATCGAGCAGCCTCGCCTGGGTGGGGCGAGTAACGTGCCCGGGTTGCACGAACGGCTTCTGGGGAATCCGGACTGCCGGAGGCGGCGACCAGAAAAACACTTCGGGCAGGTGCAGGTCCTTTGTTGGCGCCAGGTCGGGCCCATACTGCGGCTGGATCAGGCTCTGGCTGCTTTCCACCCGCCGCTGTACCGGTGGGAGGTCGAACCGCCGCCGGCGTGCGGCAGCCCGGCGTCGCCCTGACGGACCGGCGGCGGCTTGCGGCGGCGCTGAGGCCTGGGTGGGCGGTGCGATCTGCCGCTTCGCTTCCGGTGGCGTTCGGCCCGCCGACGCGATGTAGAGGTGCTCCGGAATACGGATCCGTAGCGTTCGCATCAGCCTCTCCTGACGGAGCCACACCTCGCGGTCGGAGTCGTCGCTCAGGCGGTCGGACAATACGGGCAGTAATAGTACTAGCAGTACGTGGATTCCCAGTGAACTCAGGAATGACGGCCATCGCCTGGCCGGTTCCGGCCAGATCCTGGTGAAGAGCTGCTGCGAATTTGACTGCCGGGCCGAAGGCAGGGCCGAGCTGATCAGCGACAGCAGAAAGAGCGATTGCATACCGACGGTCGTGAATCCGCGCCGCGGAAACGCCTGCCGGGCGTGGGAATCCTCCTACGGTCGGGGACTGTTTTCAGACGGCTTTTCGAGTACCAGCGATCTCAGCCACTGCACCTGCCCGCCATCTTTCGCCCCGGCCGCCATTGTCTGCTGCGGCAACGGATTGAGCCCCGATGGATCGCCGCTCATGTTTTGCAGGTTCCTCAGGCCGTAAAGAGCCAGCTCAAACCGGTCTTTTACTCCCACTTTTTGGAACAGTCGCGAAAGATATACTTTGACTGTTCCCTCGGAAATTGACAACGTCGCCGCGATTTCCTTGTTCTTCAGCCCCTGCGAGAGCAGGCTTACCAACTGGCTTTCGCGCTTTGTGAGGGAGATCATTTTCGCTGAAAGAAAACTCGCCGTCAGCGTTTTATCGAACCACAACTCACCCTCGGATACCTTGCTCAGACACTTGATCAGCAGCTCCGGCGGCAGCGTTTTTCGCAAAACCCCGCGCACTCCCAGCTCCATGGCCTGGTAGGCAAGTTCCGTCGAGATCGCGCGCACCCACAGCACAATTCTGCAGTTCGGCAACTCGCGATGCAGTTGCGTCAGGATGCCGAACGTCACATCCGGAGTGAGGTCGATCAACAGGACATCCGGCTTCGAGGTCAGAATCGTTCCTGCGAGCTCCGCAGTGCCATGACACACGGAAACACTCTCGAATCCGGGCACGGCCGAAACGACAGAGATGAAGCCCTTGGCTAGGACAGGCTCGTCGGTGAACAGTAGAACACGCGCCATAATTAATCAACCAGTGCGCAGGAAATAATCCTAACAGAATCCCCGGATTTCCCCAATAAATTTTCGAGAGTGGGACAAGCCTCCTGGCCTGTCCAGACCCGAAACGCCCCCGCCTGCCTCAGTCATTAGTTCTAGTAGTACTGCCGCCTATCTTGCCCCTGAGTACTAGATCTGGCGGAGTTATGAGATGCATCCCATCACGGGAGGGTTAACTAGCCTACTGCCTTTGGTTAGTCATGCTCTCCCAAAGTTTATCGTTTCGCCACCCACGCTGATGCCGGGAAGGCTAGTTTTTTGAGCAATTTCGATATTAAACCCTGGGTTAACCTCAGTCAACAAAAATATATCATCCATTTTCGGTCTTGATAGCCGCGGCGATAGGGTGTACTCCTAACAACAAGGCAAAAATGGACAGGCGCGCTGATCCGCGAGTGGAAGTCAGGCTCCCTTGCCACGTGGCATTACCGAGGAGTAAGTCGCCGCTCTTTGCCGGTGTAACGGAGAACATGAGCCGTGGCGGCATCCTGGTCTCGTGGATAGCGGATCGGATGACACCGCATCTGCCCAAGCCTGGGGACCTGCTGACCGTGGATATCGAGCTGCCGGCGAATCACTCGTTCGGCAGGCGATGTATGCACTGCCAGGTGGCCGTTGCCCGGGTGACTGCGACCGATAAGGGCGCCCGGCTCGCTTTCCAGGTGCACCAGATGCAGTTCAAGAGTTATTCGAATGGCAGTCGCGCCGCCGTCCTGGATCAAGACGGGGTCGGTTGCTCGCTGATGTAGCGGATAAGAATGAGCGAACAGAGGATCAATCCGGTTGCCCGGTTTCTTCCGTCTCTGACGGACGTCGCCTTTGTTATGCCCATTCTGATGGTCTTCCTGAGGCTCGGCGGCGCAAAACACCTCCTGAGCGACGGCGATACCGGTTGGCACGTCCGTACCGGCGAGTGGATCCTCAAGAACGGCCGCGTCCCCGATCGCGACATCTTCTCATTCACCAGGCCCGGCGAGCCCTGGTTCGCCTGGGAGTGGCTCTGGGACGTCATCTTCGCCTGGCTTCACCAGCACTGGGGCATGGCTGCGGTCGTCGTTGTGAGCATGCTGGTGATCTCGGTGACGTCGGCGCTTCTCTACCGGCTCGTGCGGCGGAAGTGCTCGAACGTTCTTATCGCAATCGCGGTTGTGTTCCTGGCGAACGCCGCATCCACCATTCACTGGCTCGCGCGTCCGCACCTGTTCACGCTCCTGCTCCTGGTAGTGTTCTACTCGCTGCTGGAACGTGTGCGAGACGGCAACGTCCGGCTGCTCTGGTTGCTGCCCCCACTAACCGTGCTGTGGACCAACCTGCACGGGGGCTTCTTTGTAGGCATCGTACTGGTCGCGATGTACGGAGCCGGGGAGTTGGCTTCCTGGTTGTTCGAAGCAGATCCGGACCGCCGCCGGGCCGCTCTCGTGCGGTGTAAGCCCTACCTTCTCACGGCGGCCGCTTGCGCCCTGGCCAGTCTGATCAACCCGTACTTCTATCAATTACACGTTCATATCCTTCGCTATTTGACGGATTCCTACCATTTCCAGCACATCATCGAGTTCCAGTCCCTCAATTTCCAACACCCTGTAGCCCGCTATTTTGAGCCGACGCTGGCGCTGGCAGCGGCGGCGGCTGCCTGGAATTTGTATCACAGGCGTTTCGCGTACGTCATGATCCTTGCGGGTTTCGCGCATCTTGCGCTGATGTCGGTAAGAAACATCCCGGTTTTTGTGCTCCTGGCCGCTCCGCTCACCGCGGGCGCTGTCGAGGAAATCCTCGCGCTCATTCCCCAGCGGAGTGTGGCCGTGTGGATGAAAACAGCGGCAGCCGGGTTCCGTTCGTTTGGTGCCGAGGTGACGGAGATGGACGTCCTCGGGCGGATTCCGGTCGCGAGCGCAGCCGTCGGCGCCCTGTTAATCGTAGCTTTCTATGTCGCTCCTCGGGCCCAGACCCTGCGAGCCGAGTACGACACCACGAAATACCCGGCCAAAGCGCTCGATGTGCTGCGCGGCCCCGAATTGGCTCGCGGCATCTTTACCCATGACGAGTGGGGCGACTACCTTATTTACCGTCTTTATCCGCATACAAAAGTCTTTGTCGATGGCAGAAGCGATTTCTACGGTGGCAAATTCAACCTGCAGTATCTGGACATAATGGCCGCCAAATACGACTGGAACAAAACCCTCGACCGCTATGGAGTCGAGGCCGTGCTTCTGCCAGTTGATGCTCCTCTGGCCAGCGCTTTGAAGGAATCCCGCAGATGGCGCCCGGTTTTCGATGACGGCGTCGCCATCGTGTTTCGCACCCGGGACTCGCTACTGGCACGCGCACCCAAGCCGGAGGAGACACGCTCTTCCGCCGTTAACGGCGGCGGATTTCCGGCGGTCGCAAGACCGCTAACTCTACTAACCGACGTGGCCGGCAGGTCACGTTAAGCGAGGAGATAGATCGAATGCGCTTTATCACCAATTTCGTGCGCGACGAGCAAGGCCAGGACCTGATCGAGTATACGCTCCTGCTCGCGTTCGTTGCTCTCGCTTCCGCTGCTTTGTTCATCACGGCCGGCGGCAGCATCAATGGCATTTGGTCGGCCGCCAACACGCGGCTGAACGAAGCGGCCCAGTCCGCGTCTTAAGCTTCCATTGGGGGCATGGACTCCATGTCCCCTCTTTCCACCCCGGGCGGGGTGGGGACTGAGGTGTCGGTGACTGTGTTCCGCAAGCGGGACAGTAAGGAAGGAGCATGAACAAGAGATTCATCTCGGTACTCATATTCGCGGTAATCGTCGCAGGTGGTGCGACCCTGTTGTTCTACAGGTTGATCTCCAGCCGGCTGAGCGCCGCACCCAAACCAGTCGCCACGACGGAAGTTACTGTTGCAGCCCGCGATCTTGTCGTCGGCACGCTGATCCGTGATACCGATCTGACGACGGCCGCCTGGCCCGGATCGATCCCGCAACTGGCCGTCACGAAGAAAGAGGACCTGGTCGGGCGGGGCGTCATCTCGGCCGTCTATCACGGCGAGCCGATTCTGGAGACCCGGTTGGCGCCAAAAGGGGCGGGAGCGGGCCTCGCTGCCACGATTCCCCCGGGAATGAGAGCTGTTGCGATTCGCGTGAACGAGATCATCGGTGTGGCCGGGTTCGTCGTCCCAGGCATGAGGGTGGACATCCTGATCGCCGGAACGCCGCCCGGAGCGCCCCCCACGCTCGGTACCCTCGGGAAGACCTTGCTGCAAAACATCGAGGTGCTCTCAGCGGGTCAGAACATCCAGAAAGATGCGGAAGGCAAGCCGATCTCGGTGCCGGTCGTCAATCTTCTGGTGACCCCGGAGCAGGCCGAGACTCTGAGCCTGGCAAGTTCGGAAACCAGGATTCAGTTGGTCTTGAGAAACCCGCTGGACACCACCGTCGCGAAGACTCCGGGCACCGCCGTTGCGCGGCTGTTCTCGGGTCAGAACCTGAAGATGCCTGGCGACGCGCCCAGGGCCGGGGCGGTGAAGCCAAGACGGACGGCAGGTACTCAGCCCATCGTGCCCGCGGTCGCCAAACCCAAGCCTCCTGTGGTGGTCGAGGTTTTCCAGGGCGGCCGGAAGGACACCACGTCATTCAAAGAGCCGGAGGAATAATACGGTGAACCACATCGGAATGCTGAGCGGCTGTGAAAGAATCCGGGGACGCTCCGGGCTGGATGCGACGCATCGGTTGCACCCAGCGAATCGCAGGCGTGTCCCCAGAATTCTTTCACGGCTTCTGAACGGCGCACTCATTGTAATCGCCGGGGCGTTGCTCTCGACCGTAAATCCAGCTCGGGGACAATCGCCGGTTCCGGCTCAATCCCCGGCGCAGCAGAGCGCCGGCTCCGCGGCGCGCGACTTGTTCGTAACTGTGGGCAAATCGCTGATCGTGGAGAGCCCCGTGACCATCCAGCGCATATCAGTCGGCGACAGCACCAAGGCAGAAGCCATCGCCGTCAGCCCGCGCGAGGTGCTCGTGAACGGCAAGGCGCCCGGGGAGACCAGCCTCATCGTCTGGCAGCAGGGCGGTAACCGCCTGCTGTTTGACCTGCGCGTCAGGACGAACACCGCCAGGTTCGATCTCGTCCGCCAGGAGATCCAAAAGGAGTTGCCCGGCCAGGATGTCTCGCTGACGCTCGATGCCGGTACCGTGTTCCTGCGCGGAACCGTCAAGGACATGGTCAGCGCGGATAGAGCGGTAGCCATTGCGTCCACGCTCGGCAAACCCGTCAATCTTCTCAGGGTGGTCGTTCCAGCCATGGAGCAGCAAATCCTTCTGAAGGTGAAGTTCGCTAACGTGGACCGTTCGGCGAGCCAGGAGCTTGGCGCCAACATCTTCAGCACAGGTGCGTTGAATACCATCGGTTCAACCAGTACCGGCCAGTTCTTCCCTCCGCAGGTTGCGGGAAAGGTCGGAGATTCTCCTTTCACGCTTGCCGACGCTCTGAACGTCTTCCTGTTCAGGCCGGACCTGAACCTCGGCACGACGATTCGCGCACTTCAGAGCAAGCGTCTCCTTGAGATCCTGGCTGAGCCCAACGTGCTGGCGATCAATGGAAAGGCTGCCAGTTTTCTCGCCGGTGGCGAGATTCCGGTCCCGACTTTGCAGTCGTCGATGACTAGCGCCGTCACAATCCAGTGGCGCGAGTTCGGCATCAAAATCGATTTCGTGCCTGCCGTAACGCCGCGCGGCACGATTCGCCTGAAAGTAAGCCCCGAAGTAAGTTCCCTGGACTACGCGAACGCAGTCACTCTGAGTGGATTTACCGTCCCCGCCATCTCTACGCGGCGCGTGCAAACCGAGATCGAACTCCAGGACGGACAGAGCTTTGCTATCGCGGGCCTCCTGGATAACCGCACCGCCGAGCTACTGAGCAAGGTTCCGGGATTGGGAGACATCCCGTTGCTCGGCAAAATCTTCCAGAGCCGTTCGATCTCCAGAAACAACACGGAACTTCTGATAGTGGTCACACCCGAGGTCGTTTACCCTGCGCCCGCGAATGTCCAGATAGCAACGCCCGAGATGCCGCTCCCGTTCCTTAAGGGTGCGCCCACCACGGTGCCACGAACACCCCCGGCTTCGGTGACCGGTCGGAACCAGGCGAAGCCGGCCCAGGATACCATTCCAGTCGAGCAACTTGAATCAATGAAGGAGCAGACGCCGGTGAACCAGCCCATACCGGCAATACAGTACGTCCCGATGATGATGCCGCAGGCATCTCAGCAAAGTGCGCCCGCCGTGGCGCCTGTGGCAGCACCGGCGCCGCAGGCGGCCGCGGCCCCGAAATGATCGGATACGCCAGGACTCGATGCATCCGCTGAAGGCCGGATTAGTAATCAGGAACCAGGATCTGTCGACGGAGGTCCACGCCTGCCTGCGTGCCCTCCCCGTGCGTGTGGTGATCGAACAACCCACGGTGGGCGACGCGGCAGCCTTTCTGGACCAACTCGAACGGGTTCGGCTCGACGTATTGCTGATCGACCTCACAAAGCTCGCTGAACCGTTCGAGCAGGTTGTGCGCCGCATCAAGACGCTGGCCGAACCTCCGATGATCATCGCGCTCAACGACACGGCGGATCCGGAGACCATCCTGGGAGCGATTCGCGCCGGGGCGAATGAGTTCCTGTATCCGCCTCTCGATGCGGGGCTGAACAAGGCTCTCGAGCGCCTATCGGCCGACCGGGCCAAGCAGCAGGCGGCCACTCGCCATCGCGGAAAAGCGTTGGGGTTCTTGTCGGCCAAGGGAGGCTGCGGGGCTACCACCATCGCCTGCCATGTCGCCATCGAACTCCAGAAGGCTACGTCAAAAGAGGTTCTACTTGCCGACATGGACCTCGATACCGGCATGGTCGGCTTCCTGATGAAGGCCAAAACCAACTACTCCATCATGGATGCCGTGCGGAACGTACATCGCCTGGACCTCAGTTACTGGAAGGCTCTGGTCTCCAACGGGCACGCCCACCTTGAGGTCATCCCCGCTCCCCCGGCTGCAACGGTTCGCGATGCCGTGGACCCGGAGCATTGCCGGCAGGTTTTGCAGTTTGTGCGCTCGGCCTATGACTGGGTGGTGGTGGACCTGGGGCGGAGCCTGAACCCGCTGGCCCTCGGCTTGATCGAAGATCTCGATGATCTTTACCTGGTCTCGACGCTCGATCTGCCGGCGCTGCATTTGAGCAAACAGGTCGTGCAGACGCTGCTCGACGGCGGGTATAGCCGGAACCGGCTGCATCTGCTCATGAACCGGTTTCCGAAGCGGTCCGATATAACTCCCGCGGAACTCCAGCGCGTTATCGGAGTCCCCGTTTTTGATGCGCTGCCAAACGATTACCCTGTGCTCTACGAGGCGTACGCGGAAGGTAACCTGTTGACCGCCAGCAGTGACCTGGGCAAGTCGATGGGCGCGCTGGCAATGAAGATCGCCGGTGTGAAGGTGAAGGAGAAACCGAAACAGAAGTCGGCCCTCTCGATCTTTTAGTGGGGCGGCCCTTCGGGCTGCGCCGGCCTTTCAGGCCGGCCAAGCTGGTAGTTGTAGGGGCCACGCATGCGTGGCC
>JAEZIJ010000212.1 GCA_023436715.1 Acidobacteriota bacterium
GCGTGGCCCGTGGCCAGCCCCCCTCGGGTAGCGGTGGCGGCTTCGCAGGCCGCCAATAGCGATGAAGACCGCTTGCTGACGCGCGCGGCTCGGAATCAGGCCTCGGGCTCCACGGAAATGTCGCGCACCCGCGTAGCGCGGTTATCCGGCGGGCCCCGAAACAGGTCTTCCGCGGGTGTCCTGACTTGCCCGGTTATCGCGAACCGTATTAGGGCACGGCTTCAGCCGTGCCGCAGGACGCCGCCACCATAGGGCTTTAGCCCCTGGGTATGCCGCAAATAGGGGCTGAAGCCGTGCCCTGATACGAGTCAGCGACGCGCGGCTCGGAATCGGGCCTCGGGCTCACAGAAATGTCGGCCCATGTGACGCCAGTCACCGCGCGGCGGCGCAGACGGCGTGACACTCGAAGTGTGAAGACAGACGGGCTAAAGCTCGGTCTCGGCTTCGCGCTTGAGCCCTGCGGGGTCGAGCAGGTGGATCTCGCGCCTCTGCACCCGGAGCAGCCCTTCGGCCTGAAACCGGCTCAAGTTTCGCGAGACAACCTCGCGGACGGTCCCGAGCCGCAGCGCAAGCTCCTCGTGCGTAACCGGGAGCGGGAAGACATCCGATCCGGCCTGCTGCCCGAATTCCAGCAGCGCTCCCGCAAGCCTCTGCCGCACGCTGCCGAAGGTCACGCTTTCCACAATCCGCACCAGGTGTCTCAGGCGCTGTCCCACAACGGCCAGGACCTTCAGCGGCAGGTCGGGGTTTTGCAGGCAGGCGAGGTGGAAATCGTGTTTGCTCACCACGTACGCGACCACATCACCGACGGCGCTGACCGTAGCAGGATATGGTCCGCCGTCGAAAAGCGGCACCTCCGCAACGCTCGACGGCGCCGGTTCGATCGCCAGCATGATCTCCCGGCCCGTCCCCGAGGTTTTGTAAATTTTGACGCTCCCCCGCGCGATCAGGAACAGTCCGCTGCACGGGTCGCCCTCGTAGAAGAGGACTTCACCCGCGGAGTAGCGTTTCTCCACAGCGCGCTGAGCGACGGACGCAAGCTCCGCGGGCGTGAGCCCCGCGAAGAGCGGCACCTGTTGAAAAGTGGCAATGTTCTGTCCGGACAAGGTGATATCCGATGGCTTATCTAATCAATGATTACTGTAACTCATGCGCACTCTGCATTCCAGTCTGCCCGAACGGGGCGATCACGGTAGCGTGCCCCGTCTACCGGATTAACCTCCACTTCTGCACTGAGTGCGTCGGCTTTGCGGAGGAGCCACAATGTGCGAGCATTTGCCCGGAGGACGCTATTGTCCCTGTTCAGCATGCACAATGACCCCGCTCCACGCGGCTTTTAATGTCGGTTTGTCCTCGCACTTATTGTGTTCGGGCGGGAATCGTGGTCCAATAGTTACAGATCTTTAGTTTTCGCCAAGTTGATCCCCGGCGAAGGCTTGGTAATGGACGTTCTCCTTTTTTTCCGACTGGGTTCGGAGTGTCTCACCTCAGGGAGGTTGGGTGAATAAAACCGATACTAAATATGGAGCAATTCTGGTTGTCAGTCCCGACGAAGGCGACCACGCATTTGTCCGCAATCTTTTCAAGAATCCTCAGTGGCAAGTACGTGGAGTCAGCTCTTTGCAACAGGCATTCGACTACCTCGCGCGGAACGCCGCCGCGGTCGTCATTTGCGAAAAGGAATTGCCCGGCTGCGACTGGAAGGAATTGCTCGCCGGGCTGCGCCGCCGGCCCGATTCTCCCGTCCTGATCGTCACTTCGGAACGGGTGGACGACAGCCTGTGGGCGGAAGTTCTCAACCTCGGCGGCTACGACGTCCTGATGAAGCCTCTTGACAGCACGGAGGTCGGGCGCGTCATCAACCTGGCTTGGCTGAACTGGCGAAACACCCGTGAGAACTCTTCGGGGTTTGCCGCTGCGGCGGGCATGTAGTTTTAGGGGCAGGCGCCCAGCCCGCCCCTTCCCAACCCTACTTCGTGTCCCTCACCACGCGGAAGCCGATATAATCCGGTCGCGGTTGAGTTGTCGATTTTACGTCCGCGGGACGGTCGGCGCTGCCGCCTAAAGCTTTTCCCGTACCATCCTTCGCCACCACCCACTCCGCGGCGTTCCCGCCAAGGTCGAAGGCCGGCTCCTCGCCGCTCCCGGCGAAGCTGCCCACCGGGCGCAGCAGCGCTCCCGGCCCGAGGCCTTCCACCGGCGAAGCCAGCCGTTTGGTGTCGTCGGCGTTCACTGCATAGCCCGCCCAATAATCGAGCGTATTCTCGCCCTTGCCGGCCTTGAGGAACCCGGACATCTCCGCTTCGGTTCCCAAACGGTACTTCCGCCCGGTGGTCTTGCTCAGCCATTCGCAGTAGCGCTTTGCATCTTCAAAGGAGACTCCGGCTGCCGGGTAGTCCGCCGTGCCCGCTTCGAACCGGTGCTTCGCGTCGAACGCGGCGTACTGGGCGCGAGTAACCTCGAACCTGCCGATCTCGATTTCCCCGCGCACGACGGTCTCCGGCTGGTTTCCGGAATTCTTCTTCTTCAACGCGGCGGCAAGCGGCGACTCCGGCTTCATCGCCTCGTTCGAATCGGCGGCAGTCTTGAACAGGTACTTATCGAACCACGCGAGTTCCTCTCCCAACTTGCGGCGCTGATGGGCGAGCTTGCGCGGGCCGTGCGCCTCGCCGGGGAAAAGGATGAACTTCACATCGGTGTTCCCCAGTTGCTGAAGCGCGCGGTAGTGCTGCCATCCCTGCTCCGTCGGCACCTGCTTGTCCTCCGTGCCGAAGAAGATGATGGTTGGCGTGCGGACCTTGTCCATGCGGAACAGCGGCGATTTCCTGAGATAGAACTGCGGGTCCTCGAGCGGCGACCGCCCGAGGTAGTAGTCGTCGAAAGCGCGGCCGAAGACGGCGTTGCCCCAATCGCTGATCCAGTTCACGTTGCCCGCGCCCGCCGAGGCAACCTTGTACCGGGTGGTGCGTGTGGTCAACTCAATCGTGATGATCGAACCGTTGCTCCAGCCCATCACGCCCAGTTTGTCCGGATCCACGAGCCCTTTCGCGATCAGGCTGTCAACGCCCGTTTCCACGTCGATCCACTCCAGATCGTTGTAGTTTCCGCCGCCGATCGATTCCAGCCACTTCAGCCCGTACTGGCTGCTGCCGTGGTAATTCGGCTTGAAGATGAACGCGCCGCGCTGGGCCATCAGGTTGTGCGGATAGGCCCAGCGCTCTGAGAAGCTGTCCACATCGGCGGAGGACGGCCCGCCGTGGATCATTACCACCAGCGGATACTTCTTTCCCGCGGCGTAGTTGTGCGGATAATACAATAGGCCCTCGACCTCTTCGCCCCGGGCGCCCTTCCACCTCACGGTTTCCGTCTTCGCAATCGTTTTCTTTTTGAGCCCGGGGTTCAGCTCCGTGATGACCTTTGCGTTCTTCAACACGCTGCCCTCGAGTTGAGCCACATACCACTGATCCGGGACGCTCGCCGTGGAGTAGTTGTACAGAACGGTCTTCCCGTCGCCGCCGATCGCGAAGCTCCAAATGTTGCCGGCGTGTTCCGCTTCTAGCCAGGACCGTTTCCACGCAGATCCTTCCCGCGTGTAGCGCGCCGGACGCGGGCGCACGCCGTTTGCCAGCAAAGCCAGTACTCCGCCGGGCACCGCGGTGAAATCCGTCGTGAGGCCGTTCTCCCAATCGAGGTTCACCTGCGTCTCGCGGCCCGCTGCCAAATCGAAGTAGTAAAGCAGCTGAATCGACGCGTTGTGATACTTCGGATGCGTGGTGTACGGCGCGGAGAAGTAAAAACCGCTGCTATCGGGATTCCAGGATACCCGGCCCGGCAGCAGCTTGCCATCCGTGAACAACTGCTTGTGCGTCCCCTTCTTCAAATCGTGCAGGAGAGTGACCGGCTTGATCTCCTGGTCGTAGATGTAATGAAGGCTGCGCTCGTGGACGGTGACGGCCCAGGCGCCGTCCTCCGATACGGCCAGCGACTGAATGCGGTCGTTGTTGTCAGTGAGGCGAGTTGCGGTCTTGGTCTTCAGGTCGAAGCGGAACAGGCGCACGGGCGCGGCGTGGGCGTCGTCATCCACCACCTGGGATGTGTCCTTGAGTTCCTTGATCTTCTGGGCGTGGAGGCTCGCATCCTCGGTAGCGGCGATCAGCAGCGTGTTGTCGTCAAGCCAATCGAATTGGCCGACCCCTCTTTCAAAACGCGTCAACTGCCAGGGCTCGCCTCCGCGTGTGTCAATGAGCCAGATCTGCGGGCCGCCTTCGGCCTTCTCGCCTCCGGCCGGCGCCTCCGGCGCCTTGCGCGAACTCGTGAATGCGATCCGCTTGCCGTCGGGCGAGAACTTCGGGGAAGAGTTGCCGTCAGTGCCTCTGGTGAGTTGAAGCTCGAAATCCTGGGCGAGACTTCGCAGCATCAGGTTCGAGGCCGACTCGCCCTTTTCGCGATCCATCTGCGCCTTGACCCAGACCGCCAGTTTGCCGTCGCGTGAAACGCGGAACCCGTCGCCGCGCTCCGCAAACAGCAAATCGTCGACGGTCCATTTCTGTTGTGCAAACGTAGTGCACGTGAGTAGGAATAAGCCTGCAACGAGTGATGATTTCATGATGGGCACTAACAGGTTAAGATAACAAACCGCTCCGTTGGGGAGAGGCCCGGAGTGGCACAGGCCTCCTGGCCTGTGTCACACTCTGAGCGGTTTGCCAAACCAGTCCGTGCTTGGCGAGGATGAAAGAGTGAAGTTTGGCATCGTACTTGCGGTGATTGCCGGGCTCCCGGCCGCCGGAGCGACCTTGAAACAGGAGACCCTTCAGGCCTTCGACCGTTATATCCGCGCCACCGAGGCACGCCTCGAGCAACAGCGCCGCACCGGCCCTTTTCTGTGGGCGGATCAATCGCCCGAGAGGCTGAAGCAGGTCCGCCAGGGCCGCGTTGTAATCCAGCCCTGGAGCGGCAAGGGTGACATCGACGTGCCCAGCGGCCTGATTCATGACTGGGTGGGCGCGATCTTCATCCCGGGGGCAACCGTGGCCCGCACGCTCGCCTGGGCGCAGGACTACAACCACCACAAAGACGCGTACCGGCCGGAGGTAATCGATTCCAGACTCATCAGCCGCAACGGCAACGAGTACAAAACCTTCATGCGTCTTTCGAAGAAGAAGGTGATTACCGTCGTGCTCGATACCGAACACGATGTTCGTTATTTCGAACTGGACCCCGCACGCTGGTACAGCCGGTCCTACACGACGAAGGTCTCCGAGGTCGAGGATGCGGGGAAGCCGTCCGAGCGGCCGTTGCCCCCGGGCGAGGACCACGGGTTTATGTGGCGCCTCTACAGCTATTGGAACTTCCAGGAGCGGGATGGCGGCGTCTATGTCGAATGTGAGGCGGTCTCGCTCTCGCGGAACGTGCCGGCCGGCCTGGGATGGCTGATTGAGCCGATTGTCCGGCATCTGCCAAAGCAGTCTCTCGAGATGACTCTGGATTCAACGCGGAAGGCCGTTTTGACCAGAACGGCCGCGGCTCAGTAACGATTCTGAGCCGCGACCGTGAGGGAGCGGATTACCAGGTGAATCTGGCGGACAGCTGAAATACGCGCGGATTGCTGCTGAAGAACCTGCTCGGATCGTTGAAGTTGACGCTGCCGGGAACCAGCAGGTTCGGCACAACCGGATTGGTGAAGTTGAGGAATCCCGGGACCTGGCCGAAGCTCGTGGCGTTCAGGGCCGTTATCGGTGCGTACGTGTACTGCGGGTGGTTTACGATGTTGAACGCCTCTCCGCGCACCTCGATCGCCTCCCGGTCGTGGAAGGAGAACCGCTTGGCGATCCCGAGGTTAATGTTGTTAACCGGGCTGAGGCTGATCGCGTTCTGGATAGTTCCCGGGCTTCCCGGCGGGAGCGGTGTGAAACCCAAGGTGCTGGACGTGGTGCCGGGCGGCGTGCCAGTGCCGGTAAACAGTGTGGGCGATACACCGACCCCGTTTATGTTGCTGCCCGTGAGTGCGAGTACAGGGAGACGCGCCGGCCACTCATAAACGAAGCTGCCGGAGAGTGCGAAATTGGCGAAGATATTCCGCGCGATGGAGTTTGTGTTCTTGAACGCGGATGCCACGTCGTAGACCCACCCTATACTGGCGCGGTGTCGGCGATCCCAGAGCGTGTCGGTGAGCTGCCGGCCGAAGATCGTGTCCAGTATCGAGCCGGTCGCGGTGGCGTAATCGTGGCTCCAGGTGTAGTTGGCCAGGAGCTGCATCCCGCCCGCGAGGCGCTGGTTCAGGTTGACTGCCGCCGCGTTATAGCGGGACAGCCCGAACGGCTGGACCGTGAAGATCGGGTTGGTGAAGCCGGAGCTTGTGAGCGCCTGGCCCTGTGCAGTCAACGCAGTCACCGGGGCCCCGCTGCCGAAAGCGCCCGTGCCGACCGGCGTATTCAGGGTCGTCACGAACGGAAGGTTCACATCGCGAGAGCCGAGATACTTGAGTTCCGCCGTGAAGCCGCTCCATAATGCTTGCTGGAGCGCCAGGTTCCACTGCATGGAGTACGGCAGCTTCTGGTCGTTAGGCGTGAACGCCGACGTCAGCGCTCGAGCCTGGGCTTGGTTTAACCCAAAGCTCGGAGTCGCCGCGGGAGTCAGCCCGCCGTGTGCCAGGAATCCGGGAGTGTTGCCGAGATTCGTTCCGGCTATCAGCGTTCCAAGCTGCGGCGAAAACGACGAGAACGGCGTCAGCAACCGCGGATCGATCAGGGACTGGTAGTTCATCCCGAACGAGCCGCGGACCACCGTCCGGGTGGAACCCGCGGGCGTGAAGGCAAAGCCGAAGTATGGAGCGACGGCCGACTTCTGTGTGTTGGGCGCCGCGAAGTTTATCACTCCGGGGATGCTCGCTATCGCGTTGTTGCTCTGCTCCTGCAGCGACTGCGCGTTGGGGTTGTACTGATAGCGAACGCCGGCCGTAATCATGAGGTTGGGCATGAGCTGGAACCTGTCCTGGGCGAACCACTCGAACAGAAACCGCCTGTCGTCGATCCGCGACGCGCCGAAGCCCTGGAAGGCGAACACGTCCGGAGGCAAGTCCTGCAGGAAGCGGCCGAGACTGGAAAAACCGAACGTGCCGCCGTTGAACCCTGGGTTGTTCGTGATCACCCCTCTGTAACGCAGTCCGTCAAAGCCGACATCGAACCGGTGCCTGCCGCGGTTTACGGAGAACACGTCCGAAATCTGCCACGTGTTGAACCCGATGTAAGCCGGAATGGCGGGAGGCCCGATCATTAGGTTCGTATCGCCCGAGATTCCAATGCTCGGGAAATTGGCGAAGCCTGCCAAGGTGCCGAATTGGGTGGTCTGGCCGAGTGTACGATTCAAGCGGTTATAGGCGAGTCGCAGGTCGTTAAGCGGGCCGGAGTTGAACACATGCGCCCACGAAACGCTCGCCACTAGCGAAACCAGAGACTGACTGGCTGGAACTGTCGGTAGAACTGTCTGGAGATTACCCAGATTGTCTCCGGTAACCCGGTTTTGTACGTACCGGAGGTGTACGGTATCGGTGGAGATCGGGGTGAAATCGAGCGAGGCGGTCCCGAAGTACTGCCGCAGGTGATTGCTGACCAGCGGCGTAGCGAAGCCAAGGGGAATCGTCGCGCCGCCGACTGTTGTTGTGGTTACCGCGTTGCCAGGCTGGACTCTCGTCGCGAGGCGCAAAAGGTTCAGGTTCGTGGTCGAGACTCCGCCGAGGCCCTCCAATGTCGAGAACCCGGCCGCCGTCGGCACCAGGCTCGATCCGGTCGTGAGCGAGCTTGCGTTCAGCGGCACATATTCGAGGTTGAAGGTGAAGAACGTCTTGTTTCGAGCGATCGGGAAGGCTAGCTGTAAACCCATCCGGTTCTGGGTGTAGCTCGGCTTGTTGGTAAATCCCTGCCGCGCTGCCGCCTGGTCCATCGCGCTCAGTTGCGAGGCTTGGACGAAGTCGTACACCGATCCGTGAAACTCGTTCGCGCCCGTCCGGAGCGCCAGGTCTGTTTGCCCGCCAATGGAGTGGCCAAAGACCGGAACCGCCTGGTTGTAAAACAGGGAGGTGCTTTCGGTCGCGAAGTTGGGTATGTACGTTAGCGGTCCCGGCGACGCTTTGTTGTTGTTGTCTATGCCGTTAATGCGGAAGTTGTTGCCGATCGGCGGCTGGCCGTTAACCGCCGGCCCTGCCGCGAAGATGTCGCCCGAGGTCAGGCCCTCGCTGATGAGGATGTCGTTGTACGTGCCGAACAACTGGCCTCTCGTAGACATGAAGTTCGAGCGCGGCCAGTACTGAGCTGTCTGCGTGTTGTACGTGTGCTGGATCGAGGCCGGGGCTGTGCGGATCGGAACCGCTTCGGCCGAGAGGATGTTGTCGGTGCGCGGCGTCGCGACCGTCAGGTTGACCACCACGGGTCCGCCCGGCGTCGCTTCATACTCGTATGTCGTGGCTGGGGTTGGCGCAGCGCCCGGGGCGGGCGGCGGAGGCGGCGCAGGCGGTGCACCGGCCGCTCCTGGCGTGCCCGTCGTGATCCGGTACCGCCCTGTCGGGATGCCCGGAAAGCAGTAGAAACCATTGGTGTCGGTTGTGGTCGTCCATTTCTGGTCGGTGGCCGGATCTGTTAGCTGAACCATGACATTCGACAGCGGTCTTCCAGCGGTGTCGTTCACGGTTCCTTCGATAGTCCCAGTGTTGGTTTGCGCGTGCAACGCGGTGAGCTGCGTTCCTGAGTACAGGAGCAGGCACGCGACAACTGACAGGAATTTGAGTCTCATCGTGCTTGAACCCCTCCACCGGCGTAAGTGCAACTGCCCGGCCATCGGGAACACGGCTGTAAATCGAAGGTTTTATTGGGAATAGCTCCGAAGATTATCCGGAAAATGAAAATACCGCAAGGTTTGAATACGGATTTACGAATTGTTATAGAAAGGCACGGCCTGCGTGGCCGTGCCTCTTGAATTGTAGGCCGATTTTCCTTAACGCGTTGTGCGCGCCTGGGCTGTCGCCGCCGCGCCTCGGCGCACCTGCGGATCAACCCTTTTCGGTTCTGTTAATTCGATTTACGCCACCCCATTTTCGGCGAGGATAGCTACTCTAAATCCCTGTAATTCTTGGGCCATAGAGAAGTTCGTCCCACTGGGCTTTTCTGTAGGGGCCGGGCATGCCCGGCCCGCTCCCGGCGGCGAACTTTTCGGCTCAGAATGGACCGCCGCCATCCGCGCAAAACGTCCAGAAACGCAGCGCTGGCATGCGGGAGTCAGTCCAATTTGGACAGCACTGGAGCATGCCCGCTCCCTTCAGCCCCATATCGCAGTCAACGCTCGGAGGAAGTTGCCGCCCAGCACCAACCCGATGTTCTTGTTGCTGTAGTTGCGCCGGATCAGGCCTTCGGTCAGGTCGTAAATCCGTTGCGGGTGGTTCAGTCCGTTGATATCCATGCGAAGGCGCGTTCCCTTCGTGTCGCGCCCGTCCAGGCTGTGGTCGCTGCCGACGCCGACATGCTCCACCCCGGCCAGTTTGGCCACGTGGTCGAAATGATCGAGCACGTCCTCGATTGTCGTGGGCTCTTCGCCTCGCACGAAGCCGCGGATCGCGGTGATGCCCATCACGCCGCCCGTCTTCGCCATCTCCCGAATGACCCGGTCCGGCTTGCAGCGGGGGTGTCCCTGGTTGAGGGTCCGGCAGTTGGAGTGAGTAATCAGCACGGGCTTCCGGGCAACCTCGACCGCGTTCAGGCACGTGATGTCGCTCGAGTGCGAGAGGTCCACCGCCATCCCGGCTTCGTTCATTTTGCGAACGACCTGGGCGCCGAAATCCGTCAATCCGCTGTCGCGCCTGGACTTGCACCCGGCGCCCAACAGATTCGGCCCGTTGTAGGTAAGCTGAGACACGCGCTGGCCCAGGGAATGGAAGACGGAGACGTCCTCCACCGTCCGGAAATGGTCGGCGTTCTGGAAGCCAAGCACCACCCCGATCCGGCATTCACGCTTCGCCCTGAGGGCGTCGCCAACATTTCTAATTTTAAGTAATTGTTGCGGGTAATTATCGAGAAATTGATTCCAGCCCTGAAGCCATTCGCAGTTTGCCGTGAAAGCGTTTTCCGGGTCCGCTGCATTCAGATCCACAGCCGGATTGAAGACGTTAATACCCGATGATTGCAGCTTCCGGAAATCCTCATCGCGGAAAGCGCCAGGCTGGCGCTCCCATCGCGCGAGCAGGTCCCAGTTGAGCGTGAGCAGGCCGAGCATATCGACTACCACGGAATCCTGCACCAATTCGACCGCCCGCTTTGAATACCGGCGGGTCCCTGCGAACAGCGCATAGCGGCCCCGATTGACCATCGGCGCGCCAAGCAGAGCTCCGCCCGCCAATGCAGATTGCTTAAGGAAGGTACGGCGATTCAACATCTTTGCCCCAGCCCAGAATCAAGACTGAAAAGGATGATTATGCACCCTTTCAGGCCAGAATTCCATAGGAAGAGCAGTTAAAAATCAATCATTTGTAGGGGGTATTAAAAAAGGAATTCCAGATTTTAAACATTCGGTCGCATAGGTATCGGCTAAGTTGTTCCGTGGCAACGTGCGCCGCAGTGGGCGCAGCGGGTATCTTAAAGAAATGCCGAGTTCCAAAGAAGACTGGCTGGTTGCCGGCCGTACGGCCATGGAAGCTGAGGCCGGGGCCATCGCAACCGCCGCCAGGCGCCTGAATTCCGAGTTCACCCGCGCCGTCGAGACCATCGCCGGTCACGCCGGCAAGATCGTCGTGACGGGAATCGGCAAGTCGGGCCGGATCGGCGAAAAAATCGTAGCGACGTTCTCGAGCACCGGGACTCCGGCGGTCTTCATGCACCCGGCCGAGGCGGTGCACGGCGACCTCGGCATCTACGCCCCGGAAGACCCCACGGTGATGATCTCCAAGAGCGGCTCCACGGCGGAGCTCATCCGCCTCGTGCGCGTGCTGCGGGACTTCCGCTCGCCGCTGATCGGGATTCTCGGCAACCTCGATTCTCCACTCGCCGCCGAGATGGACATCCTGCTCGACGGCTCCGTCCGCGCCGAGGCCGATCCAAACAACCTGGCCCCGACCTCAAGCGCAGTAGTCGCCATGGCGCTGGGAGACGCCCTGGCCCTCGCTGTCATGCGCGCCCGCCGGTTCACCCCGGAGGAGTTTGCGGTCTTCCATCCCGGCGGACAGCTTGGCTATAACCTTACCCGCACGGCCGGCGAGGTGATGCACTCCGGCGAGCAGGCGGCCTGGGCGGGGCCTTGCGATCCGCTGAAGCGGGTCGTCATCTCCATGACGCGCAGGCCGCTTGGCGCCGCCTGCATTGTTGATAACGACGGACGCCTGCTCGGCATCATCACGGACGGCGACCTCCGCCGCGCGCTCGAGACTCACGACGATATCCGCACGCTCTCGGCCGCCGATGTCATGACGAAGACGCCGGTCACCGTGTGTCCGGATACCAGGCTTCATGAGGCGTTGCGGCTGATGGAGGCGCGCCAATCTCAGATCTCCGTTCTCCCGGTGGTCGATCCCGAGAGCCACCGCTGCCTCGGGATTCTGCGTCTCCACGATATCCACCACGCGATCTGAGTGTCACGTTTTGTAAACCTAATCTGGATTAACACACCTTGTGTGATTCTGGAGATTCACTCATAATCGAGTTACATTCGTAACTTTCTGGGAAACCTGAATTTCAGGTTCAAGATCGACCTCGCGCTCGAGTTCAAGTGCTAGGTTCGCCGCGGGATGCTATGGGTGCTTCGTCGACCGCCTCCGGAAGTTGCGTTTTCTCTGCCCAAGGCTGCCCGATCGCGACGGCGCAGCCTCAAGACTTGCAGTCTCGGAGGGTGACGATATGAATCGATTTGCTCTGGGGGCGCTTGCTCTTCTGGCCGCAACCGGAATGGCAAGTGCAAGCGTAGTAACCTGCCCGGCCCCGCCGAACCCAGGTGTGCCGATGAACGTCGTCGGCCTGACCGCCTACTGCGGAGGGCTTACCTTCAGCAATTTCCAGGTGATCCCTTTCGCCAGCAACCAGACTGCGGCGGTTTATCTGGGATCGATCAACGTGGCCGACCAATGGGTGAGCCTGACCTTCAATCCGGGCCTGACCTCCGCACCGGGTTCCGGTGCGCAGGACCTCCACTTGCTGTATAACGTGGGCGGCCTGACAGTGGACGGCACCGCGACTGCCGTCACCGGAACGAATGCGACGATCACATCGACGGCCTGCAAGGCGGCGATCGCAACTTCCGGGATTCAGACCGACCTCTGCCCGGACAACACGTTGCTCGCCAACCTGATTGCCTTCAGCGGCCCGCCCGGGCCGAACAAGAGCCAACAGACGTTCACTGGAACACAAGGGACCGGAACTTTCGTGTTCCAGGACGTCTCCGTCGCGGCGGATTCCTTAACGCCCGGCGGTGGCGGTCTATCCTCGTTCACGCAGAGCTTCCACAGCAGCGAGATTCCCGAACCCGCGGCATTTCTGCTCGCCGGGCCGGCACTGCTGGGGCTGTTGGCGCTTCGGTGCAAGAGAAGGCTGTAACTCTCGTGGGACAGGCCTCCTGGCCTGTCCTAACTCACAACTCGCCGCCCGATCATCAATCCCGTGGTGCCCGGCAGGCGAACGTGGCGGATCTCCCCGAATCCCGCCTCGCTCAACCACCCGCCGTACTCCTCCTCGCTGTATGAACTCCCGCGTTCAGTGCCGACCAGCATATTGAGTGAGAACAATGCCGCGTTGAGAGGTGCGGTCTTGTCCTTCTCGAGGATGAAGTCCTGGATCACCACACGCCCGCCCTTCGCAAGCGCGGCAAAGCACTTCCGCAGCACCGCAACGTTCTCCTCCGGTCCGAGCATGTGGCAAATCGCCGAAAGGAATACCAGGTCATAGCCGCTGCCGTAGTCGTCCTTGCGGAGGTCGCCCTGGCGCGTCTTCACGCGCTCGGAGAGCCCCGCTCCAGCGATGTGCCGTTCCGCGATCGGTGTTACGGAGGGCAGATCGAGGATATCGGCGCGCAGTTCCGGATTGGCTTTCGCAAACGCGATCGAATATGCGCCCGAGCCGCCGCCCACATCCAGCATCCGCTGCACGCCGCCTCCACCTACGGCTTCGATCACCACGGGTGCGCGCTCGAGAGCGTTCCGGTGCATGGCGGCGATGAACGCCTCCGTCCAGTCTTCGCCGCGCGCCGCAATCTCCTGGTGCGCGACAGCCGTGCCCGTGCGAACACAATCGGTCAGCGCGGACCATCGCTGCCAGAGGTGAACGATGTGCATCAGGGCGAGCCGCGCGTCTCCACGAAGCTGGCGGGAAGCTTCAGCGGTGTTGCGGAACGCGCCGTCGTGTTTCTCAAGGACTTCCAGGGCGGTCAGCGCGTTGAGAAGCATCTCGGTTGCGCGCGGATCGGCATGTACCCTTTTCGCCACGTCCGCGGCGCTTGCGCCGTTTTCCGTGGCCTCGAAGACGTCCAGCTCGACCGCCGTCAGAAGCGCCCGGCTCTGCTGGAATGCGCGAATTCTCTCCATTAAGTCCATGGCCTCTACTTTACCGCCAGCGTGATTCCCGCCTTGCTCTGAACTCCTCCGACAGTCAGCGTGACCGGTACGGAGCCGGAGCGCGCGCCATCCGGAACTCTGACGTTCAACTGCATGAATCCGGCCACCTGCGTCGCCACGCTCCCCGCGTACTCGACCGGCGCGTCGATGCCATCGATCTGCACGGTCACCTTCGACGTAGGAACCGGCAGCGGCACGGCGAGCAATTGCCCGTCGAGAACCGCCGTGTTGATCTGCCCCTCGCCCGTCGCGTACAGCACGACAACCGAACCTTTCGGCGCGGGATTCGCCGCCGAGTTCCTCGTAACGCCGTCCTGGTTCAGGAACGCGCCCGGTCCGGCGCCGCTTGCATCCGCCGCGAAGAGGCCGGGCACCGCGACCGCTACAGGAACCGAAACCGCGGCAGACTGGATTCCGCCGTACTCCACCCGCATCTCGGTCGCGCTCTTTCCCGCCACGCCATAAGGCACCATCACGACCAGTTGCGTAGCCGACGTGTAGATGAGCGGCGCGGGCATCCCGTCGAACAGAACGCGCGTGCCTGCGAGCGCCCGCGTCACCATCCCGGCGCTGTTGAGTTGCACTGGTGAGGGATTTGCGGCGCCCAGGCCGCTCCCGAAAATCGCCACCATCTCGCCCGGCGCAATCGCCCCGCCCTGGTAGCTAGCGGCATTCACTACGCCTTCCGCCGGGAAACTCGGCCGCTGCGCGGCGGAAACGGAAACCGTTGCGCTGCCGAGGTTCGAATCGACCGAGCCATCCCAGGCCGAGAACGTGAAGGAGTCCGTGCCTTCCCAGCCCGGATACGCCGTGTACGTGGCGGCGGCGCCCGAGAGCGCCACTGTGCCGTGGGCAGGCTGCGAGACGATGCGCAGGGTGGTCGCATTGCCGTCAGCATCGCTGGCGTTGAGCTGCAACGTGACGGCCTCGCCTGCGGCCGCTGATGCCGATGCGTCGCTCGCGACCGGCGCCCGGTTCGAATTGGCGGACTCCGATGTCGGGCCGCGGTGACAGGCGTAGCAGCCTACCTGAAAGCCGCGCCAGAACTGCTTCGTGCCGAATCGCGTGCTCAGCGTGCGGTCTGCCGTGGTGCGCGAGAGGACAGTGCCGCGGAAGTCCGTCCCGTGGCAGTCCTGGCAAGACGTAGCTCCGCGTTCGGCGGCATCCGGGTGCGCCTGCACCCAGGCCTGGCCAATCGTGTGCATTCCATGCGGGCCGCCCGTGGCAGTGAGCGGGGCGGCGTGGCAGGCGCCGCACTCGGCGAGCGTTCCGGAGTGGCCTTGCAGCCTGTTGCTCTGAACGTTATCGTTCGCGTGCGAGCTTGGGAACTCGGCGTGCGTCGAACCGTGGCACGCTTCGCACTGTAGCCCGCCGTGGCCTGAAGAGAACCGGTAGAGCGACACGCCCGCCGCGGGCGTGTTCGGGTTCGTGGCAAAGCGCATTTCCGCCGGGGTGCGCCGAAGGCCCGAAGAGTCGAGCGCGGAAGAGAACCGGATCTGCCCGCTGTTCTTCGCCGCGGTTCCGGTGTGGCAGCCCTGGCAGTTCGGTTCGTCGAGCCAGCCCTGACGCTGCGCGCCCACCGCGCTCATGTTGCCGTGGCAGTTCTGGCACTGAATGGCCATGGTGCCGTCCGCCGCCACCGAGTTGCCCATCGCGCCCCGCAGGCATCGCGTTTCCGACCCGGGATGGCACCGGTAGCAAGCCGAGCGGTTCTGCGCGTCATCGAGCTTCTGGCCCGTAACCGGATCGGTGACATGAGCGTGATAGCCGTGAACCGATTGCGTGAGCGGCCCCACGCCGGGCTGGCCCGCCGCGCCGAGCGCGTTCGAGCCATGGCAGGCAGCGCAGAGGATCGGCTTGCCGTTTACGGTTACGGTCGCATACAGCCCGGCAGCCGAGTAGCCGTTCGCCGCAAGCGCTGTCGCGAAAGTCTGGTCGCCGCGCTGCCGGTCATCGTGCAGCTTCAGGATGTTCAGCTTGTAGTCTTTGATCAGCAGGGGATTCGAGGCCCAGCCGGTCGACGGCTGCGTGTCGTTGCGCACGCCCGATGCATGGCACCCGCTGCAATCCATTTCATCGGATACAGGCAGCACGATATCGGTGGTTGCCAGCACCGCGCCGGAACTGTCGCGCGCCGTGAGCCGCATCATCGAGTAGTAGTTCGTATTACCGGCGTCATCGTAAGGCGTGAGTGGAATGCCGTCCGCGATGAACCAGTTCGTCGCCGGATCGAACTTCATCGCGCCCGTGCCGCTGCCCGGCATGGCGTTTCCCGTCAGTCCCGTTTCCGGGGAAATTGAAACGCCGAACAGGCCGTTTACGAACTGCCAGAAGTTGGTCTTCGCCGCGGAAGTGCTGTTGATGGACCCGCCGGCATCGGCGACCGCCGAATACGTCACGCTCACCCCGCTGCCGCTCTTAACGAGGTGTCCGCTGGAATCGATCAGTTGCGCGTGGATGTTGTTGAACGGAGGAAGAATCGTGTAGATGGAATAGTCGCCATCCATGCAATGCATGCCCAGGTCGTTCCAGCCGATCAAAGTCCAGCCTCCGGCCGCCGTAATCGGGACGACAACAAGCAGCGCACACGCAACGAGCACTGCCAGGAACAGAAGATTTCCTTTCTTCATGTCACCCCTCTGCGCACAATCAGGCCTCAATAGCGTCGAACTTACGCCATGAAGATGCGCAGGCCCGCACGGGCGTTGCGGAAAGATTTGTTAGCGGCGCGTATTCTCGATGATTGCCTGGATCAGCCCGTCGATGGTGAACTTCGACGCTTCCACGGTAACGTCTACGCCGTGTTTACGCGCGGTGGCGGTGGTCACCGGTCCAATTGACGCCACGCGCACGCCGTCGAGCGAGGCGGCCCCAACCGCCGCGACGAAATTCGTAACCGTCGAAGAACTGGTGAACGTGATCCAGTCGGGTCTTTGCGCTCCCCCGAAGATCCTCGCCGCGAGATCGCGTGCGCCATCGGGAATGACGGTGCGGTAGGCTTCCGCCACGTCCACCTGTGCGCCGCGTGCCGCGAGCTCCACCGGCACTACATCTCGTGCAATAGCGGCGCGGGGAAGGAGGATTCGCTTGCCCGAGAGGTTTTCCGATCGAAACGCCTCGACGAGGCTTTCGGCGACGTACTCCGCAGGCATGAGGTCGACCTTGAGGTTCAGTGCCTCTACCTCACGCCGCGTCGCGGGTCCGATCGCGCAGATGCGTGCGCGCAAGTGGCCGAGATCCCCGCCGCACTGCCGGAGGCGCTCCACGAAGAAGCGTACGCCGTTCGCGCTGGTGAAGATCAGCCAGTCGTATGAGGCGAGCTGTCGTATGGCTTCATCGAGCGGCCGGTAGTTCTCCGCCGGCCGAATCTCGATGATCGGGAACTCGATCACCTCCGCGCCGAGTGCGGCCAGTTTTGACGCGAGCGCGCCGGCCTGCTCGCGGGCGCGCGTGACCACGATCCGAATCCCTGCGAGCGTCGGTCCCGCCATGTCAGGCGCCGTAAACGGTTCCCAGAATTTCCGCGCCGCCCGCAGCCAACAGTTCGGCGCCGAGTTGCTCGCCGAGCTTGACCGCCTCAGCCGTGCTCCCATTCACTTCGCGGCGAACGATCCGGCTGCCGTCGGGCGCGCCCACAATTCCGGCCAGACGCAGCGCGCCGCCGGTGATCGTCGCATGCGCGCCGATGGGGACCTGGCATCCGCCGCCAAGCGTTCTGAGCACCGCGCGCTCAGCCTCCACCGCGGAACGCGTGGCGCTGTCTTCAAGCTCCGCGCAGACCTCGGCCGCGTCGCCTTCATCGCGTGTCTCGATCGCGAGCGCTCCCTGGCCTACCGCGGAACACATGACGTCCTCAGCCAGGTACTCCGCGATGCGGTCTTCCCAGCCGAGCCGCTTCAGCCCGGCGGCGGCCAGCACCAGCGCGTCATACTGCCCCTCGTTCAGCTTCCTCAGCCGCGTATCGATGTTGCCGCGAATGGATTCTATGGTGAAGTCCGGGCGCGCCGCCCGCAGTTGCGCGATCCGGCGCAGCGAACTCGTTCCGATGCGAGCGCCGTTCGGCAACTCCGCGAGCCGCCGCCCCACCATGACGTCGCGCGCGTCTTCACGCGGCGGAATTGCCGCCAGCCGCAGCCCGTCGGGCAGCACTGTCGGAAGATCCTTCAGGCTGTGTACGGCGAGATCGACGCGCCGGTCGAGCAGCGCGTCCTCAATCTCCTTCGTGAACAGCCCCTTCGTGCCGACCTTCGCCAGGGGCACGTCGGTAATCTTGTCCCCCGTGGTCTTGATGATTTCGATGCGGCAGTCGCGGCCCCTTTCCTCGAGCCGGGCCTTCACCCAATTCGCCTGCCAAAGCGCGAGTTGAGACCCGCGCGATCCTATAGTCAACATTTCCTGCTAAACTCCACCAGGACAGGGGCTAAAGCCCTGGCCTTCTCGTCACCTTACGGCACGGCTAAAGCCGTGCCCTGATACAAAGCCGTGCGGGCCGGCCGACATCACGACCAGTGCCGCAGGGCTGACACAAAGCCGTGCGGACCGGCCAACATCACGACCGTGCCGCAGGGCCGATACAAAGCTGTGCGGACCGGCCAACATCACGACCGTGCCGCAGGGCCGATACAAAGCCGTGCGGACCGGCCAACATCACGACCGTGCCGCAGGGCTGACACAAAGCCGTGCGGACCGGCCAACATCACGACCGTGCCGCAGGGCTGATACAAAGCCGTGCGGACCGGCCAACATCACGAC
>JAEZIJ010000223.1 GCA_023436715.1 Acidobacteriota bacterium
CCGCGGTGTCTGGGTGGGGGGCGGCGCCCGCCCCCCCCGCTCCCGGTTGCGCCGAGCGTAGCGGTGCGCTCGGACAGTCTGGCGGAATCAACCACATCCGCCGTTGCTCCACATTCTTGTCGCGCACCCGGAATGCAACGCAAAGCAGCTCCGGGCCGTCTAGAATGGTTAACGAGGGGAACATGCGATCTGCGATGCGGGTGTGGCCTCTGTTAGCCGTGCTGGCCGCGGGCTCAGCCCTTGCGGCTCAAGACAGCGGCGGCTGGCGGAAGGCCGACCAAAAGGTCGAGCAGACGAACCTGAGCGAAGCTCAGATTCAAGATATCATTACGAGATTCGCGGCAAAGGAGACCGAGTTCGCCCGCGCGCGGGAGAACTACACGTACCGTCAGACGGCCCGCATACAGGAGGTGGATGCGGGTGGGATAGCCACCGGGAGGTACGAGATCGTAGCCGACATCATCTTCTCTCCCGACGGAAAGCGCACGGAACGCGTGGTGAAGGCGCCCGTATCGACGCTCCGCAACATCCTGCTCACGCCCGAGGACGAACAGGATTTGCGTAACGTACAGCCGTTCGTGCTGACAACCGGCCAGATTCCGAAATACGACATCCGGTATCTCGGAAAACAGAACGCGGACGAGATCCCCTGTTACATGTTCGCGGTGAAGCCGAAGAAGATGGAGAAGGGCGAGCGCTACTTCCAGGGCGAGATCTGGGTGGACGACCGCGACCTCCAGATCGTGAAGAGCTACGGGCGGGGCGTGGGCATCGTCCGCGGCGACAACCAGTTCCCGAAGTTCGAGACCTATCGGGAGCAGATCGACGGAAAGTACTGGTTTCCGACGTATACGCACGCCGACGACGTCCTCAATTTCAAAGCCGGGCCGCAGCACATCCGGATGCTTGTGAAGTACGAGAACTACAAGCAGTTTAGGAGCGAGAGCGACATCAAGTACGGCGACGTGGTCACTCCCGAACCGCAGCAGGAGAAGAAGCCGTAAACGGCCGGAGGCTTTCGGGGGACGGGGGCTGTTTGCCATCCGTTTTTCCCCGTTTAGCTCCAAAAAAGCGCCGAACAGGTACAGTCGGATCGCAAAATCCGCTATCCTGTGCTCTAATAAGCCAGTTAAGCGGATATGCGCAAGGTCCCCCTGGTCGATTCGTTGAGGATTATTGGACGGGGCTCCCTGAACTGGGTAGCCGATCGCCCCATCGTCGTCTCTTTCGAGGTGACGGATTCGTGCACCTGCTGGTGCAAGCACTGCGACCATGGCGGCCCGAAAGACGATTCCCGCAACCTGAAGCCCGCCGACTACCGCCGGTACGTCGAGACGCTGAATCCGTGCGTTGTGCAGGTTTCGGGGGGCGAACCGCTGATGCGCTCCGACATTGTCGAGATCGTTCGCAACATCAAGCGCGGAAGCGGGCTGCCGTACACCATCCTGGTGTCGAATTGGTCCGAGATGACCGAGGAGAAGTACCTGGAACTGCGCGCGGCGGGCGTGGACCAGTTCTCCGTGAGCCTGGACTTCCCGGATGACCGCCATGACCAATTCCGCTGCCTGCCGGGCCTGTATGAGCACCTGAGCCGGATCATGCCGCGGCTGGCGAAACTCGGCCACGACGACATCGTGCTGAACACCTGCATCACCAGCGAGAACCTGCACGAGATCAACGACGCGGCCGATAAGGCCCGCGAGTGGGGAGTGAACATCTGCTACAGCGCGTACTCAGCGCGCAGGACGGGGTGCCGCGACTATATGCTCACGAGCCCCGAGCAGCTTGCAAAGTTGAATCGCGAACTGGACCGCGTGGAGAAGCGGCGGGATGAGACGAACTGGATCGTGAACGCTCCCACCACCCTTGATGCCACGCGCGAATACTTCAAAAACGCGGGCATGCCTGGGTGCAAGGCCGGCCTGCGGTTCCTGGTGGTGACGGCCGACGGTTCGCTCCAACCCTGCTCGATGCAATTCCAGCGATTCCCGATCGAGCAGCGGTCGCGCATGATCAGCGAGTTCACCAACCGCAACACCTGCGACCAGTGCTACGTCTCGATCCGTTCCTACCTCGACAAGAACTTCACCCAGTTGCTCTGGGAGAACGTTCGCGGGTTCTTCTCCTTCAAACCGAGGGTGGCGTCTCCGGCCGAGACGCAATCGGCCGAGGGCTGAGTATCAGGGCATCGCTTCAGCCATGCCCCCGAGCTTCTGTTCTACGTTTTCAGGTGCCTGGGTTTGACCAAACCGTGGGGCAGGCGGTTTCGCCTGCCTTGGCAGCGCTGGACCAAGGCCAGTTCACTTCGCAAAAAACCAATTCCGCACTCGCCGGGTTTCGCTCTAAATAGCGCACAATCCTTTCCAGCTGACTCTGCGTGCGAATCCAATGGTCGTAAGACTCATCTTGTCAGAACCGCTGCCCTGTTCGCCCCAGGAGCTTGTTGACCCGAGCTTACGAGCGCGCCTTCGTCGCCCGGCCTTCGGTTTCCCCGCGCAGCCAGACGTATACCGGCGCGCGCGGCGCCGGCGACGGCCACGGGAGAGCGATCTTGAGCATCTGCCGCTGGCCTTCCCCGGCTACCGGGCGCGGCAGGTTTTCAACGGGAATTCCTGTGGCGGCGTCCCAGCCCACCCGCTCGATCAACTCCAGATCCTGACCCAGCAGGATGCCGGCGTAAGCCGAGTCTCCGACTTTCTCGTCGGTGAGCGTAAAGCTCTCGATCCGCGGCAGCCGGATTACGCGCCCCAGCTCATACGCGTCGGAGCGCCCCGGCGCAGCTTCCACGCTGGTGGTGAGGGTGCAGCCGGGCCGTCCTACCACGCTCGGGTCCACCGAAAGAAACAGCATGCCGGGGCCGGCGGAATCGAGCTTGGCCTCGCTGCGTTTGTCGCCGACGTGCAGCGTCAACGCCGGGTCGCCACCGCCGCACCCAACGTGCAGCGCAGGCTGGCCTTCAACGTTTTCGGTTCGGAGGGAGAAGCTGACGAACGACCCCGCCGGGAGTTCCCCGGGGCGGACCGCAACTCCCAGATCGTCCGGCAGCGACCGTTCCGTGCCGGTGATGCGCGGCCTCGGGCCCGCAACCGCAATGCCCCGGTCTATCTCCAGCGGCGCATGCATGCCTTCGATTCGAAACGCCAGTTTCAGCACGTCGCCCTTGCGAGCCGTTTCGCCGAGCTGTACGGAGAGGTCGCGCGTCGACGGGCCGGGCTGGCCGAGTTCGGCCGCGGCGCCCGCGGCCTCGACGCCTTCGATGCGCTCCAGGCCCGATCCGCGAATCGCGATTTTCTGCCTCCCCTCGCCGAGATTGGCACGAAGGGGCAGGTTCGCGACCACCGGCATGGGCGGCAGCACGCGCAGCGGCACCTCGCGAGCGACGCCGTCGGCCTGAGTGATTGCGAGTTGGTACCGGCCTGCCTTCAGGCTGCCTGCGTTTACGTCGACCGAGAGCGTGTCCTGCGGGCCCGCGCGCTTGCCGAGTGGCAGCGTGAACTCTAGCGCCTCCTTCAGGAGCGAAACCTTCTCCACGAACTCGAAATCGGCGCCCGACAATGTGAGCTTCACCGGGCCGGCGCCTTCGATCAGCCGGTCCTGCGATTCCGGTGTCGGAGCCGCTTTCTTGAAATCGGCAAGAGGATGCAGGTTGACGCTTCCGGCTACCTGCAGCGTATCCCAGTCCCAGACCGCCGTGAGTTTGTAGGCGCCGGGCGGCGCTTCACAACCTGTGAGGTCGAGTTCGAGCGCACGCGGCTGACTCTTCACGGTCAAGCGGAACACGCGCCCGTCGGCGCCAGAGAGGCCCCAGTCCTTGGCCCGGTCCAGCAGTTTCCAGTCCGCGGTCTCAACCGGGACGACCGACTTCACGCCCAACGGTAAATGGATGGGTTCCTTGAGAGCGGCGGAGGGCGGGCCGGCATTCGGAATCCTGTGCGCCCACAGGTACGCGAGCCGTGTGCGGGAACGCGTGGGCTGGTTCTTGGCGCAAAGGGTCAGGCCGTAATTGCCCGTGCGCTGGGCCAAAGCGGACCGGAAATCGGTATCCGGAAACATCAGCGTTTTGAGGTTCAGCGCCATCGCCGTGCCGCCGGCCGCAAGGCCCACGTCGCTGCCGAAGAAAAGCCCCGCCACGGAAGCGGCCAGACCAGCGGATTGCTGCATCCTTGTAGCCGCGGCGGGCGCCAGCGGATCGTAACTGGCGAGCGCCGGGTTCAGCGCGCGCATCAACATGAGCGCCTGCTGATTCGTGGAGGCGGTCCTGTCAAGCTTCGGAACCGATGTGCCGTAGTGCGCGGCAAAGCCGTTGAGCGCCGCATCCAGGTTCCGTGTTGGCGAAGGGTCCGTTTCGGCATGCGCGATTGCTGCTACCAGGTTCTCCACCTGCGCGGTCTGCTCTGCGTAATCCGCCAACTGCGCGACCAATTCATGATCTTTGCGGACGAGCGAAACCACCTTCTTCTTGTCCAGGCCCTGCGGTCCGAAGATCAGGCACGCCACACCAACCCGAAACGGAGAGACCCATTCGGCCGCCCCTGCTGCCGGAACAGGTTCAAAGACTTTCATTTCCGCGCCGGCCTCCGCCGGGGCGAGAATCAGCGAAATGCGCGCCTTCGTCTTGAGATCGGCGGGAAGGTTGACAGGCCTGTAGACCAGCCTGTCGCCCGGCCGTATCGCGTTGATCTGCTGGACGGCGCGGGGATCTCCTTTAGCGGGGGGCTGAATCGAGAACTGAAAGCTGCCAAGCGGCGCGCTGGCAACGCAACCCTGCGTCGCTGCCTGCAACCGGCACATGAAGGAAAGTACAAGTATAGCGGCCGCGCTGCGGATCATAACCAATCGGTAAGACGCGCGGGAGCGCCCAAAAGTCTGAACTGGATTAACGGCGGCGCTGATTGCTCAGTTCCCGGGCGTACGCGGCCCGCGTTTCCTCGAGAAAAACCTGGTAACCCTTTGGATCCACGAACGCACGAAAGCCGTCGGCGAGCGAACGGCGGTATTTCTGCTGCATACCGTAATAGCCGGTGTGCGAGCCGAGAAAAATGTCGCAAGTAAGCGCTTTCAGGAGGCTAAAACTGCGCTCATAGTCCTCGGATATGGAGGGATATTTCGGATTGTTCACCAGGCGGAAGCCGGGCGGGACGGTTGTCGCGCCCACGATCACCACGCGATACTGCTTCCCACCCTCCTCGACGGCGAGCGTCCATGTGGTGCAGCCCTTTGTGTGGCCGGGCGTAAGATGCGCGGTGAGCGCAGTGGCGCCGAGCGTGACTCGATCGCCGTCGCGAAGCACGCGGTCAACCGGGCAGGGAGTCCATTGCATTTGCCCGTCGAAGGCGAAATCGCCCTTGCCGCCGCCGCGCACAACCGCATCGTCGCCCGCCATAACCATCACCTTCGCTCCGGTGAGTTGCCTCACCCGCGCGAAACCGGCGACGTGGTCTTCGTGCGCCTGCCCCGTAAGCAGGATTCTGATGTCTTCGAAACGAAATCCGAGCTTCGTGCAGCCCGTCTGGATCAGGGGAACCGTCTCGTCGTACCCGGTATTGATCAGGATGTGCCCCGCCGGGGTCGTGATGAGGTACGCGGACAGCTCGTTCGAACCCACGTAATAGAGATTGCCCGCAACCTTGTGAGGCGGAAACGGCTGATTCCATTCCGGAGTCAACTCGCACGGCGCCAGCGCGGCGCACGCAAGGGCCAGCCAGAGCAGTCGCATCGGGGCTCCTACAGCCTCTCCAGATCGATGCCTGCGTCGAATGATTCGTTGCTCCGCATCATCTCGTCCCAGGTCACTTCACGCCCGGCGTAAGCCGCGGTGCGGCCCAGGATAGCGCTGAGCGCGGATTCCGCTCCCGTCGCAGCCTGATTGTGGAAGTTCCCGCTTGTGATGCTCTCGACGAAGGCTTTGTGCTTCTGCGGATCGGCCTGCGCCAGGTTATCGGAGAAGGCCCCGGTGACCGAGAATTCCCCGCCTTGCGATCTCCGGCTTCCGCCCCAGGTCCACGGTTCGTCTCCCGCAATCTGCACCGGTCCGGAGTACGGCGATTGCGAGTTGCCGCGAGTGCCGAAGAAGCGCTCGTTCACGTCGAACCCGCCTTTGCCGAACTGCGACGAGCTGAAGTTCAAGTGCACATCGCCCGGATAGGTAAACGATACGCTGAAATGCGACCACGCCGTGCCCTCGCCGGGCCTCCCCTTGCGGCCGCCGGTGCCGATTGCCTTGACAGGATGGCCTTTGAGCACCCAATTGCAGATATCGATTGCGTGAATGTTCTGCTCGACGATGATGTCGCCCGACAACGCGCGATCTTGCAGCCAGTTCCGCAGCCGCGCCGCGGATGCCGAAGCCCCCGGCCACTCGGGACGCGCAATGAGCGGGCAAAAGTAGTGTGCCTCGGCAAACGCGATTTCGCCGAGCGCTCCGGCGTGTATGCGCTTCACCAGTTCCACGAACGGCGGCGCCATGCGGATCTGGAAGCCTACATCGAGGCTGAGCCGCCCCCGCACCTTTTCGCCGATCTCGATTACACGTTTCGCGCCGGCGACGTCAACCGCCACCGGTTTCTCGCAGTAGACGTGCTTGCCGGCCTCAACCGCCGCGGCGAGATGCTGCGGATGAAAGTACGGCGGGCTGGTGATGACCACCGCATCGACCTCGCGCGACGACACGATCTGTTCGTACGCCCGCGGCCCGGAAAACATCTGCGAGCGATCCACACCGGCATAGCCCCGCTTTTGAGCCAGCGCATCGAAGCGCTTCTTCGCGGCCGCAAGCTGGTCGTCGAACATATCGGCCAACGCGGTCACGCGCGCGCCGCCGCTCACCGACAGGCCTTCCGCATCCGCCGTGCCGCGGCCCCCGCACCCAAGCAGGCCCACACGCACAGCCGAGTTTGCCGCCGACCCTCGAACCGTTTCGGGCTTCACAATCATGAGCCCGCCCGCGGCGCCCAGGAATGCCCGCCGCCCGATCTGCTGCTTTCCGTTCGCGTCCATGTGCTGCCTCCTTAGCTTTAGAGATTCTACTTCGAAGCCGGTGCGCCGGTCACCACCCCATCTGCCGCATGCGGTTCTCAATCTTTCCGCTGTAACGATCCATTCTCCCCGGTTTGCGCTTCCGCGGCGATGGGATGATCGAAGCCAGCCGTACCGCACGCCCGCGGTCCACATTCGATGCAGGAACATTGTAATGGAATCGCGCCGCAGCCTCGGCGCCGTACACGTCCGGCCCCCACTCGATCACGTTCAGGTAGAGTTCGAGGATGCGCTGCTTGGAGAGGACCGCCTCCGCCACCGGCGCCAGCGTGAGCTCCGGGATTTTCCGCAGCGCGGAACGGTGAGTGGTGAAGAACAGGTTCTTCACCAGTTGCTGCGTGATGGTGGAGGCGCCGCGATCGATGTGGCCGCTTTCAATGCCATCTTCAACCACCTCGCTCACTTCCTTCCAATCGATGCCGTGGTGCCGGAAAAACCGCGTATCCTCGGCGGCGACGACCGCGTGCTGAAGGTCCTTGGAGATTCTGTTCAGCGGCACAAAGTTGTAGCGTTTGCGATAGGTCCGGTTGGCGAGGAGCGCCTCGACGCGGCGCTCGACCTGAACCCCTGTCGTAAACGGATTTATCCACCTCAGCGCGATCAGGCCTAGCGTGGCCGCGGCGTAACAGGCCGCGGCGATCAGCGCGATCCAGCGCGCCGCCCACAGCAGAAACCGTTTCACTGTGCGGCGCCCGCACCGGAACGACGCCATCTCGATATGCCAAAGTACAGCACGGTACTCAAGCTTGCGGCTGGAATCGCGACAACGAGGAGAAGGCGCAAGAAGTGCAATGCTATTCCCGATGCAGTGGGTTCCAGACCTTTCGCGAGCCCAGGATGAAAGAACACTCCGTCCAGCGTAAGGAGCATGGAAAACACTATCCAAACCGCACCGTTGACGGCGGCAGCCTCAACGGGGCGAGTCTGCCGGATCATCAGGGCCTGCAGTGCAGCGACGGATGCGACCACGATCGCTGCAGCGCTGCCGTATCTGAGTGGCGACGAATCCGAAAAACTGACGAACACAAGCACAGCAGCGCACAACGCACCAGCCGAGGCGAGCGCCATACCCACGAGCCTACCAATTGACATATTCATCGTAGTCCTAACTACGGCCTTCGACGTGGTGGCTGGTAACGTCGCATGGCCCTACGTCGATGCAACCCGCGCTAACGGGCCGACGGCCGCCGTGGACGAAGAATCTACTTCGTTGAGGCTCCGATTGTGCGGTCAGCGCAACCGCACCAAGGATCTTGAGGACAAGCATAGAGTGATCCATTATCCGATACCTCTGATACACTCGTGTTCAATCGGAAACGAAACAACCATATGCTGAATTTCGAATTTCGAAACCCCGTCAAGATTCTCTTCGGTAAAGGCCAAATCGCAAATGTGGCCTCCGAAATCCCCGCCGGCGCGCGGATACTCATGACTTACGGCGGCGGCAGTATCAAACGGAATGGGGTGTACGAGCAAGTACGCTCGGCGCTCGCCGGGAGGCCGCTGTTAGAGTTCGGGGGCATCGAACCGAATCCGCGCTTTGAGACGCTGATGAAGGCGGTGGAGGTCGTGCGTGCGGAAGGCGTCGATTTCCTGCTCGCAGTGGGCGGAGGCTCGGTTCTCGACGGCACGAAATTCATCGCAGCCGCAGCGCCGTTCCAAGGCGACGAATGGGATATCGTCGCGAAGGGAGCGCCGGTCAGCTCCGCGGTTGCGCTCGGCGCAGTGCTGACTCTGCCCGCAACCGGTTCGGAGATGAACGCATTCGCGGTCATCACGAACTCGGAGAGGCAGGAGAAAATGTCGTTTGCGTGCGACCTCGTCTATCCGCGCTTTTCCGTGCTCGATCCGGAAACCACATTCTCGCTGCCGCCCCGCCAGATAGCCAATGGCGTCGTGGATGCGTTCGTGCACGTGATGGAACAGTATCTGACGTTTCCGGCCGACGCTCCGCTCCAGGACCGGATGGCGGAATCCATTCTGCTTACTTTGGTCGAGCAAGGCCCAAAAACGCTGGCTGACCCCCTGAATTACGAGGCGCGCGCCAACGTGATGTGGTGCGCCACCATGGCGCTGAATGGCCTTATCGGCATGGGAGTGCCCCAGGACTGGGCGACCCACATGATCGGCCACGAAATCACGGCGCTCTGCGGACTCGACCACGCACATACCCTTGCCGTAGTGCTGCCCGGACTGCTTCAGGTGCAGCGCGAGCAGAAGCGCGCGAAGTTGCTCCAGTACGGCGAGCGGGTCTGGGGTTTGGCCTCCGGAACCGAGGAAGAGCGCATGGCCGCGGCCATCCGGCGGACTCGTGAGTTCTTCGAGCAGCTCGGGGTTCCCACGACGCTCGCCGGCTACGGCGTTTCTCCGGACGCGGTTTCTGAAATCCCCGGCCGGCTCGAGCGGCGAGGATGGGTGGCGCTCGGAGAAAAGGGCGAAGTTACGCCCGATGTCGTGCGAGAAGTTCTCGCGGCCGCAGTTTAGCACCGCTACGCTCGGGCGCGACCGGGAGCGGGCCGGGCATGCCCGGCCCCTACAGGAACACGCGGTTTTTCGTAGGGGCCAAGCAGGCCGCCAATAGCGATGAAGACCGCTTGCTGACGCGCGCGGCTCGGAATCAGGGCCCCGGGCTACTTTCACACAGCGAGACAGCGTGCCACGGAGAAGCCCCTGCGCAACTCGCCGGGTTCGGGCACGTGCCGTATGCATAGCTTCACAGTGAGTTTCGACTGCTCGCAGGAGAACGGCACGACGGTCCAGGGCTCGGTCCCGCCGTTCCGGGTGGTGAAATTGTGCCCAAACACGACGGTCGGAATGCTCATGCCCATCGGCCCGAGTTGCTCCTCGAGGGAGTTCTTTACATTACCGATGATCATGTTCGCCATCTCGGCGACCGCATCCAACACCTCTCCGCTTACCGTTTCAGGCCCGGTCTCAACCTCCGACGCCAGCAGTTGCGAGCAGATCTTTCCCGCCAGAATCGCGTCACACTGCACGATTCCGGTTCCCGCCCACTCACCCGCTATGCCGAGCAGCGCGATCACGCCGTCGGTCGGTTCAGAAGTTGGAGGCTCGCGGTGAGGTTCGCCGGGGACGACCTCCAGATTCAGCATCGTCCCAAAAACCTCGGCCGTCGCCGCGCATATAGAAGCAACGAGTTGCTCTTCTTTGATGGTTTCCACAATGTCCCCCAAGGCGTTTACAGGAAGCTTGCCAGCGTGTGCCTGATCTGGTCGGCGGTGAACGGCTTGCGTATGTACCCGGCCGCGCCGAGTTCCGCGGCTGCCATCACCTTAGCCTGGCCGCCCTCGGTTGTGACCATGATCACCGGCAGGTTCTTCCACTGGTCGTCTTCCTTGAGCTTGCGGAGCAACTGCAGGCCATCCATGTTCGGCATGTTGATGTCCGCCATAATGAGACTCACCTTCTGGGTCTCCAGTACCTTTAGGGCATCGACGCCGTCGGCCGCTTCGTAAACTTCCCCCAGCGGCACTTCGGCCTGCCGCAATACCCTCTGCAGGATTTTCCGGATAGCCGCTGAATCATCGACAATGAGCACGTCCAGGAGCATCAAAATCCATATCGGGTGATTGCGCGGGGGAGTTTAGATTGATTTTTTTGCCCGCGGCTAGACCACGTAACGCTCGCCGGCCGCGCCCTTCAGACTCACCACGCCTTCGCTCTCCAATTGGCGAACCAGGGCGATGATCTGCTGCTGCGCCGCCTCCACGTCCTTTATCTTGACCGGCCCGAGCGCCTCCATATCTTCACTCAGAATCTCCGCCCCGCGCTTTGACATGCACTCCAGGAAATGCCGCCTCAGTTCCTCGCTCGTTCCCTTCAGCGCCACCGTGAGCAGCTTCCGGTCAACACGGCTCAGCACTTCCTTGATGCCGCTCTGGTCGATCAGCGCCATATCCTCGAATACGAACATGAGCTGGCGCACAGTCTCCACCAGCGCTCCATCCTTCTGCTCGATCGCGCCAAGGATATCCTTGCTCAGCGCCGAGTCCATGCGGTTGAACATCTCCGCCACCGCGCGCACACCGCCGTAGGATTCCCGGCTGATCTCGCCCAACGCGTTCAGCTTCTGGCCGATGATGGCAGCCACCTTCGAGATGATTTCCGGAGATATGCGGTCCAGCTTCGCCATCCGGAACGCCACGTCGGCCCGCATTTCAAGCGGAAGCGAGACCAGCAGCGCGGCAGCCTGCGATGCATTGAGGTGCGAGAGGATGAGCGCGATCATCTGCGGATGCTCGCTGTGTATGAAACGGGCGAGCTGCTGCGGGTCCGCCTTCTGCAACGCGTCGAAGCTGGAGAAATCGCTGCCGATCGCCTTCATCAGCCGGTCGAGCATGCGTTTGGCCGTCTCCGGGCCGAAGGCGCCCATGAGCAGCTTGCGCGCATAATCGACGCCGCCCTTGAGCACGTATTCGTGCGCCACCGACATGTCGAAGAATTCCTGCAGCACAGATTCAGCCTGTTCGGCGGTGATCGAACCCACCCGCGCCACCTCTTGGCTGATCTTCTGCGCTTCGTCTTCTTCGAGCTGTCTCAGGATTTCAGCAGATACCTGGTCTCCGAGGCTCACCAGAAGGATAGCCGCCTTCTGCATTCCTGAAAGAAGGTCGGCCGGCGTTGCCGTTGGTGCCTTGACGATCATGTGTCGATGCCAGCTAGCCTGGGCTTTCCTCCCGCTACTACCATCGGGCGCGCGGCGCCGAGCCTTAATGAGGGAAATACCTGAGGGCGCCTTTCGTTCTCTACTGCTGCTGAACCGCTCCGTTGAAAGTCGGTCGAGACCGCGCGGCTGCTTTTGATCGCGAGTGGGGCAGCCCCTCGGGCTGCGCCGGCCTCTCGGGCCGGCCACGCACGCGGGCTCGGCGCCCGCCGCAGGGCGAGGCCCTGCCCCACTGGGCGGTCCTGCCCGGTGTGCATTTTCATCACCCTTGGTGGGCCGCAGGCCCATGCGGCACTCCGTTGAAAATCACCGGGCGCGCCCGGCTTTCATCGCCCTAAGGCTTGTCACCCATGGGGTTAACGTAAAGCGCTCGCCCTCCTTGTCGATAAGGCATATCAAAGGAGTGCATGACGTGAGATCACAATGGACCATCGGCGCGAAACTCGGCGGGAGCCTGGCGGCCTTCTTAGCGTTTCTATTAATACTGAGCTACTCCTCGCTGCGGAGCGTTTCAGAGCTGGGTGCGCAAACCGAGGCGCTGGTGACTGTGCACATGAAGCAACAGGAGCTCACTCTCCAGTTGAACCGGGCGATGTGGGAAATGCGAGCCGCACAGCGCGGCCTGGTTGTGTTTTCAATGATGAAACAGAATGCCCAGGCGCAATCGGCTGCGGACTCATTCCGTACCGCCAGCTCAACGGCGGAAAGACTTGCCGGCCAGTTGCGATCAACGGCGGAGAGCGATTCGGACCGCCGTCTTGCCGGGGACATCGCTTCGGATCTCAGATCCTGGGCTGCTGCTTATGAGGAGATCTCAGCCGCCGTTGCAGCACAGCAGTTCGAGGGTCCGCTGTCGCAAGCCATAGACAAGGCGGCTCCGATTGCCGACAACGCAACCCGATCGTGCGAGCAACTGGGGCAGTCCCGCATGGAGCGCGCGGCGGCCGTGGCGGCGGAAGCGGCGGGGACGGTTTCCTCCGATCGCTGGATCGCATTCGTCCTCATCGCCGCGACACTCCTGTTGGGCTGCCTGGGGCTGATGCTGGGGCGGCAGATCAACGCCGGGCTGCGGCGGATCGCGTCGGAAATGGCTGAGGGCGCCGGCCAGGTCGCCGGCGCGGCGACGCAGGTCTCCTCCGCCAGCCAGGCGCTTGCCCAAGGCGCGTCCGAGCAGTCCGCCTCACTGGAGGAGACCTCCGCATCGAGCGAGGAGATCACTTCGATGACACGGAAGAACGCCGAGAACTCCCGCGCCGCGGCGGAATTCATGGCCGACGCAGCGCGGAAGGTGGAAGAAGCCAATCGCACCCTCGGGCAGATGGTCGCGTCCATGCGCGAAATCAACGCTTCGAGCGACAAGATCGGAAAAATAATCAAGGTCATCGATGAGATCGCGTTCCAGACGAACATCCTGGCACTGAACGCGGCCGTCGAAGCAGCGCGCGCGGGCGAGGCCGGAATGGGCTTTGCCGTGGTTGCCGATGAGGTACGGAACCTGGCGCAGCGTTCCGCTCAGGCCGCTAAAGACACAGCCACGCTTATAGAAGAATCCATCGCCAAGTCCAGCGAGGGCAGCACTCGCCTGGACCAGGTCGCGGGCGCGATTCGCGCCATTACCGGTACCGCCAACCAGGCCAAAACGCTGGTTGACGAGGTGAAGGTGGGCAGCGAGGAGCAGGCCCGCGGCATCGAACAAATCTCGAGGGCGATCGCGCAGATGGAGCAGGTCACGCAGAAGACCGCGGCCAATGCCGAAGAGAGCGCGTCGGCGGGAGAGGAGATGAGCGCCCAGGCCGGCCACCTGAACGAAGCGGTGGAGCGGCTCAGGACGATGGTGGGCGGAAGCGACGGCGCCCCCACAGCGGCGGCAGTTGTGCGCCGCAGACCACCACAAGGCCACACAGGGGTTCTCAGGGCGCTTGAGCGCGCGGTGGGCCACCGGAAGGCGCCCGTAAAGCAGCACATGGCTTCCGTTGGCGCGAAATCCAGAGAGGCTCTACCCCTCGATGAGGACTTCAAGGAGTTCTGAACGCCTGTAGGGGCGACGTCTGCCGGGTAATCGAAAGAAGGTTTGCCATGTCAAGCAACGGCTCCATCGCAGATGGACTGCGGCGCCAAGTCGAAGAACTGGCGATGAAATTCGTGATGCAGGAATCACCGGAGGCCCCCGAAGCGCTTCGCGCGCTCGCCGACGCCCTTGAGGAGACGCGGAGACAGGCTGTCGAAGCGGGCTGGGACGAGGTGGCGCAAATCGCCGGCCAACTGACGGCAGCCGGGCCCGAGGCTCTCCGAGAGGGCATCGCGAAGTTGCAGGCGGCGGTCGAGAACGGCCCGCCGGCGGCCGCCTCCGCACCGGTCGTGCCGCTGGTTCAGGACACCGATCTGCTGAACGACGTCGCCATGGAAGCGGGCGAGCACCTCATCTCGATCGAGAGCCAGCTATTGAAGCTCGAGCAGGATCCGGGCAACGCCGAGGCGGTCCACTCCACGTTCCGGAGTTTCCATACCATCAAGGGACTGGCGGGCTTCATGGAGCTGACCGCCATTCAGGAGGTGGCCCACGAGGTCGAAAGCATCCTCGATCTGGCGCGGAACAAGAAACTGAAAATGACGCCGGCCGTGATCGACGTGGTGCTCGCCGGCAAGGATTATCTTCAGCACGCGTTCCGGCTGCTCGAACCTGCCCTGCAGGGCGGCCAGCCCGAGCCGGCTCCGGACAATGCGGCACTCATCGCGCGCATCAGGGCTCTCGCCGAAAACCCGCAGGAAGCCGCGGCGAAGGCGCCGGAAGCCGCTGCTTCAGAATCCCGCGAGGACCCCGCCGCGACTCAGCGCCAGTCATCGGAAGCGCGGATGATCAAGGTCGATACGGGGAAGCTCGACTTCATGGTGGATATGGCCGGGGAGATGGTGATTGCGCAATCGCAGGTCATCCACGATCCCGACCTGAAGGCGCTCGAGAGCCCGCGGCTTCAGCGCAACCTCGCGCAACTGGCGCGCATTACGGAAGAGGTTCAGAAGACGGCCATGTCGATGCGCATGGTGCCGGTGGGGCAACTGTTCCGGCGCATGCACCGGCTTGTCCGCGACCTGGCGCGAAAGGCCGGCAAACAGGTTGAACTCGAACTCTCCGGCGAAGACACGGAACTCGATCGCACCATCGTCGAGGCTCTTTCGGACCCGCTCATTCACATGGTGCGCAATTCGGTGGACCACGGCGTCGAAAAGCCCGACGTCCGGCGCGCCGCCGGCAAGGACCCGGTGGGCCGCGTGCGCCTGAAGGCCTGCCATCAGGCGGGCAGCATCCTGATCGAGATCCGAGACGACGGGCGCGGCATCGATCGCGAAAAGGTGCTTAACAAGGCGCGGGAGAAGGGGCTGATTGCTCCCGGCGCACAGCCGTCCGACAACGAAATCCTGAACCTGATCTTCGAGCCGGGCTTCTCGACCGCCGATCGCGTGACGGACGTCTCTGGCCGGGGCGTCGGTATGGATGTCGTCAGGAAGCAGTTGATGAAGCTGCGCGGGCGCGTTGACATACAGTCGGTTGTGGGCCAGGGGACGACGTTTCTCCTGAAGCTGCCGCTGACGCTGGCGATCATTGACGGTTTGGTGGTCGGCGTTGGGCGCGAGCGCTATGTCGTGCCGCTGTTCGCGGTTCGGGAAATGTTCCGGCCCACGCGCGACATGGTCACCAACGCCTGCAACCAGGGCGAGATGGTGCTCGTCCGCGGGCGGCTGCTTCCGCTCGTGCGGCTGTACCGCCGCTTCGGGGTCAAACCGCGCACGGAAGATCCCGGCGAAAGCGTGTTCCTGGTGGCGGAAAACGGCACCAACGTGTTCTGCCTCATGGTGGACGAGTTCACCGGCAAGCAGGAAGTGGTCATCAAAAGCCTGGGCGAAACGATGAAGAACATTCCCGGCGTGACGGGAGGGACCATTCTGGGCGATGGGCGCGTGGGACTCGTATTGGACCTGGAAGGCGTCTTCGAGCAGAGACATGATTGAGCTCCAGGACAGGCTCGAGTCGCCTGTCAATATCCGGCCGCTTACGCAACGCGAGTTCGATCAGATCCGCCGTCTGGCCTACGAGCACTTTGGCCTGGACCTGCGCGACGGCAAGCAGGAACTGGTTTCGGCGAGGCTCGGCAAGAAGATCCGGCGCTGGGGATTCCGGACCTTCCAGGAATACTACGATCACGTGCTTGGCGACGCGAGCGGCGAAGCGCTGGTCGAAATGATCGACTCGCTCACCACGAACCATACGATGTTCCTGCGCGAGCCGGCCCACTTCGATTTTTTGCGCCAGACTGCCGCAACCGAGCTCCGCGACCGCAGCCCGATAGAGATCTGGAGCGCGGCGTGTTCGACCGGCGAGGAGCCGTACTCGATCGCCATCAGCCTCCTCGAGGAGCTCGGGGCGCACGCCGCCGGGCGTATCCGCATTACGGCTTCCGACATCTCGACGCGGGCGCTCGAAACGGCCCGGAAAGCGGTGTACGCGGCCGAGCGGCTCGAGGCGTTCCCTTCAGGCTGGCTGCCGAGATACTTCCTCCGCGGGGAAGCGGGATGGAAGGGTTGGTTTCGCGCCAAGCCGGCACTGCGGCGGCTTGTCGAGTTCCGCCGCATCAACCTCATGGAGCCATTGACGAACCTGCCGAAGTTTGCAGTCATCTTCTGCCGGAACGTGATGATCTACTTCGACAAGCCCACGCAGGAGAATTTGCTGGGGCGGCTCACTACGTGCCTGGAGCCCGGAGGATACCTGCTGACCGGGCACTCCGAGAGTCTGCTGGGCGGGCGGCATCCCCTCGAGTACGTCCGTCCGGCGGTCTACCGCAAACCGCTTCATGGAACATCCCGCCTGGGGCGGGCGAGGGGAGGCAAATGCGCCCAGTGATCGTCGGCATCGCGGATTGCCAGGTCAGCACAGACCAGGAAGCTGTGCTGGTGACCTACGCGCTGGGCTCGTGCATCGCGGTGACCATCTACGATCCTGTCGCGCGGGTGGGAGGCATGATCCACTACATGCTGCCGGACTCCTCCATCGACCCGGCGAAGGCGCGTGAGCGCCCGTACATGTTTGCCGATACAGGAATACCGTTGTTGTTTCGCCAGGCATACGAGTGTGGGGCCGATAAGAGGCGGCTCGTCGTCAGGGTAGCGGGCGGCGCCCAGGTGATGGACGATCAGGGCGTTTTCGACATCGGGCGGCGGAACTACCTCGCTCTTCGAAAGATTCTCTGGAAGGCCGGTGTGCTGATCCATGGAGAGCAGGTCGGAGGCAGGAATTCCCGCAATCTGCGACTGGAAATTGCGACTGGAACGGCGTGGGTGCGGCCTGCCGGCGATACCGAACAGGAACTGGGGCCGGCGATTCCCCAGGGGAGAGCGTGACCAAATGGGATATCGCGTTTTGATAGTGGATGACTCGCCGGCGATGCGGTCCGTCATCCGTCGTGTGATCGTCCTGTCCGGATTCGATCTCGATGAGTGCCTGGAGGCCGGCCACGGCGAGGAGGGCTGCCGCCTGTTGCAGGAGCGCGCCATCGACGTCATCATCACGGACATCAACATGCCCGTGATGAACGGGGAGGAGTTTCTCGGCGCGGTCAGGGCCGACAAGTCTCTGGGCGCTATCCCTGTCCTGGTCATCTCGACCGATGCGACCGCGCATCGAATACGGCGCATGCTCGACCTTGGCGCTCAAGGCTACATCACCAAGCCTTTCTTTCCGGAATCGCTCCGCGTCGAACTGGAACGCGTGTTGGGAGTGACTCATGGCTGAAGCAAGAGAAGGCGAAATTCTCTGCGCGGCGGCGCGGAACGTTCTCGAGACGATGTTCTTCACCAGCATCATGGGGGAAAGGCAAGAACCGCTGGAAAATCCGGGGCTCGAAGCTCTCGTCTCCTTCGAAGGCGACCCCTCGGGCGCCTTCGGGCTCAAGCTAACGACGAACGCGGCGCGCGCCGTGGCCGCGAACTTCCTCGGCGTGGAAGACGAAGCGGAACTCACCGAATCGCAGATCGGCGATGTCGCCTGCGAGCTCGCGAACATGATTTGTGGAGCCATGCTCAGCCAGGTGGAAAGCGGCTCCACGTTCCACATATCTCATCCACGGCTCGTGGATGCAGGCAGCGCGGGCGCCGGAGCGGTTGAGCGGTTTTTCGATCTGGACAACGGCGCGCTCGGACTCTGGGTCTCCTTCGGCAGAAACTAATGGCGGCGGAACGAAAAATCAGGGTGCTGATCGTTGACGACTCGGCGATCGTGCGCAAACTGCTCAGCGAGGCGCTCTCGGCGGAACCGGATATCGAAGTTGCCGGCACGGCGCCGGACCCCTACATCGCCCGCGATAAGATTCTCAAGCTCGAGCCCGATGTCCTGACGCTCGATATCGAGATGCCGCGCATGGACGGGTTGACCTTTCTCAAGAAGGTCATGCGGCACCGGCCCATGCCGGTGATTGTGATCAGCTCGCTCGGCCGTGCGTCGTGCGATGCGGCCATCACTGCCCTGCGGGAAGGCGCGGTCGAGGTGATGGCGAAGCCGGGAGGCCCTTACTCGGTTGGCGAACTGCGCCTGACCCTGGCCAACAAGATTCGCGCCGCCGCCCGCGCACGCGTCATCCCGCGCGTCCCGGCCGAGACGGCTCCGGCTCCGCCCCCGCCCCCGGAGCGCGAGCCGATCGGAGCGGGCGGCGCCTCGCGCGTCGTCGCAATCGGCGCATCCACCGGCGGCACCGAGGCGATCGAAAGCGTTCTCACGCGCCTTCCGGAAGATACGCCCGGGATCGTTATCGCGCAGCACATCCCCGCGGGATTCTCACGGGCGTTTGCACAGCGCCTGAACCAGATCTGCCGGATGGAGGTGAAGGAAGCGGAGGACGGCGACCGCGTCGCGCCGGGCCGCGCGCTCGTCGCTCCCGGCGACTTTCACATGCTGTTACGCCGTGCCGGGACCGGCTACCGGGTCGAAGTGAAGACCGGCCCGCTGGTCTGTTACCAGCGGCCGTCCGTGGACGTACTCTTTCATTCGGTGGCCGAGACCGCCGGCGCCCATGCCATAGGAGTCCTGCTCACGGGAATGGGCTCGGATGGCGCAAAAGGCATGCTCAAGATGAAAGAGTCCGGCGCCGCCACGATCGCACAGGATGAATCCTCATGCGTGGTCTTCGGAATGCCGCGTGAGGCGATCCGGCTGGGTGCGGCCGGCCGTGTTGTCGCTCTCCTAAGGGTGCCCTCGGCCATTGTTGCGGCGCTGCGATACACGGATTAAGTTGACCCACCATGCCCCCTGGTGGCGGCAGAAGCTGGCCAGGATGCCCTTGCGTCGGGGGGAAAGCCTGTGAAATAATTCGCGATTTCGCATGTGCGATTTGGGCAAAACAACGTATTTCGGGATATGACGGGATACGAGAGTTCAGCATCGACATTGATCGGCGACAGCGCAGCAGTCGCCCCACACGCGCAAGTTGAACTCGACCGATCAGCGCTTCCGCAGCTTTTCACCAGTCGCGTCAGTCAGGCGGCTCTCGTGAGCCTGGTCATCATCAACGCCGCTATTACGGCAATCGCTTCGCTCCGATTCGGATTCACGCAAGATGATTTGCAGAACACCCATTGGGCGCTCCAGTGGGGGTGGCTGCATTTGGTCGGGGACATCTTTGCGGTTTGGAAGGTCGCGCCTGTCAACCGCCCCACAACCGAGCTTTGTCTGAAGCTCTTCTATAACTGCTTCGGTATGGAGCTCGACGCCTGGCGGGCCGGTTACGCCTTTCTGATTGTTCTGCTGGCACTCTCTTTCCTGGCTCTGGCTTGGCGCATCACGCGCAACCCTCTGGCTGGAGTGATCGCGGGCCTACTCTCGGCCTATCACGTCAGCGCCCCTTCCCTCTATTTTTCGACTGGCTTCATTTTCGACATGCTCGGTGTCGTTGCAGTCGTAGGCTTCTTCTTCCTATACATGGCTGCACGCCCTCGGAGTTGGAAGTGGGGCTTGGTAACCGTGCTTGCGTTCTGTGTTGTGCTTGGGACCAAGGAAATCGCTATCGACGCGCTCGTCTTCGTTGCGATGTATGAGCTGGTCGAAGATCCCACGGTATTCAGGCAGCCGCTGCGGTGGCTCGGACGACGCAAGCGTCTGGTGGCCCTTGCTGCTATCGCCGTGGCGTTCTCTCTCTCTCGTGCATTCGACCCAAGGTCGCTCAGCCAGGTGCCCTCATATCGGATGACCGTCACTTGGGCCAACTATTGGGAACACGTTCTGTACTGGCTCAACCAGGCGGTTGCCGGGCGGGCCGCGGTCTGGCAAGCCCTGCTGGTCGTCACGCTTGCCAGCCTCCGTTCGGTGCGTATCTGCGTCTGGTGTATCATTTGTTTTCTGGCCGGTATCCTCCCGATCGCTTTCATGCGCCAGCGCGAACTCGATGCAGCAGCCATCCCTCTGCTTGCGCTTGCTGTTCTCGTGGGCACCGCCCTGGAGGCCCTATGCGCGATCGTTGCCGCGTTCGCCAATAAACGCCTGGGAATGGTGCTTGCCGGCGCTTGGTTCGCCGCAATCATGCTTGCGCAGGGAGGCACCGCCTCTCGCGGCGCCGGGTGGGGTTGCCAGCCCCATGACACCGTCATCGCGGCCGCGTTTTCGGCACTGGATCATTTATCCCCGCCCCCGCCCCACAACGCGCACATTGTCGTCGATTCCGATCCTTTCGGACCCTACCCTTGGGCCGACCTCTTTTTATTCCGCCTGCATTATCGTAATCCGGACCTTGAGGTGAAGCGGCCCGACCAACTTCTTCCCGAACAAAGACAGGCGTTCCGCTGGATGCGCATTCGCTGGGTCGAGGGTCGCTGGGAATGGGTATCCGAGCTGCGCTGAAGTGAGCCTCCTCCGGCAGAGCCGGGGGATTGGTAATATCGCCGTTCGATCTCACATCCGCGGCTTAGGCAGGACCCGTCCGGCAGTAAGCGACTGTACTTTACGGGACCGCAAGGGTTCGGTAGACCCTCGTTGAGTAAGTGATTTTCCTGCCATTCAGGTTCAGGAACTCGAGCGGTATCGTAACGGACTCCCCAGGCTTCAGCGTGACGCCATTGGGAAGAGGGATCTCAACGTAAGGGCTACCTACGGGAGCAAGCGTGCTGGAAGTCCCCGACTCGCTCATCAGAGTGACGCCGGCAGGAAGTCCGGAAAGGACCACGAAGAGTGGCCCCACGATTGGGTCGGGAACATTGCCGCCGATTCCCCCAGGGTAGCCAACCCGAAGATTTTGCCTGTAGAACCCGGATTGGGTGTCAAGCACGGGCGTGGATCGGCTCGTCTGGAGAGCGGTGATGGCCTGGGGCGGCAACGGATTTGCCAGGTCTTCGACAACGAAGACCGCGGTGGCCTTGACACCCGAGTTTTCCACGGTCACAACGGCTGTGCCGCGCGCCACGGTTGTCACCTTGCCGTCCGCATCGACGGTTAGGACGTCCGGATTGCTTGACCGAAAGGTCGTGCCCGCCGCGGCAGAAGAGAGAACACGTTCGACGCCGCCGGCATACTCTCCGTGGACGGAGATTCGTTCCGACGTGGGAGGCGGGTCGTCGATTAAGTAGAAGTCTGTAATCAAAACGAGTCTTGTTGGAGCGGTCTCAGGCCGAACCGCTACCGTCAGTTCAGCGCCTCGTATCGGTGTATTCAGAGAGTCGCTGACGGCAGGGATAAGCGTCAGCTCGCCTGCATAACCCTCGGGGATGACGAGGCTGGCTTGATATCGGGATCCCGTATAGTTGGTGCCGGGGAGGCGCCCCAACCCGGGGACCCTAACGGCGATATCTTTGGCTGTGAGCGGTGGCGTTATTTCAACCGTGATCCAGATTGTCTGGCCAGGGGCGTACTGCTGGCCGGCGACGGGAGCCGTGATGCGAACTCGCGGATCGGCAGCCAATCGTTGCGCAAGAGCATTGGCGAGGCAGGCTAAAACAAGGAGGCAGCATTTCAGCGTGAGTGTTTGCATTCCCCACCTCCGAATCAAGCGCCCGAATGTGAAAGTCGTCCCGGGGTGCGCCAGCAGCATTGTGGCAGGCGGCATGCGACAAAGCAAGCTGTTTGTGAATTAATGCGCCTGCTATTCGTGACGCAGCGCGGTGATCGGGTTGATGCGGGAGGCGCGCCGCCCGGGCAGATATCCGGCTAGCAGCGCCACCAGGGCCAGCACAGTTGCGCCGGCGATGAATGTCGGCGGGTCCGCCGCCCCGATGCCGAATAACTCGGACTCCACCAGTCGGCTCAGGGCCAGTGCCGCCGGCACGCCGATGGCCAGCCCGGCCGCCGCCAGGGCCGCCGCCTCCTTGAGCACCAGGCCGAGCACACGTCCGCGCGAGGCGCCCAGCGCTATGCGCACGCCGATTTCCGATGTGCGCCGCGCAACAGTGTACGCCACGATTCCGTATAGCCCGATTGCCGCCAACACCGTCGCGAGCACTCCGAAGGCGCTCGCAAGAGCCGCAATCAACCGCTCCGTCTGGACCGACTCCTCCACCAGCACTTTCATGGATTTCAACTCGAGCACCGGCAGGTTGGGGTCCAACTGCTGCACGGTCCGCCTGACGATCGGGCCGAAGCTGCTTTCCTCGCCCGCCGCACGAACGTAGAAGGTCATGCGTTCGGTCCGTTCCTCTTGCGCGAACGTGTAGTACATGGTGGGGCGGGCGGCATCGCGGAGGTTGGCGTGCTTGTTATCCGCCGCAACGCCCACAATCTCGCGGTCGGGTACACCCTTGCTGCTGGATCCCCGGGTTACGTGGCGGCCCATCGGGTTGCGGTCCTCGAAATAGCGGCGCACGAATTCCCGGTTGACGATGGCGACCTTTGGGGCGGCGGCGTCGTCCCGCTCCGTAAATTCGCGGCCGGTCAGAAGTGGAATGCCCAAGGTGCTGAAATAGCCTGGACTGACCGAATGGAAAGATGCGCCGGGCTCCTCGTCGTCCGCGGGTTGGTAGCCTTCCACCGTAATGTTTCCGCCGCGCGAACTGCCCGAAAGCGGCCCCGGGTTGGCCGCGGCGGCTGTTCGCACACCTGGCAGCCCGGCCAGGCGCTCCCGCAGGTCGCGGCAGAACGCCAGCGCACGCGCGTCCGAGTACCCCGCGAGCCTCGGGTCCAATGCGAATGTAATCAGGTTCTCGGTGCGGAAACCGAGATCTGCGCGAAGCAGATTATAGAGACTGCGCGAAAACAGCCCGGCCCCGACGACGAGCAGCAGGGAGAGGGCTACTTGCGCTACCACCAGCACCCTGCGGAACCGCGCCTGCCCGCGAGCGGCCGCAACCGTTCCCGACGTGCCCTTCAACACCGGCGCGAGTCCGGCCCGGGTCGCCTGAAACGCAGGAATCAGGCCGAAAATGAGGCCTGTAACCACCGCCAGCCCGAGGTTGAACGCCAGCAGCCGCAGGTTGAGCGTAGGGCTGAGCCACGCGTCCGTCGGTTCGCCCGTCAGAAGAAGCACGAGCCCGCGTGTAGTCCAGTGCGCGACCGCAAACCCCAGCAGACCGCCGGAGAACGAGACAACCACGCTTTCAACCAGCAACTGCCGGACAATGGCCCAGCGAGTGGCGCCGATCGCCAGCCGGATCGCGATCTCACGCTGCCGTGCCGCTGCCCGCGCTACCATCAACCCCGCAACATTCGCGCACGCAATCAACAGGACCAGCCCAACCATTGCCATCAGCACGATGAGCGGCGTCCGCCACTCGATGCGCGTGTTGCTGATTCCTTGTGACGCGCCTTCCAGTTGGACTCTCTGTGCGAGGAAAAGCTGCCGATCGCGTTCATTGCGCAGGCTGCCGAGTTGCGCCAGTTCATCCACCATGATCGGGTGATAGATCGTGTGGAGCGCCGCTTCGGCCTGCCGGATACTCATCCCCGGCTTCAGGCGGACAAAGACGTTCAACCAGCGCCCGCGGCGGTCCAGCAGACCGTCCCACACCGGCGTCATCTGCGCCTTCATCGTGGCCGGAACGAACAACTCGGGCGTTGAGCCCGCGAGCACGCCGTGGAACCGGGGTTCGAGCACGCCCACAATTACCATCGGATGACCGTTCACACTGAGTTTCCGCCCCAGAATGGTGCGGCTGCCGCCGAACCGGCTCTGCCACGCTGAATAGCTCAGCACTGCTACAGGGTTCGCGCCGGGCGCTCCCTCATCCTCCCGTGTGAGCACCCGGCCGATCGCCGCCCGGACGCCGAGCACTTCAAAGAAGTTCCCGGACACGAGGTTCGCGCCCACGCTCTCGGTCCGGCTCCCGTACAGGACGTTGACGTGAGCGCCGGACCGCGCGATTACACCGTCAAACATCGTGGCGCGGTCGCGAACGTCCTTGAAAAGCGGATACGAAAACACCGTCTGGTGGCTGTCGCTCATCGCCCATCCGAGCGCTTTGTAGTCCTGGTGGAAAACAACGAGCTGTTCCGGATGGCGCACCGGGAGCGGGCGCAGCAGAACCTGGTCGAGCAGCGAAAAAATCGAGGTATTCGCCCCGATGCCCAGCGCCAGCGATACGATTGCCACGGCCGAGAACATCGGGCTGCGGCTCAGCGCACGCAGCGCGAACCGTAGTTCGTTCCACATAGGTTTTCTAGATTATACGTCCCCGAAAGGCTTGGAAATCTGCACCAGCCCGGGGCGCTCGGCACCTGGTTGGCGAACCAGCCCGGCATCGCCGGGTTTTCTCGCAATGAGGGGCTTCTGCGGAGCGCGCCAGGAGTCCATGTACGCAACCTGGTGTACGCACGAGACGGTGCATGTAGGAGCGCACCCCTTCTCGAGCAGGAATTCCCGGCGAATATCGGCGATGCTGTAGTGCGCCAGCGGCTTGGCCGGGTAGCCGCGCCGTTGTGAACAGTAGTGTACGAGCCCGTCCTCGCAGACGTACAAGTACCGCGCGCCGGCCCGGCAGCGCCAGTCGATATGCCTGCCCGCGGCAATCTCCCGCTGGAAGAAATTCAGGTGAGCGTAGCCGTGCTTGCCCAGGCTCCTCATCTCCAGGTACACCGCGCGTTCTTCCGGGCCGAGCGGCTTCATGCGGCCCTGTCGATCGTGGTACATGCCGGCCGTGGAACTGAACCCCAACTCCGCCGCCCGCCTCGCGACCGCGAGCGCATCCTGCGGGCGCGGCATTCCCGCCCCGATCACCGAGTTGATGTTCACCTGGAACAGCGCGCCCGCGGCGAGCAACTGCAGCTTGCGGTCGAGCACCTTGAGGCTCTTCGCCGAGACGCTATCCGGCACGACGTTGTCGATGCTGATTTGAAGGTGGTCGAGCCCGGCGCGGTTCAGCTTTTCGATCCGTTCGGCGGTGAGCAGGTAACCATTCGTGATGATGCCCGCAATCATGCCGCGCTGGCGGATACGCTCGACCACGCCTTCCACCTCAGGGTGGAGCAGCGGTTCGCCCCCGCTGATCGTGACAATCGCCGTGCCCAGTTCCGCAAGCCGGTCGACGCGGCCGAGCAGCGCGTCCAACGGGACGGGCGGCGAGACGTTATCGTACTCGTTGCAGTACGTACACGCGAGATTGCAGCGGCGGGTGGGAATCAGGTGCGCAAGTATCGGATGCCGGGTGGAAACCAACCCGTGCAGAATCATCCTGATTTCGCGCAACCGGCGGTCTATGGCTCTCGCCTGACGCCGCAACATGAACTCCCAGCCTGGCATTAGCCCCCCAAATGGACTATTGGACCACAGTCGCTCGTTCGTATCGAGGGCACGGCTTCAGCATACCCAGGGGCTAAAGCCCGGTGATGGTGACGTTCTGGCTCGCTGCCTGGTTCTAAGACTCGACCGGGAGGTTGATCGGGCCGTTTCGGGTCCGACTTGGCTTGGAGACCGGCGGATCTCTACCCTGATCGTGCAGACTCTGTTGGCCGGCGAGACCGCGCGACGGTTCTATCAGCTCCGTGCCTACGGGATAAACCGCTGCGTTGAAAATCGGTCGAGACCGAGCGGCTGCTTCCGATCGCGAGTGGGGCAGCCACTCGGGCTGCGCCGGCCTCTCAGGCGGGCTGGGAGCCCGCCGCAGGGCGAGGCCCTGCCCCACTGGGCGGTCCTGCCCGGTGTGCATTTTCATCACCCTTGGTGGGCCGCAGGCCCATGCGGCACTCCCTCACGGTCGCAATTCAGAAATCGGTACTGAGCCGTGCGCTACGCTTACCCCAGCTTCACTGGAATATCGTTCAGCGGCCCCATCCATTGCAGCTCGCGGTCGATGTCCTGGTGCAGCCGGTACTTTTTCTGCACGCTGGCGATCTGCTCGCCGCGGATATCGATCTTCGAGATGTCGTACTGGCCGATGCCGACCTGCCAGCAATACTGCAAGCCCGCCAGCCACAACGGGTTAACGCCCATGCACTCGGCGGCTACGCGGTCCGCTGCGATGTAATCCGTCGAAGCCACTGCCGCGCGCGATGGTACAGGAGTTCCGGAACTGGGGCCGTTGCCCTCCATTCCCTCGAATCCGTCGATAACCGTCGCGCCCCAGAACGGCGAGAGCTTCTGCGCCGTCAGCATCATGTTGTAGTGCGTCTGCCGGATGCCGCCGTGGTACTTCCGCTTGTCGTTCCACCGCGGCGTCTCGCCCTTCTTACTGTGTAGCGGCGCGCCGAGGGTCATATTCTTCATCGAAAGCGTCGCCACGCAGACGTTGTGCGTTTTGAAGATTGCCGAGCAGATAGTGACCGCATCCGGGTCCATGAGCCTTGCGGCAAGCCGGACCGGCTCGACGTGGAGGTCGGCGGAAAGCAGCGGAATGACCTGGTATTTGGCCTCGTCGTTGAGATCCACCAGCGTGACTTTCTGGGACTTCCGCTCCTGGGCGAGCTTGTCGTACTTGAAGTTCGAGAAGCCGGTCATGGTGTCGCCGGCCGAGGACTCGGCAATCACCACCGGGCCTTTGAACCGCGGTCCCAGGTAGTCCAGGATGCCATGGAGCGCGTCTACGTGCGTTGCAGCAAGCTGGTTCGTGGTTGAGACGTTGTTCGGCTTGATGATGACGTACTTCTTGCGCGCCAACAGCGGCTTGATCTGATCGTCAATCGCCGTCAGAGCTTCGAAGATGTTCTTGCGGCGATCTTCGCCTTTCACGAGGGCCACCGTCGACCGGCGTGTGTAAGGCGTTACTGGCTCGGGCAGGCTGGTGGGCACCTCCGCGTTGGGCGGCTGCTGGCCAAGCAGAAGACGGGTCACTGGCAGCGGGCTCGCAATTACTCCCGCACCGGCAGCTAAGTGCAAGAAATGACGACGCGTGAAATTTACTTCCATTGAGAGAGCTCCCGTCCTACAATTGAAGTTTCGTACCCGATTATATCTGAACTTCCCGGAGGTGAATGTGAACTCTTCCCGCCGCAATTTTCTGGCCACCGGACTCGCTCTTCCCGCAGCCGGTCTTGCCATCCCAACCACGTCCTCTTCGAACCGTGCCGGTTCGGAAACAGCAAATCTCGCACCGGCCGATTTCACTTTTCGAACCCTCGGCCGCACGGGGTTGAAAGTTACAACAGTTGCGTTCGGCTGCATGATCACCTCCGATGGAAGCGTGATCGAGAGAGCGGCCGATATCGGCATCAATTATTTCGACACTGCCAGGGGCTACCAGGGCGGCAACAACGAGCGCATGGTCGGAGCGGCGCTCAAGGCGAAGCGGAACTCTCTCTACATTTCCAGCAAAACTGGCGCCCCCACCAAGGAGCAGGCTCTGGCGCATCTGGATACCAGCCTCAAGGAGATCGGCACCGATCATCTGGACATCTGGTATCTCCATGCCAAGAGCAAGGCGGAGGATCTTACCGACGGCCTGATTGAAGCGCAGCAGATCGCCAAACAGCAGGGCAAGATCCGGTTTGCGGGCGTCAGCACGCACGCCGGGGAGCCTGAAGTGATCGACGCCGCCATCAAGTGCGGCAAAATCGACGTGGTCCTCCTGGGTTACAACTTCACGATGGGAGCCGATATCGAGGCCGCCATCGACCGCGCGAAGAAAGCGAAGCTGGGCCTGGTGGGTATGAAGGTCATGGCCGGGGGCTTCCGTCGCGTGAAGCCGGGCGAGCAGCTTTACACCACGCTGAAGCGGGACGGCGCTATGCTCGCCGCGCTGAAGTGGGTCATCAAGAACCCGAAGATCGACACCACCATCCCGAGCATGACCGATATGGATCAGCTCGAGGAAAACCTGAAGGCGATGACGGCGAAGTTCACGAACGCCGACGAAAAGACGCTCGCGGCGCAGCTCGAGCACATCGGCCCCATGTATTGCCGCATGTGCGGGAAGTGCGAAGGCACGTGCGCCAAAGGCCTGCCGGTTGCCGACCTGGTGCGGTTCGCGACGTATGCCGACGGCTACGGCCAGTTCACGCTGGGCCGGGAGCGTTTCCACGAGCTGCCGGAGAGCCTCACCGCGGTCCGCTGCGGCGATTGCACCACCTGCTCCGTGAACTGCCCCAACGGCGTAAGGGTTGCCGAAAGGGTCGGACGCGCTCAGGAGATGTTCGCGTAAACATAAACCGCCACACAGGAAGAACTCATATGAGAACTGAAATCTCTCGCAGGAATTTCTTTGCCAATCTCGCCGACTCGCCGAAACTCGAGTACAGCAAGCTGGGCCGGACGGGCCTGAAGGTTACGCGTGTCGGGTTCGGCTGCATGATTACGTCGGATGCCAGCGTGATCGCGCGCGCGATCGACATGGGCGTCAATTACATCGATACCGCCCGTGTATACAGCCGCGGCAACAACGAGCGCATGGTGGGCAGCGCGATCAAGGGCAACCGGAACAAGATCGTTCTGTCGAGCAAGGTGATTTCACGCACGAAGGATGCCGCGCTCGCCGATCTCGATACCAGCCTGAAAGAGTTGGGTACGGACTATCTCGACGTCTGGTATCTGCACAGCTTCAGCAACCCGGCCGACATCAAGGACGAACTGATCGAGGCGCAGGACATCGCGAAGAAACAGGGCAAGATCCGCTTCCCCGGCATCAGCACCCACGCAAACCAGGCCGATATCATCAAAGCCGCCATCGAAAAGAACAAATTCGATGTGCTCATGACCTCTTATAACTTCGCGATGGATAAGGGGCTGGAGCCCTCGCTCGAAGCCGCGCAGAAGGCAGGCATCGGAATAGTGGCGATGAAGGTGATGGCGGGCGGATCGAAGTTCCAGGGCTTCTACCCGACCGATGAGGCGCTGCGGAATAGAATGAAGGGCCCGGGCGCTATGCTCGCCGCGCTGAAGTGGGTGTTGAAGAACCCCAGCGTCGCTACGGCCATCCCGAGCATGGTGGATACGGACCAGCTCGAGGAGAACTTCCGGGCCATGGGCGCCAGGTTCACGCCCGCCGACGACAAGATCCTCACCGCCCGTCTGGAGCAAATCCGGCCGTTGTACTGCCGCATGTGCGGCCAGTGCGACGGGAAATGCAGCCAGGGGTTGCCCGTGGCGGACGTTCTGCGGTTCCTGACGTACGCGGAGGGATACGGCCAGTTCGCCGTCGGCCGCGAGTACTACCAGGAGCTTCCGGCACAGCACGCTTCGGCGCGCTGCGACGCCTGCCCCGTCTGCACTGTAAACTGCCCTAATGGAGTGAAAGTCGCGCAGCGCATGCGCCGCGCGCAAGAGCTATTCGCATGAAATACATCTTTGCTTTCGCGCGCATTAGTTGCGCATTGCTCGCCATCTCCGTGGCCGCGTTCGGCCAGAAGCCCGATTGCTCGCTCGTGCCGGGCTGGACGCAGCACGGCCAGTCCCGCAGCTTTGTCTCCGACAACCTGTTTGAATACATGGACGGCAATGCCGAGGGCTACCTCATCTACCGGTTCGCGAAGATGGACGGCGTGAACTGTCAGTCCGGCAACGATACCATCGTTTTCGACGTGTCCGAGTTCGCCGATGCCGAATCGGCATACGGCATGTTCAGCGCGAACCGCGATCCGCGCGAGCCGATGGAGAAGATCGGCACGGGCGGGCAGATCGTGCCGCGCCGCGCCATTTTCGTGAAGGACAAGTACTACGTCGAGGTTGGTATCTCGAGGGACGGCGCCGACGTTCTGCGGGCGTTCTGCACCGGCATCGAGAAGAAGATCTCGGGCAGCACGTCGATCCCCGAACAGATCGGCTGGTTTCCCAAAGAGAAGCTGGTGCCGGAATCGACGCGGCTGATCCCGGAAAGCGTGCTCGGGCTGCGGTTGCTCAAGCGCGGTTACGTAGCGCAGTACGATTACGGGAAGGCTTTTCTGGTCGCGGAGGCGACGCCCGAGTCGGCCACGGACGTGATGGCCAAGCTTCGCGCACGGTTCGGCGAGGTTAAGCCGGCCAAGGTAGCCGACGAGGCGTTCGAGGTGAGCGATAAGTATCTCGGGCGCCTGTGCTTCTTCCGCAAGGGACGCTACCTGGGGGGGTACTCCGGCATTGCCGAGGGGCAGGATCCGGTGGCTCTCGGCACGGCCCTGGCTGCGCGCATTCAGTAAGCGACGTACGCTGTTCGCACCAGGCCGATCAACTCCGGCCGCACGTATTCCGGCGGCTGAACCCGAAATACCGGCCTCGTATCAAACGGTACGAGGCCGGCCCACGCCGGTGGGGCGAGGCCGCCATTCAGAAGCGCAAAGGCATCCGCCCTGCCAACAAACCGCCTCGTGGACTCCTTGAAATCCGGAACCGCATAATCGAGGACTACCAGGAACAGGTCCGGCCTGAAGAACTCCAGTACGCTGTTCGATTCCAGGATGGCGTTCCGGCTCGACTGCAGAACTTCCCGAAGCGTTGGCAGTGCGTCCGCCAGCCGACCTTCGCCTGCACGCAGCAGGTAGGAGCGGCGCGCGCCGGCGGTAAGGTAGCGGGCGCTGTCGCCTGTTGCCGCCGGATTGATTTCCTCGGTAAGTGAAGGCTCGCCGTGGCCGTGCCGGGTGATTTTCACCGCGGTCCAATCAAGGTCGCGGGTTTCGCGGATGATCGCCGCGACGACGGACGTCTTGCCGATCTTCCGGCTATGTCCCCCGACGACGACCAGCAACCTTCTCCTCCTCGAACTGCTGCATGCGGCGCCGCAGTTCGGCGACTTCCCGGCGGAGGTCGGGCAACCGCGCAAGGCTGGCGAGTTGCTCCAGGTGTTCCTTCAGGGGGCGCGCGGGCGTGCCCCACATTACTTCTCCGGCGTGGACGACTTTGGAGGTGAGCACGCCGCTGCCCGATCCGAGCACGGCGCCCGATTCGATCCTCGCCTTATCCCCAATGCCGACCTGGCCGCCGATTACCGCGCGATCTTCCACTACGACTCCGCCCGAAAATCCCGTCTGCGCAGCTACGACCACATGGCGCCCGATGCGGCAATTGTGCGCGACGTGAACCATGTTGTCGAGCTTGGTGCCCTCGCCGATCCACGTGACACCGAGCGCGGCCCGATCGACGCAGGAGTTCGCGCCGATTTCGCAGTTGTCTCCAATGACGACGCGGCCGATCTGCGGAAACTTCTCGTAGCGGCCGCTGTCCATAACGAAACCGAAGCCGTCGGCGCCGATCACGCAGCCGGAATGCAGGATGGAATGAGCGCCGATATCGCAGTCGTCGTATACGGTGACGTTGGCGTACAGAATGCAGCCTTCGCCGATGGTGACCCGGCGCCCGATCTGGCAGCCCGCGCCGATACGCGCCGACGCGCCGATGCGTGTGCCCTCGCCGACACCACAGAGCGGCCCGATCGAGACGCCGGACCCGACCTCGGCGGTTTCCGCGACGACCGCGGTGGAATGGATGCCCGGAGCGGGCGCCGGAACCGCGTGAAGACGGCTGACGGCCCGTGCAAACGCCGTGCGCGGCTGCGCGGCGCGTACCAGGGTGCGGCAACCCTCGTTTGGAAACTCCAGGGGCACAATCAGGCAACCGGCGGCCGAAATCTCGGCCTGCTCAGCCGCCTTGCGGCTTCCGACAAAGGCCAGATCTTCCGCCCCCGCGCTTTCCAGGCTGGCGGCGCGCACGAGTTCCTTTTCGCCATCGCCCTCGAAGGTGGCGCCCAACCATTCGGCTAATTCGCGAACACGCATAAAGTAAGATCCTGCGGGCTATCATACAGTTTATGCCTATCGATCCCTCGGCCGTCGTTGCACCGACGGCGCGCGTGCATCCGGACGCTTGCGTCGGCCCGCAGGCGGTCATCGGCGAGTATTGCGTGATCGAATCGGACGTCTCGATCGGCGCGTTCACCCGGCTGGAGCCTTACGTCTACGTCAAACGCTGGACAACGCTCGGCGAGTACAACGAGATCTCGGCCGGCACGGTGCTCGGCACCGATCCGCTCGACAAGGCCTTCACAGGCGAGCGGAGCTATCTCAAGATCGGGAATGGCAACAAGATTCGCGAGCACTACACGATTTCCCGCGGCACGCAGCCGGAGTCGGTCACCGGGATCGGAGACCGGAATTACATCATGACCTCCGGCCATATCGCGCACAACTCCATGGTGGGCAGCGATACCGTGATCTGTAGTTGCGCGCTGGTAGCGGGCCACGTGGAAATCGAAGATCAGGCGTTCATCTCCGGCGGCGTTGTGATTCACCAGTTTTCCAAGATAGGGCGGCTGGCGATGATCGGCGGGAACACGCGTGTGAACGCGGATGCGCCGCCCTTCTTCATGTACAGCGGTTTCGACATCGAGCCGATCGGGCTGAACCTTGTCGGCTTGAAGCGGGCAGGGTTCAAGACTGCTGACATATCCGCCCTGAAGAACGCGTACCGGATTCTTTATCGTTCGGGTCTGAAGCTCGAGGAAGCGCTGGCGCGCATCGAAGAGGAGATTCCGACCGAGCACGCCCGGCACCTGGTGGAGTTCGTACGCGGGAGCAAGCGCGGCATCTGCCGCGATCGGAAGCAACTATGAAAACAACACTCGCCCTCCTTGTCGTCAGTGCATTGCTTCCCGCCGCGGCCCAGCCGCCCGCGCTGGAGGAATTGAAGTCGGAAGTCGCCGCAGCAGTTGAGGCGCGGCGGGTGCTCACGCAGCAGATTGTAGACTCCCTGTTCAGCTTCGGCGAACTCGGTTTTCAGGAGACCGAGACGTCGGCTTACCTGACCGCCATCCTCGAAAAGGAGGGCTTTCAGGTGACCCGCGGTGTGGCGGGCATGCCGACGGCGTTCGTCGCCACCTGGGGATCCGGAAAACCCGTGATCGGTTTCATGGCCGATATTGACGGGCTGCCCGCGACGTCGCAGAAGCCGGGTATTCCCTGGCGCGCGCCGATGATCGTGGATGGTCCGGGGCACGGCGAAGGACACAACTCTGGGCCGGCGCTGAACATTACCGCCGCCCTCGCGGTTAAAGAGGTGATGCAGAAGCACCGCATCCCCGGCACGATTCGCGTTTACCCCGGCGTGGCTGAGGAACTGCTCGCGAGCCGCACGTACATGGTGCTGGCGGGCCTGTTCCGCGACCTCGACGCCATGTTGAGCTGCCACATCAATTCGGAGTTCAGCACCGGATACGGCCCCTCCGGCTCCGGGCTGGTCTCGACGCAATACACGTTTGAAGGCCGTAGCGCGCATGCGGCCGGCGCACCGTGGTCAGGGCGGAGCGCCCTTGACGCGGTCGAGTTGATGGACGTGGGTTGGAACTTCCGCCGCGAGCATCTGCGTCCCGAGCAGCGTTCGCATTACGTGATCGTCAACGGAGGCGACCAGCCGAACGTTGTGCCGCCGCTGGCCACGGTCTGGTACTTCTTCCGCGAGCTGGATTACGAACGCATCCGTGAGCTTCACGATATCGGAACGCGAGTCGCACGCGGCGCGGCGCAGATGACGGACACGACCATGACGGAGCGCGTCCTGGCGGCGACCTGGCCCGGGCATTTCAACCAGCCGATGGCCGAAGCGATGCAGGCCAACATCAAGCGCGTGGGCATGCCCGCGTGGTCGGAGGATGACAAAAAGCTCGCTATCGCGGCGCAAACCGAACTGAAGGTGACGGCGGATGGCCTTCCCACGACTATCAAGGAGTTGAAGGGACCGGGCAGCGGCGCTTCAGGAGGCGGATCGGACGATATCGCGGAGGTTTCGTGGAACCTGCCGACGGTTGTGCTGCGCTATCCGGCCAATATTCCGCGCATGATCGGACATCACTGGTCGAGCGCCATCGCGATGGCGACCCCTATCGCGCACAAAGGGACCACTGCAGGCGCCAAGGTGCAGGCCATGACCGCGCTCGACCTTCTGGTGAACGGCTCCGTTCTCGAATCTGCGCGGAAGTACTTCGCCGAGCAGACGAAGACTACGAAATGGAAGTCACTGATCCCGGAAGGCACCACACCGCCGGTCGATCTGAACCGGGAGAAGATGGAGCGCTTCCGTCCGCAACTGCGGCCGCTGCGGTACGACCCGGCGAAATACAAAACCTATCTCGAACAGTTGGGAGTTGCGTACCCGACCGTGCGGTAGAGGGTATAAACCGCTCTCCCGAAAATCACGGTCGACCGGCCACGGGCGAAGCGTGCGCAGCCCTACAAAACTCCTGTGCGTGTTCGTTGGCGCATTGAGTCCGATCAGCTCCCCAGAATCGGCGTTCATCGGTGTTGATC
>JAEZIJ010000253.1 GCA_023436715.1 Acidobacteriota bacterium
TCAGCCAATCCCGTTCCTTCTGCGTCAGCAACAACAGCTCCTGTTCTTCGGCCACGTCCCAAGATGGCCGATCCCATCAGGAACGTTCTACTTTGCCATAACAGGAATTTCTCACGTTGCTGCGACAACGAAAGCAGGAACCACACTGGCGCGCGGCCCGTCTGATAGGCTGGTAGGGATATCCCTGTGCGCGTCAAGGTCTTGTTTTTCGGCATGTTAAAGGACATCGTCGGCCTCTCGGAGGAACTTCTCGACGTCGGGCCGGAGGCGCAGGCCGGGGAGGTTTTCGAGCACTATGCCCGGCTGCATCCGAAGCTGCGCGAGATGCAGAAGAGCGTTCTCCTGGCGCGCAACCAGCAGTTTTCGCCCGCGTCCGATCCGCTTGCGGAAGGCGACGAGGTGGCGCTGCTCCCTCCGGTAAGCGGAGGAACGTCGGAATACACGCACGCGATCGAACGCGGCGAGAGCTTTTTCGGCCTCACGCGCGAGCCGATCGACACCGAGAGCCTCGTCAGGCGGGTCCGCCGCGGCTCCGACGGCGCGGTGGTGACGTTCGAAGGCGTCGCGCGCGACAACACGAAAGGCCGGCCAACGCTTTATCTCGATTACGAATGCTATGAACCGATGGCCGTGAAGATGATGGCCGAGATCGGCTGCGATGTCGCTCGCGGGCATGCCATAGGCAGGCTCGCGATGGTTCACCGGCTGGGCCGCGTTGAGATCGGCGAAACCAGCGTGGCGATCGTTGTGGCCTCGCCTCACCGCAAGGCCGCATTCGAGGCGGCGATGGAAAGCATCGACCGCCTGAAGCGGACCGTGCCCATCTGGAAAAAGGAAACATTTGCCGATGGGGAAGTGTGGGTCGAGGGCGAGTGGGACGATTCGGTGACGAAGCGATGATTACGCGGCGGCGGATGCTGGTGACGCTAGCCGGCGGCGCCTGCGCGGCGCTTGCGCAGGAAAACGTATTCCGTGTGGACGTGCGGCTGGTCCGCATCCTCGCCACCGTGAAGACGAGCTCCGGCGAACTCGTCGGCGATCTCAAGAAGACCGATTTCCAGGTTTTCGATAACGGCGTGCCCCAGAACATCTCGGTATTCGAGCACCACACCGAGCAGCCGCTTTCGGTCGCGATGATGGTGGATACGAGCGCTTCAACGGGAATCGACCTGAAGTATGAGGTTGAATCCGTGAGCCGGTTCCTGCGAGCGCTGTTTTCCGAAGGCAACCCGCAGGACGCCGTCGAGCTTTACGCCTTCGACGCCGATACCACGCTGCTTTCGAGCTTCACTCGCCGTATGGACCGCCTGGAGCGCGAACTGAAGGGATTGAAGGCGTCAGGGGGAACGAGCCTCTATGACGCGTTGTGCTTCGCGTCGGCGAGCCTCGAAGGCAGGGAGGGGCGGCACGTCATCGTGCTGATTACCGACGGCGGCGACACCACCAGCGCAAAGAGCTTCCACCAGGCGCTCGAAGCCGCGCAGATGGCGGACGCGGTGATTTACCCTGTCCTCGTGGTGCCGGTGACGAATGACCCCGGGCGGAATGTGGGCGGCGAGAACGCGCTCACCTCGCTTGCACAAGGGACAGGGGGCCGCGTGTTCGCTCCCACGCTTGGTCCGGCGCTGGACCAGGCTTTCACCGGCATACTCCGCGAACTCCGCACCCAGTATCTTCTCGGCTATTATCCGGCGAACCTCCCTTTGGCGAAGGAGCGGTTCCACCGCATCGACATCAAGCTAAACCGGCCTGATTTGCGGGTGCTGGCGCGAAGCGGCTATTATGGGGAATCCGAGGAAGCCCATGGGTGGACCCCGGTGCGGTGAGGTGTATCTGTGAACGGCAAGAACAACGTGAAGATCGGCGGCGGCAAGGGCAACTATAGCAGGAAACCGCCGGCTGGCGGCGGCACCCCCCAGAGCAAGAGCAAATCCAGGGCGCCGGAACAGACCTTCGAGGAAGTGCGCTACCTGAAGTACCTCATCGACAATGAGGTCCCGGTCAGGGTGAAGCTGCGCGACAACTCCGAGATCGCCGGCACCATCGAGTATTACGACCACTCGTTCGTGCGGCTGACCCGGCACACCGAGCCCAACCTGTTCGTCTACAAGCACGAAATCAAGTATTTGTACGAAGAATAAGGCAGCAGGGGCTAAAGCCCTGGGCCGGGGCGCCTTTGCGGCACGGCTAAAGCCGTGCCCTGATACAAGGCCGAAGCCACGGACTTCCACTTGCCTGGGTAGCGCAGCCTCGCCCCTAAAGCCGTGCCCTGATACGAAGCCCAAGCGACGGACTTCCAGTTGCCTGAATGACGCGACTGACACGGGTCGTGGGTAGCGCAGCCTCGCCGCTAAGCTGTGCCCTGATACACGGCCCCACGGACTTCCACCTGACAGGCTTCCTTTATGTACAAAAGGCTCTGCTAAAATTGGGTTTCCCTATGGCTTCCTATCTGGAAACCGCTATGGAGATCGCGCGCGAGGCGGGCGCGCTCCTGGCGAACTATTTTGAACGGCGGATCGGCTTCGAGTTGAAAGGCGAGTACGACCTTGTCACCGAGGCCGACCGCGCTTCGGAGCGCCTCGTGGTGGAGCACCTGCGCTCTCACTTCCCTTCCCATTCGATCGTGGCGGAGGAAGGCGGCGGACAGCAGAACTCGAAGGAATACTGCTGGTACGTGGACCCGCTCGACGGCACCACGAACTTCGCCCACGGCTTCCCGGTCTTTAACGTCACGCTGGCGCTCGAACACGCCGGCGAATTGGTTGCCGGGTGCATCTTCGACCCCACGCGCCAGGAGATGTTCGCTGCCGAGCGCGGCGCGGGCGCGTACCTGAACAACCGCCGCCGCATCCGGGTCTCGAAGGTCAACAAACTGGAAGAGATGCTGGTGGCTACGGGCTTCCCGAGCAGGCGGCGGCACGCGGACATCAACGTCCATTTCTTTTATCAGTTGGCGATGTTCACGCACGGCGTACGCCGCGCCGGTTCGGCCGCGCTCGACCTCGCCTATGTCGCCTCGGGCCGGCTGGACGGCTTCTGGGAGTTCAACCTGAACCCCTGGGACGTCGCGGCTGGCATTCTGCTGGTCAGGGAAGCGGGTGGATCGGTGTCCGACATGTGCGGGCGCCCGGTTTCTCTGCGCGGTCCGCACATTCTCGCCGACAACGGCCTGACGCATGCGAGCGTACTCGGCCTGTTCGAAGAAGTGTTCACAAACAACGCGAGGGTGCCGCTGCCCGAAATCTGCGGAGCGCGGTAAGCCATTTAAAAATCTTTACTTCCGGTTGTATAAGATGGTAGATTGAGTGTCTTCCATGCGAACTGTTGACTTGATACACCGAAAGCGTGACGGCGAGGAGTTGAGCTCCCAGGAGATCGCCTGGATGATCGACGGGTATACCCGGGGCGAGATTCCAGACTATCAGATGTCAGCGTTTCTGATGGCGGTCTTCTTTTCGGGTATGTCCGACAGGGAGGTCTCGACTCTTACCGAGTGCATGGTGCGATCGGGCGAGACGCTCGACCTCTCCGCGATACCCGGCGTGAAGGTGGACAAACACTCGACAGGCGGCGTGGGCGACAAGACCAGCCTGATCGCGGCGCCGCTGGCCGCCGCAGCCGGCGTGGTTGTCCCGATGATCTCGGGCCGCGGACTGGGTCACACGGGCGGCACCCTGGACAAGCTGGAATCAATTCCCGGACTCCGCACGAATCTTACGATTGACGAATTCCGCGCGCAACTCGCCAAGTTGAACCTCGCGTTTATCGGCCAATCCGAGCAAGTGGCCCCGGCGGACGGCAAACTCTACAGCCTGAGGGACGCCTCCGCGACCGTCGAGTCGATTCCGCTGATTGCGTCTTCGATCATGTCGAAGAAGCTCGCGGTGGGACTCGACGCGCTGGTGCTCGATGTGAAGGTCGGCTCCGGAGCGTTCATGAAGCGGCAGGTGGATGCCCGCAGGCTGGCGCAGATGATGGTGGGAATCGGCCGCCGCATGGATAAGCGGGTTCAGGCGTTGATCACGGACATGAGCCAGCCGCTCGGGTATGCGATCGGCAACGCGCTCGAAGTGATGGAAGTATCGCAGACGCTGCAAAGCGCCGGGCCGAACGACCTGACGCGGTTGTCGCTCGAACTCGCGGCGCGCATGATTTACCTTGGCAAGGCCGCCGATTCGCTCGATGCGGCGCGGGATATCGCCCAGCGCAGACTCCTGGACGGCTCCGGGTATCGCAAATTCAAAGAAGTCATTCAGGCGCAGGGCGGAAACCCGCAGGTGCTGGACCGGTTCGACCTGCTTCCGAATGCGAGCGGCGCGAGGGAAATCACCTCGCCGCGCGCCGGCTTTGTGAGCCAGGTCAAGGCGGAGGATATCGGGCAGGCATCCGCCATGATCGGCGCCGGGCGCGACACGATGGATGCGGCTATCGACCCGGCGGTCGGCGTGATTCTCGAAGTGAAGGTCGGTGAAAAGGTTGAGGCCGGCGCGGTTCTGTGCCGCCTCTACTACACGAAGGAAGACCGGCTGGAAGAAGCGGCGCAGCTTGTCGAGGACGCGTTCCGCATCTCCTCGCACCAACCCGAGGAGCGCGAGTTGATTCTGGAGACAGTCGGCTAGAACGCCGCCGGCACGCATGGGCCGCTTTACGGGAATCATTGGGCTGCTCGCCATTTTGGGAGTGGCTTTTCTCTTTTCCAGGAAGCGGCGTGCAATCCAGCCGCGCGTGTTGATCTGGGGCCTCGGGCTTCAGTTCGGGTTCGCGTTCCTCGTTCTTAAAACAGGATTCGGGCAGGTATTCCAGGCCGCCACCGGCGCGGTGAACGCAATGCTCGGCTACGCGGAGGCGGGCAGCAACTTCGTTTTCGGGCCGCTCGGAACGAAAGCGGGGCCGTTCGGCGTCGTGTTCGCCTTTCAGGTTCTCCCCATCGTTATTTTCATCGCGTCGTTTTTCGCCATCCTGTATTACCTCGGCGTCATGCAGTGGGTGATTCGCGGGATGGCGATCGTAATGCAGAAAGTGATGGGCGCGAGTGGAGCCGAATCCACCAACGTCGCGGCCAGCATCTTCATGGGTCAGACCGAAGCCCCGCTCACGATACGCCCATTCATCGCGAAGATGACGCAGTCGGAACTGTTTACGGTGATGACGAGCGGCATGGCGCACGTTTCCGGCGCGGTGATGGCGGCGTACGTCATGGTGGCGAAGGTCGAGATCAGGCACCTGCTCACCGCGGTGATTATGACCGCGCCCGCCACGATCATGCTCGCCAAGATCATGATGCCGGAAACCGAGCAGCCGGAGACCGCGGGCAAGGTGGACGTGCATGTCGAGAAGCCGGGCGTCAACCTCATCGACGCGGCTGCGCGCGGCGCAGGCGACGGTCTGCACCTGGCGCTGAACATCGGCGCCATGCTGATCGCCTTCATCGCGCTGATCGCGATGGTGAACGGATTTCTCGGCTGGGCGCACACACTGCCTGCGATGGGCTGGCTGCCGCCCACGCTCGAAAGCCTGTTTGGAATTCTGTTCTCGCCGGTCGCCTGGATACTCGGAGTGAGTTGGAAGGACGCGGCGGCAGTGGGGAACCTGCTGGGAACGCGGCTTGTGATGAACGAGTTTGTCGCGTTCATGCAACTCGGCCCGATGAAGGCCCAACTCGATCCTCGCTCGTTCACCATCGCTACGTACGCGTTGTGCGGGTTCGCGAACTTAAGCTCGATTGCGATACAGATCGGCGGCATCGGCGCGCTGGCCCCGAGCAGGAAATCCGACCTGGCCCGGCTCGGGCTGAGAGCGGTCGCGGCCGGCACGATGGCGAACTTCATGTCCGCCTGCATCGCGGGGATGCTGCTGTGAAGGAAATTCTCGAAGCGAAACAGTATCTGGAGCGGCTCGCAACGAACGCGCCGAAAGTGGCTGTGGTGCTCGGCAGCGGGCTTGGCGCATTCGCGGACGAACTCAGCGCCACCCAGGAAGTAGCGTACTCCTCGATTCCACACTGGCCGCAATCGACTGCGGTTGGGCATGCGGGCAAGCTCGTCTTCGGCTGCCTGGGCCAATTGCCCGTGGTGGTGATGGCGGGCCGTGCGCATCTTTACGAGGGCTACACGCCGGAGCAGGTGGTTTTCGGCGTGCGCGTGTTGGCGAAACTCGGCGTGCGCGCGTTCGTGTTCACGAATGCAGCCGGCGGCATCAACCCGTCATACGGCCGGGGCGGCCTCGTGCTCATCTCCGACCACATCAACCTGCAAGGCTCGAATCCGCTCGCAGGTCCGAACGACGAAGCGCTTGGGGCCCGCTTCCCCGATATGTCGGAAGCCTACTCCGCCGAGTTGCGCAAACTCGCGAAGAATGTGGCGGACGAACTCGGCGTCGCTCTGGGTGAAGGCGTGTATGCGGCGATGCTCGGGCCGAGTTATGAGACTCCGGCCGAGATCCGCTACCTGCGCGCGATCGGCGCGGACCTCGTGGGAATGTCCACGGTGCCGGAAGTCATCGCGGCGAACCACATGGGCGCGCGGGTGCTCGCTATTTCCTGCGTTACGAACATGGCGGCGGGCATCCTGCCGCAGAAGATAACGCACGCCGAAGTGCTCGAAACCGGCGAGATGGTGCGGGGAACGCTGGTGAAATTCTTGAAAGCACTGCTCGCCCGCATCGAGGTCTGACATGGACCCTCTGCTCCAGGCCGCGCTGGCCGCACGCGAGCACGCGCACGCGCCGTTTTCCAACTTCAAAGTGGGCGCCGCGCTCCAAGACGCGTCCGGGCGCATTCATACCGGCTGCAACGTCGAGAACGCCACCTACGGCCTCACCGTCTGCGCCGAACGCGTGGCCGTGTTCAAAGCGGTATCCGAAGGCGCGCGCAAGTTCACCCGCATAGCGGTTGCGGCGGATACGCAGGCTCTGACGCCTCCCTGCGGCGCATGCCGGCAGATTCTCTGGGAGTTTTGCGGCGATATCGAGGTGATCCTCGTCAACCTCGAAGGGCGGAGCGAGTGCTTCCGCCTCAAGGATCTCTACCCGAGGCCTTTCGATGCTTCGTTTATTTCTTAGCCTATTCCTGTTTGCTGTTGCGGCGTGCGCGGAACCGGTTGACTGGATCTGGAGCGCCCGGTACGTGGTTACGATGGACGGCAGCCGCCGGGTCATCGAGAACGGCGCCGTGGCGATTCGCGGCGACCGAATCGTGGCTGCCGGCACGCGCGCCGAAATCGACCGCCGCTACCAGGCGAAGCAAAGGCTCGACCGGCCGGACTCGCTGATCTCGCCGGGACTCATCAACACGCACGCGCACGCGCCCATGTCGTTGTTCCGCGGCATCGCGGACGACCTCCGGCTCCAGGAGTGGCTCGAGAAGTTCATCTTCCCCGCCGAAGCGCGAAACGTGTCGGCCGATTTCGTGCGCTGGGGAACGCGGCTGGCGTGCCTCGAAATGCTGCTCTCCGGCACGACGACCTACGCCGACATGTACTACTTCGAGGACGTTATCGCCGAAGCCACGCGCGAGGCCGGTATGCGCGGCGTGCTGGGCGAAACGATTATCGGCTTCCCTGTGCCCGATGCCAAAACGCCGGCCGAGGCGCTCAAATTCACCGAGGACTATCTCCAGCGCTTCCGCAACGATCCGCTGATCGTGCCCGCGGTCGCGCCTCACGCGCTGTACACGAATTCCGAGGAGACTCTGCGCGCCTCCCGCGCGCTCGCGAACCGCTACGGCGTGCCGCTCATCATCCACGTCTCCGAGACGAAGAAGGAGCGCGTCGACGCCCTCGCCAAGTGGGAAAAGACGCCTGTCGCGGTGCTCGATTCGTGGGGCGTTTTCAATGGGCGGACGCTCACGGCGCACAACGTTTGGGTGGACGACGCCGATCTGGAGATTCTGAAGGTGCGAGGCGCCGGCCTGGCGCACTGCCCTTCGAGCAATACGAAACTGGCGAGCGGCGTTGCGCCTGTGGTGAAGATGCTTGCGGCGGGAATCGCTGTGGGGCTCGGCACCGACGGGCCGGCGGGCAGCAACAACGATTTCGACCTTCTCGAAGAGATGGACCTCGCGGCCAAGTTGCAGAAAGTGACGACCGGCGATCCCCAAGCGCTGCCGGCTATTCAGGCGCTCGAAATGGCGACCATCACCGGTGCGAAAGCGCTCGGCATGGAGAAGGAGATCGGCTCAATCGAGGCGGGAAAGCGGGCCGACCTGATCACGCTTCGCCTCGACCGCGCCAATGCCGTGCCGCTCTACAACGTGTATTCGCAGATGGTGTATGCGCTGAAAGGCTCCGACGTGGGCGATGCGATGGTGAACGGCCGCATTCTGCTGCGCGGCCGGCAGCCGCTCACGCTCAATTCGGCCGAGATTCTGGCGAAAGCGCGGGAGTACGGGGTGAAGGTCAAGGCGTCGTTGAAGTAGCGGCTCGGAAACAGCATGAAACCACCCGCACCTGGTGGATGACTGATCCGGCCGGCTCACAAAGCCGCAACAGCGCTCTCCACGTCGGGGTAGAAACGGAAAACCCGGTCGAGCCGGGTCACGCGGAAACCTTCACGCACCATGCCGGTGGCGCCGGCCATAACCAGCGCGCCGCCGGACTCGCCCACTTTGCCCAGGCTGGCGATGAACTTGCCGATCCCCGTGCTGTCGATGTGCGTGAGTCCGCTCAAGTCCACCACGAATTTGCGCCGGCCCTCCTGCAAAAGCCGCGCAATCAGATCCTCGACGGCGTTGCTTTCGTTCAGCATCATCTTTCCGGTCACCGAAACCACGATGATGCCGGCCGGAGTTTCCTGATGGGAGACTTGGAGTCCCGCTGTTTTCATTAGTCCTTGATTATACCTGTGAGCTTCAAGGCCGTGTACACTCGTTGGGAGGAAACGCCAATGCAACGCCGCACGCTTGTGAAATCCGTGGGAGTGGGAGGGTTGTCGATGCTGACAGGTAGCGGGAAAGCCGCGGAGGCCGGCGCCGCCGCGCGCCGCCGCGAACTGTACAGTCTACTGGGAGACCTTCCGCCGCGAGATCGTAAGATATCAGTCCGAACGGTGGCAGTCGAGCAGCGCCCGAATTTCGTCCTGGAGAGACTGGTGCTCGACCTTAATGGCATCGAGCCGGTTCCGGCGTACTTCATCAAGCCGCATTCGCTCAGGGGCAAGGCGCCCGCCATCCTGTTCAATCACTGGCACGGCGGCGAGTACAAGCTCGGCAAGGATGAGATGCTGCGGCCGAAGAAGGGCATCCCGTCCTGGGCGGACGCGATCGCGGAACTCGGCTACTCGGCTCTGTGCATTGATGCTTGGATGTTCGGCGAGCGCTCCACGGTAACCGAAACGGATCTGTTCAAGCTGATGCTCTGGCGCGGGCAGGTGCTGTGGGGAATGATGGTCTACGATTCGCTGCGGGCCACGGATTACCTGCTCACGCGCCCCGAAGTAGATGGCACGCGACTGGGGACGGTCGGAATGTCCATGGGAAGCACCATGGCGTGGTGGGTGGCCGCGCTCGATACGCGGTTCAAAGTCTGCGCCGATATCTGCTGCCTTACGGATTTCGACGCGCTGATCGCGAGCAAGGGCCTGAAGGAGCACGGGATATACTACTACGTTCCGGCGTTGCTCAAGCACTTCACGGCGTCGCAGATCAACGCGCTGATCGCGCCGCGCCCGCACATCGGCGTGGCCGGAAACCTCGACGCGCTCACGCCGCCCGCGGGACTCGACCGCATCGACCGCGAGTTGAAGCAGGTTTACGCCGCCGCCGGCAAACCGGAAAACTGGAAGCTGCTGCGCTACGAGTGCGCGCATGAAGAGTTGCCGGAGATGCGGAGGGAAATCACGGCATTTCTGCGGGCGCATTTGTGAGGAAGTGAATGTCGTCTGGAGCCGACTGGTGCGTCGTATCCAGCACGGAGTTTGCGGGTAGGCGCAGCCTCGCCCCCTGGGTCAGCGGCCGGCAGGGGCTGAAGCCCGTGGCTTGGCAAGCGCTTGCGGCACGGCTGAAGCCGTGCCCTGATACAAGGCCTAAGCCACGGATTTCCACTGCCTGAAGCCGTGCCCTATTTCATCGTTGCGGCTCTCTCGAAAATCTCTCCCCGGGTGGTCGATCGGCCTGCGAGAATCTGAGCGTGCCGGGTAGGCGCAGCGTCGCCCCTGGGTCAGCGGCCGACAGGGGCTGAAGCCCGTGGCTTGGCAAGCGCTTGCGGCACGGCTGAAGCCGTGCCCTGATACAAGGCCCAAGCCACGGACTTCCACTTGCCTGAAGCCGTGCCCCATTTTCATCTTGCGGCTCTCTCGAAAATCTCTCCCCGGATTGGCTCAGGCTGCCCGAGGCTTGAAAGTCTGAGCGTGCCGGGTAGGCGCAGGCTCGTCCCTGGGTTCATCGGCCGACAGGGGGCTGGAGCCCGCGGCTTGGCAAGGGCTTGCGGCACGGCTGAAGCCGTGCCCTGATACAAGGCCCAAGCCACGGACTTCCACTTGCCTGAAGCCGTGCCCCGATACACGCGAACGGTTTCGGCGGTTCTTCCGTATTAGCGATATATGAGCATCTCGCGTGATCTGCGTATCGCCGCTCGTGTGTTGCGCCGCGAACCGGGCTTCACCGTTATCGCCATCCTGATGCTGGGGTTGGGAATAGGCGCCAACACCGCGATTTTCTCGATCTTTGACGGGGTCGTGCTGAAGCCGTTGGCCTACCGCGATCCCGGTCGGCTGGTCTCGATCCGCGAGGTGATGCCCCGCATCGCGCACCTTTATCCAGCGATCCCCGTCAGCGCGCGCCACTTCGTGGAATTCCGTAAACAGTGCGCGTCGTTTGAAAGCATGGCGGCCATCATCGGGGCCACCCTGAACCTCACGGGAAGCGGCGAACCGGAGCGCCTCGAAGCGGCGTCCGTCTCACCCAACCTGTTCAGGGTTCTGGGCGTGCGCACGGCTCTCGGCCGCGACTTCCTGGATGAAGAGGAACAGCGCGGCCGCAACCATGTCGTCGTGCTGACGCATAATCTCTGGCGACGGCGGTTCAACTCGGACCCCTCGCTCATCGGCAAGACCATACAGTTGAACGGGCTGGCCCACACCGTCGTCGGCATCCTGCCTGCCGACTTTCGCTACCCGAATCGCAATGCGTTCGGCACCGGCGAGAGCGTGGCGCCCCAATCGGATCTGTTTCGGCCCATCGCTTTTGAGGATGACGAACTGGCCGAAATCCTGGGGCGCCATAACTACGCCGTGGTGGCGCGCCTGAAGCCCGGCGCCAGCCGCCAGCGAGCCGTCGCGGAACTCGAAGCCGTGCAGCTTCAGATGATCAGGCTTGCAGGCGAAAAGACGGAACTCCGGGCTGAGGTGACGCCGCTGCTCGATACCGTGGTGGGCAATACGCGCCGCGGGCTGGTGTTCCTTGTGTGCGCCGTCGGCGTGGTGCTGCTGATCGTGTGCGTGAATCTCGCAAACCTGCTGCTCGCGCGCGGGGAAAGGCGGAGCCGGGAAGTGGCCGTCCGCACAGCCCTGGGCGCCGGACGGGCGCAGTTGATACGCTCCGCCCTGGCCGAGGTGGTGCTCGTCGGTTTGGCGGGCGGCGCGCTCGGCCTTGCGGTGGCGTCTTCGGCGGTAGCAGCGCTGCGCAAGAGCGGCGTAAACATTCCGCGCCTCGATGAAGTGCAGGTGGACACGCGGGTCATGCTGTTTGCGCTCGCCGCGACCGTATTCACATGCCTGCTGTTCGGGCTCCTCCCGGCCTGGCGCAGCAGCCGCGCGGACCCGCAGCAGGCGCTCAAAGCGGGCGGCCGCACAGCCACCGAATCGCGCGGCGGAATGCGTCTCCGCGGCGTGCTGGTGACGGTCGAAGTCGCGCTCAGCGCCGTCCTGCTGATCTCGGCCGGGCTGCTGATGAACAGCTTCGTCCGGTTGATGCGCGTGGACAAGGGATTCAGCGCACCCACCGTTTTAGCGGTCGATATTGGCATACAGGGCCCGCGGTACGAGAAACGCGACAACAGGGAAAGCTTCTACCGGCGGCTTCTCGACGACCTCTCGACACGGCCCGGGGTACAGGCTGCCGCCATAAGCACGGCGCTGCCGCTACAGGGCGAAACGTGGATCGATGCCGCCTATCCGCCCGGCATGCCCGAAAGCGAGGCTACGGCGATCCCGGTCAACGTGAGGTTCGTCAGCGCCGATTATTTCCGGACGATGGGCATCCCGATCCGCTCCGGACGCACGTTCGCCGATAACGATCGCGAACGCAGCGCCGTGCTCATTTCCGAACGCCTGGCCGCGCGGCTCTGGCCCGGGAAGGACGCCGCCGGACGCACATTCAGCCGCGGAAACAACATGAAGTACGAAGTCATCGGGGTGGTGGGCGATGTACGTGCCGAAGCGCACAAAGCGCCGGTCTCGATGATTTACCGGCCTTATTGGGACAAGAACTGGGTGCCGTCGAAATCGATTCTGGTGGCCCGGGCAGCGGGAGACCCGCGCTCGGTCGCCGGAGCGATCCGCGCAGCTGTGCATGCGACAGATCGCGACGTACCGGTGCCGCAGATGCGCACCGTCTCGGAGGTGCTCGACGAATCGGTGGCCGAGCGCCGGTTCCAGATGATGCTCGTAAGCTCGTTTGCCGCTACCGCGCTGCTGCTGGCGTGCCTCGGCATCTACGGCGTGATTTCGTACTCCGTGGCGCGCCGCACCGGAGAGATGGGGATTCGGTCGGCCCTCGGAGCGCGACCCGGGGATCTTTACGCGCTGATCCTACGGCAAGGAATGGCTCCGGTTGCCGTGGGGCTCGCCTTGGGGGTCGCGGGGGCCGTGGCGGCCGGGCGGATGCTGGCGAGTTTTCTGTTTGAGGTCCGCGCCCGCGACCCGTTCACGATCACGGCCGTGGCGGCGCTGCTGGTAGTGGTCGCGATAGCGGCATGCCTGCTGCCCGCGCGCCGCGCCGCCCGTGTGGAGCCGACCACGGCACTGAGATACGAGTAGGGGCCGGGTCGCCACCCGGGAGCGGGTATGCCCGGCCCCTACAAGAGTTACTGATTTGCGGGCGGGGCAGGTTGCTGAGCGACGCCCTTCCTGCTGTGGCGCGCCTCGAACTGGTCCAGTTTCGCCAGTTGGTCAGGCGTCAACAGTTTGCGGAACTGCTCCTGCGTATTTGCCCGGATCAGCACCAATTCGCCGATCAGCTTGCCCCGGGTCGCCGCGATGGCGTCCACCGGCTGACCAGCTTTGATCGCAGCGCGCAGGTCCTGGCGATTCTGTCGGAGCTGCTGCCGGATCGGCTGGGCCTGAGTACGTGCATTCTGATGGAGCGCTTTGACCTGCGCCTTCTGCGCGTCGGTGAGGCCAAGGTATCCGGCCATCAGGTCACCCATCGCGCTACCACGCCCTCGCATCGCGGCGCGCGGACCCGCCTGGTGCCGGCAGAACCAGCGGCCTCCGGCGCCCGCCGGCGCTTGCGCAAGCAGCATGCCGCCTGCCGCGGTGCTGAGCACTATCGTTCTGAAAGCTGACTTCAGAGTCATTTTTTCTCCTTCTAAAGCTATAAACGCGGCGCAGCCGGAAAAGTTGGTAAGGCTCTGTAAACCACAGTAAGGTGCTATAGTGTTAATGCTTTGAAACGGATGATGCTGGCTCTGGCGTTGACGCTCGCGGCCGCGCAGGCCGTGCCCGGCGGGCCCAAAGTCGAAGCCGTTAACGTGGACGGGGTTGTACACCCGATCACGGTCGAGATCATCTCGCGCGCAATCGAGGAAGCCAAACGGGAGGGCGCCCAGATCGTTCTCATCCGGCTGAATACTCCCGGCGGCCTGTCCGAGGCTACGCGGGAGATCATCGAGAAAATCGTCGCGTCGCCCGTTCCCGTGGTGACCTTCGTGGAGCCGAGCGGCGGACGGGCGGCTTCGGCGGGCTTCTTCATACTTCAAGCGGGCGACGTTGCGGCCATGGCTCCGGGCACGAACACGGGCGCCGCCACTCCGGTCCTGATGACCGGGCAGATGGATGAGACCATGGCGCGCAAGGTCAGAAACGACGCCGCCGCTTCCCTACGCAGCCTCACCTCCAAGCGCGGCCGGAACAGCGCTCTGGCCGAACAGACGGTGTTCGAGAGCAAGTCTTTTACGGACAAGGAAGCGCTGGAGAACAATCTCATCGACCTCGTTGCGGCCGACGATGCCGAACTGTTCCGCAAGCTGAACGGGCGCGAGATCACCCGGTTCGACGGACAGAAGCAAACGCTGAACCTGACCGCTCCCGAGAAAGTCGAGTACGAGAAGACCATCCGCGAAGAGATCATCAGCGCCATCGCCGACCCGAACCTCGCGCTGGTGCTGCTCGTGCTCGGAGTGCTCGGAATCTATGTGGAATTCAGCGCGCCGGGCCTGATCGTGCCGGGCGTGGCGGGGGCGATCCTGGTGCTGCTCGGGCTTTCCGCGCTCTCCGTGCTGCCGATTAACTGGGTCGGCGCGACGTTGCTCATCCTCGCCATCGTGATGTTCATTCTGGAAGCCAAGTTCGTCACGCACGGGATTCTTGCGGTCGGCGGGACGGCAGCCATGATCCTGGGGGCGCTGCTGCTGGTGAAAAGCCCGTTTCCAGAGGCGCGCATCCATCCCGGCACGGCAATCGGTCTCGCACTGCCATTCGCGATCATCACCACCTTCCTGGTGTCACTCGTAATCCGCGCGCGCAGGAACAAGGTGATGACCGGAACGGTGGGGATGATGGATGAGATCGGGGTGGCCCAGACCCCACTATCGCCTGCCGGAAAAGTGTTCGTGCATGGGGAATACTGGGATGCGGTTTCGTCCCTGCCTGTCGTGGCGGGCGCGCGCGTGCGGGTCCGCGCCATCGACGGACTGATCCTCAAAGTAGAGCCTGCGGCGGACGGGGATATCCCAGAGAGAGGAGCCTGATTATGCCTGCTGGATATATCGCGTTGATCATTATTGCCATCTATTTCCTGTCGTCCATCAAGATTCTGGCTGAATATGAACGTGGTGTGATCTTCCGCCTCGGGCGGGTGCGCCCACAGCCGAAAGGGCCGGGCCTCTTCCTTGTGTTCGCACCTATCGACCGGATGGTCCGTACTTCGCTCCGCGTGGAGGCGCTCGAGGTGCCGCCGCAGGATGTGGTCACGCGCGACAACGTCACCGTGAAAGTAAACGCGGTGATTTATTTCCGCGTGCTAGACCCGATCCGCGCGGTCATCGAGGTTTCGAACTTCCTCTACGCCACCTCGCAGCTTGCACAAACCACGCTTCGCAGCGTGCTGGGCGAAGTGGAGCTGGACGAACTACTGAGCCAGCGCGAGAAGCTGAATCTGCGGTTGCAATCCGTGCTCGATCAGCACACGGGTCCGTGGGGCGTGAAGGTCGCGATGGTCGAGGTAAAGCAGGTTGATTTGCCCGATCAGATGATCCGCGCCATCGCCCGCCAAGCGGAGGCCGAGCGCGAACGCCGCGCAAAAATCATCCACGCGGAAGGCGAGTACTCGGCGGCGGAGAAGCTGGGCATGGCGGCTGAACTTATCCAGAAGCAACCGGTCGCCATTCAACTGCGGTACCTCCAGACGCTGGTGGAGATTGGAACGGAAAAGAACACGACTATCGTGTTTCCGCTCCCGCTGGATATAATCTCTTCGTTGGGCAAGGCGTTGGAACGCGCCGGGAACGGGCCGTCGAAAAGCTCGTAAAGGAACCTTCGGCCACGCGGTGTAAACCCGGGGGCCAAAACCGCCGACAATAGAGCTAGGAGAAAAGCCCAGAGCGTTTGGTATGCCGAAAAACGAGGAAGGCGAATTTGAACTGGTTGTGGGCAACCGGCAATTGCTCACGATCGTGTTCATCATCATGGTCCTGTTCGGGGTTGTGTTCACGATGGGATACCTCGTGGGACGGACTGCCTCGCCTGAGGGGGGCTCCACCGCCGCGAAGAGCCAGCCGCAGGAAGATCAGGTAGCGCAGCGTCCGGAGCCGTCGCAGCCGATGCCTGCCCAGCAGTCCGCAGCGGCGCCGCCTGAGACTCCTCTGGCTCCTGGAGAGGCAAAAGTGGCTTCTACGGGAACTGTTCCGGTCGGTGGCACGCCGCAGTCCGCTCCGGCTGAGACGCAACAGGCCGCCAACCCGTCGCCCGCCTCGACGAAGCCGGCAGAGATACCCAGGAGAACCTACGAGGCGGCCCCGCCCACATCCGGCCAGACGTTCCTTCAGGTAGCCGCCGTTAAGAAACCGGAAGCGGAAGTGATCGTGGATGTGCTGAAGAGGCGGGGCTTTCCGGCCCAGGTTGCTCCGGTCGTCGCCGGCCAACCCAACGATGCACTCTGGAGGGCGCTTGTTGGCCCGCTCGCCGACGCTGCGGCTGTAGCCAAAACCCGCGCCGACCTTCAGAACGCCGGATTTCGGGAAGTAATTGTACGAAAATATTAGGTAGTGCCTGGACTTAACCATCGCCCGCGGCTGCCCGAGTGGCTGCGGAAGAAACAAGCCGATTTTGTCGCTGTACACGAGTTGAAGCAGGGCTTTAGAAAGCTCCACCTGCATACGGTGTGCGAATCCGCGCGTTGCCCGAATCTCCACGAGTGCTTCGGGCGCGGCACAGCGACCTTCATGATTCTCGGGAATCTCTGCACGCGGGGCTGCGGCTTCTGCTCGGTGCCGAAGGGCTCGCCGCTGAAGCGCGAGTTCGTCCTCGATCCCGAAGAACCTCAGAAGGTGGCGCGCATGGCGGCGCAGATGGCGCTGCGTTACGTCGTGATCACGAGCGTAAACCGCGACGATCTGGCGGACGGCGGCTCGCGGCACTTCGCCGAAACCGTGCGCGAGGTGAGGCGGGCGGCGCCTGAGGCTCGCGTCGAGGTACTGATCCCCGACTTCTGCGGTGATCTTGAAGCCGTGGCGCGCGTTCTCGATGCCGGGCCCGACGTTTTCAACCACAACATGGAAACCGTCGCACGGCTTTATCCGCGCGTGCGGCCGCAAGCGGATTACCGGCGGTCGCTCTCGGTGCTGGAGTTCGCGCGGCGGCACCGGCCGGGCGTGCTGACGAAGTCCGGGCTGATGGCCGGGCTGGGCGAATCGGCGGACGAAGTTCGTGAACTCTTGGGCCACCTGCGCGGGGCCGGAACCGATGTCGCAACGATCGGGCAGTATCTGCAGCCGACGCGGAGAAACCTGCCGGTGGCTGCCTATATCCCTCCCGAGCAGTTCGAGGCTTACCGCGAGTTCGGGCTTTCCATCGGGTTCAAGATGGTTTTCGGCGGACCGCTGGTGCGTAGTTCGTACATGGCGGATTCGGTAAGCGAGCAGGCCGGATGCGTCTGAAACTTGGACTCGCCGCGGCTTCGGCCGTTCTGCTGATCCTTGCGTATCCGCACTTCGGGCTGGCGTTTCTTGCTCCAGTTGCAATTTCGCCGCTCGTTTTGGCGAGTGCGATCGAGAAGCGGCACGGGCGGCGTTTCCTGCTGGGATGGATTGCCGGGTTCATTTACTGGGCGGGGGCGTGCTACTGGATACAGGCTGTGCTCGCCCAGCACGGCGGAATGTCAACGGCCGCAAGTTGGGCCGGATTTGCGCTGTTTTCGGCCCTTAAAGCGCTCCATATGGGCGTTTTTGCGCTCTTAGCGGGTCTTCTCATGCCGGGGGCTTGGGCGATTCTCTCCGTGCCTGCGCTCTGGGTTCTCATCGAGAGCACGCACCGCTGGCTCGGCTTTGCGTGGCTGGGGCTGGGCAACGCCGGGATAGACATGGGTGTTCCGATGCGGCTGGCCCCGTGGACCGGCGTGTGGGGCCTGTCATTCATTTTCGCGATGACGGGCACGGCGGCGGCGCTGTTCGCGCTGCGGCGGAGAAAACACTTGTTGCCGGTCCTGTTTTTACCGTTGCTTTTGGCGCTGCCCAGGCTCCCCGAACCCGAGCGGGGGACGAAGACGGCCGTCCTGGTGCAGCCGAACATATCCGAGGAGGCGGATTGGACGCCGGAGTGGGTCGCGGACACGCACAGGCGGCTGGAATCCCTCTCTGCCGGGGGCGTGGCGCAGAACGCGGGCGCACGACTGCTGGTCTGGCCCGAGGCTCCCGCTCCGATGTACTACTACGAGAGCGCGCGTTTCCGCGAGCAGGTTGGTAATCTGGCCCGGGCGACAAAAGCATTTCTACTTATTAATGTTGTACCGCACGATGGCCAGGGCGCGCCCTTGAATTCCGCGCTTTTGATTTCTCCCGAGGGCCAACCTGTCGGGCGCTACGACAAGATGAACTTAGTGCCTTTCGGCGAGTTCGTCCCGGGGGTCTTCAAGGCACTGGTGTCGAAGGTCTCCACAGAGGCGGGGGATTTCGCGGCCGGCGAGCGGCAGGCACTGCTCCCGGCGGACGGCCACCGCATCGGCGCGTTCATCTGCTACGAGTCTGTCTTCCCGAACTTCGTGCGGAAGTTCGCCCGCGACGGCGCGGATCTGTTCGTGAATATCTCCAACGACGGATGGTACGGCGACTCGGCGGCGCGCTACCAGCATTTGGCGATCGTCCGGATGCGGGCGGCCGAGAACCGGCGCTGGATCCTGCGCGCCACCAATGACGGGATCACTTCGACCATCGATCCGGCAGGCCGTGTGATCGTGAATTTGCCGTCCTACATGGCCGGTGCGGCAGGGACCGCATTCTCCTATATCAGTACAGTAACGTTCTATTCGAGGTTTGGGGATTGGTTCGTCTGGCTCTGCCTGGCAGGGACGGTTGCGGCTTTGGGCGCGCCGCTGATACGGCGCGCGCCAAAGAGATTATGACCGGCTGTTGATCCAGCCGAACACGCAGGCCATGACGAATGTCGCGGCAAAAAACAGGGCTGCAAGTTGAAGCTGGTCGAATCTGGGCAAATCACCGTATGTCACGATACACGCTCCGCCTTCCACGCAAGTGGGAGCAAGCGGCGTGCCATATCCCGCCCCGTTGATTTCAACTGTTTACGGATGGGCACACGACCTCCCATTCCCAAGTTTTGGGTTTTTCCGAAAAGGTTTGGGAAGGTGGCGTGTAAGTCGAGTAAGTTGCCGACTCAGCTATGGCGAATCACAAGCACATCTCCGTCACGGACGATGTACTCTTTTCCTTCGAGGCGCAGGAGACCCTTTTCGCGAACGCCGGGGTAGCCACCGTGGTCGATCAGCGAGCGCCAGTTCACGACCTCGGCGCGAATGAACTTCTTTTCAAAATCGGTGTGGATCGCGCCGGCCGCCTTTTGGGCAGTGCTGTTGACCGGAATGGTCCAGGCGCGCACCTCGGTTTCGCCAGCCGTCAGGAATGACATCAGCCCCAGCAGGGAGTATGTGGCGGAGACGAGCCGCTCAAGCCCGGATTCCTTGAGGCCGTAACTGGCGAGGTACTCGCGCGCTTCTTCCCCGGAAAGCTCGGCAAGTTCGGCTTCGATCTTCCCGCAAACGGCGGTCACAGCCGTCCGCGCACGGCCGGCAAGCCCACCGCCGCGGTACTCCTCCTCGATTTCGTGAAGCCGGGGGGCGTCGCCTTCGCCGAGGTTCAGCACGTACAGCATGGGCTTCTGCGAGAGGAACTGAAAGCCGCGAGTGCTCTTTTCCTCCTCCGGAGTGAGTTCGAGTTCGCGGAGAGGCTTGTTGGCTTCGAGCGCGGCTTTGAATCGCTGGAGGGCTTCGAACTCCCGATCGAGTTCGGGCGATTTGATCTTCTTGCGATCTTTTTCGAGCCGCTCCATCCGCTTCTCGACCACCACGAGGTCGCTGAGAATCAATTCGAGGTCTACGTTTTCGAGATCGCGAAGGGGATCGACGGACCCGGCTTCGTGCGGAACGCTCTCGTCCTGAAAGATGCGCAGAACGTGAGCGAAGGCGTCCACCACGCGCAAGCTCGCCAGAAAAGCTGGGTCGCGGAGCGCCTCCTTGGAGATGGCCGGCGTATCCACGTATTCGACGACGGCGTGCGTGATCTTCGGCGGGTTGAAGATTTGGGCGAGTTCTTCGACGCGGGCGTCGGGCACCTTCGCCACACCTACGCGGGTGGCCATGGAACCGATGCGCGCAGCTTCGTGTACGCCGGTCAGGATCGTGAAAAGCGATGTTTTGCCTACCATGGGCAGGCCGATGATTGCAGTCTTCATTTCAGAGGGGAACGTCCACCAGGGTCAGTATCTCTTCCAGGATGCGGTCGCTCACGTCGGCTGTCCGCTGCGAGAGCGCCAGGCGCGTATTGATAACCACGCGGTGCGCGAACACGGGCACGACGAGGCGCTTCACGTCGTCGGGAATCGCGTAATCCCTTCCTTCGACCATGGCCAGCGCCTGCGTGGCTCGAAACAGGGCTTGCGCGCCGCGAGGGCTGACGCCGAGGGCCAGCGAATCGTGCGTGCGCGTCTTCCCGACGATGGCGAGCATGTACTCGACAATCGATTCGTCCACCGCGACATGGTTCGACCATGCCTGGAGTTGCAACACCTCGTCGACCGAGAACACAGGGGCGATTTGCATGCTCAGCGGGTTTTCCGCGTTGCGGAGGATTTCGCGCTCGCTGGCGGGGTCGGGGTAGCCGATTCGGAGGCGCATGAAGAAGCGGTCGAGCTGGGATTCCGGAAGCGGGTAGGTTCCGTGGTGCTCGACGGGGTTCTGCGTCGCCATCACCATGAACGGCTGCGGGAGAGGATAGCAGTGGCTGTCGATGGTGACCTGCCGCTCGTTCATCGCTTCAAGCAGCGCGGATTGCGTCTTCGGGGTCGTGCGGTTGATTTCGTCGGCGAGGAGGAAGTTCGTGAAAATGGGGCCGGGCTTGAACTCGAACGCCTGTGTGCGGGCGTTGTAGATGGTGACGCCGAGCACGTCGCTCGGAAGCATATCCGAGGTGAACTGGAGGCGGTGGAACTGGCAATCGACCGAGCGGGCCAGGGCGTGCGCCAGCGTGGTTTTGCCGACTCCGGGCACGTCCTCTATGAGGAGGTGGCCTTTGGCGAGCAGGCACACGAGCGACAGCCGGAGAACTTCCGCTTTGCCGCGAATCGCCGATGCGAGCGCGGATTCGAGCTCAGCGATTTTGGCGAGCGCGACCGGCGGCTCAACTGTACTGGCGCGCGGCGACATCACTTTATGATACGAAACCGCTACGCGGGAGCGCATTGGCGACGAGAAAGGCAGCAGGGGCTAAAGCCCATGGCTTGCCGGGCGTTTTGCGGCACGGCTGAAGCCGTGCCCTGATACAAAGCCCATGTCCGGACCGGATCGGCACAGACAGGGGATGAAGGCCTGGCTTGCTGGCGTTTTGCGGGTCGCGGCTGAAGCCGTGCCCTGATACAAAGCCCATGTCTGGACCGGATCGGCATAGACAGGGGCTGAAGGCCTGGCTTGCTGGCGTTTTGCGGCGCGGCTAAAGCCGTGCCCTGTACAAAACAAACGTCCGGACCGGATCGGCATAGACAGGGGCTCAAGGCCTGGCTTGCTGGCGTTTTGCGGCGCGGCTAAAGCCGTGCCCTGTACAAAGCCAATGTCCGGACTGGATCGGCATAGACAGGGACTGAAGGCCGTGGCTTGCTGGCGTTTGGCGGCGCGGCTG
>JAEZIJ010000031.1 GCA_023436715.1 Acidobacteriota bacterium
CTCAACTCCGCGCCCTCCTTTGGCGCTGAGGTGGCCCTCGGTGTTGCCCACCGGCAGACTTGCTGCCCCGCGCCATGACGCGCCACCGGGAGCCATCTGAACGGAGGGGCGCGCGCTGGCGCCCCTCGTCTGCTTATGATTGGTTGCGGCGGCCGGATTCGAACCGGCATCCTCCGGGTTATGAGCCCGGCGAGGTAACCGTTCCTCTACGCCGCGGTGAACTTGGTCTATCGAAAAGGGGGACAGAAGGGGGACGGAGCCCAGGTCTATCTGGAATACGACTCCCTGACCGTCCGGAAGCGATACGGAATCCAGCAGAAGGGGGACGGAATCCAGCGAAAGGGGACGGACGGGGGACGGAGTCCCTGTTTTCGCCGCACATTCGCCATTTTCGTCAACCTCTGGCGATGCCGACTGGATGGAGAAGAAACTGGGTGCAAACCCTTGATCTACTGATGCGAAATGAGATGCTGGATGGAGGCGCGGAGCGGAATCGAACCGCTGAATAAAGGTTTTGCAGGCCTCTGCCTTACCACTTGGCTACCGCGCCTGAATGTTATTCGGATATTGGAGGCGCGGACCGGATTTGAACCGGTGATGGAGGTTTTGCAGACCTCTGCCTTACCAACTTGGCTACCGCGCCTTGTGCGAAGATCCATTATCGCAAATCACCCGCGCCGCGCAAAGGGCGCCGATTCAATTCGGCACCACCGGGAGGATCACGTGCGAAGCGCGGCCACGTTCATGGTACACCGTCTGCGCCGCCCGGCGGAACTCCTTTTCATCGGCCACGGGCCGTCCGGTGTTCGGATTGCGGTCGAATCGCGGAAAGTTGCTGCTGGAAATCTCGAGCCTGATCCGGTGCCCCTTGCCGAACTGATTGCTGGTGACCCCGGCATCGATGGTAATCGGGTAGACCTCTCCCGGCCGCGCCGCCACGGGCTTTTCCAGGGATTCCCTGTACCTTAGCCGCAAAATGCCATCCGTGAGGTTGCGCGCCTCGCCATTCGGAAACACGTCCACCAGTTTGGCCGTGAAGTCCGTGTCCGGCTGCGAAGTCGAAACGTACAGCACGACCCTGATCGGACCGGTCACTTCCAGTGGGCGCTTCAGCCGGGGACTCGTGTACACCAGAACGTCCTGGCGCTTCTCGACCGCGCGCTGATCCCTCGGACCCCACGCAAGAACCTTCGGATTGCAGCAGACCGCGCCGCCTTCGGTCGGCACCGGGTCTTTCGGATCGTAGACGAACTGGTCCGGCTTCTGCTTACCCGGCATCGACCACCGGAGCCGGCCGTTGCCGTTGAGCGTGTTCGCCCGCCCGCCGCTCGAAAGGTAGAACGGCGTCAGGCGCGCGCGGCTGAGCGGCCATTCCTGCTCGTCCCTCCAGCGATTTGCACCCATGATGAAGATACGCGCCGGGGGGCTCGCGACCACATCCGGGCCGGCGCCCTTCGGTTCGCCTTTGAGCCAGTGGTCGAACCACTCGATCTGGTACTTCCGAATCGGCAGCTTGCCTTCCGGCCCGAAATCGACCCCGGGGAAGTTGTAAGACATGTTGTGCGGCCAAGGCCCGATCAGGATCCGCTGCATGCGCCCGTAATTTTGCATCAGCCGGAAGGCCTCGAGATCGCTCTCGACAAAATTGTCGTACCACCCACCGACCGAAAACACGGGCACCCGCACATTTGCCAGCTTTTCGCGCGTACTCAGGCCCTTCCAGAAGGAGTCATACGCGGGATGGTCGAGCACTTTCTGAAAGAAATCCACCGTGCGGCCGGTCGCAATCCGGTCCGAGGAGCGCAGCGGCAGGTGCAGAACGAAGTCCAGAAACTTCGGCTTTGGGAACTCGGGGACCCGCAGGTTCTCGGACATCCACTCCAGCCGCTGACCCAGTTTCAGTGCGCCTCCGGGGGAATAGAACCGGTCGAAATAGTCGTCACACCCGGAGACGACCGGGAAAATTGCTTTCAGATAGCGGTTATTCAGCAGCGCGGCCTTCCACTGCACGATCCCGAGATACGACCCGCCCGTCATGCCGATCCGCCCGTTCGACCAGCTCTGACGCCCCAGCCAGTTCAACGTGTCATCCGTATCCGCCGATTCCTGCTTCAACGGCTGGAACACGCCGCCGGAATCGTACCGCCCGCGCACGTCCTGGACCGCCACCACGTACCCTCGTTCGACGAACGGGCTGTATGCGGGGGCGAGGTCTGTCCCCTTGTTGTAAGGCGTCCGCACGAGGATTATGGGGAACTTTCCCGGACGCGCCGGCCGGAAGATGTTCGTGGCCAGCGTCACGCCATCCCGCATCGGGATGCGGACCTCCAGTTCCCGTTCGATTCCGCCGGGGGGCGCGGCCCATAGCGAGCCGCACAGCAACAGCAAACTCAACTGCAGTGTTCGCACAAAACTTTCCAATAGCGCCGGGCGACATCGGCCGGCGCGTGATGCCCGGCGATGTGAGCGGCGGCGCGTTGGCCGATCTCGCGCGCGGAATTCCGCTCCATAGCCAGGAACATCATATATTCCGCTAACATGCGCTCTTCCGCAACTCCGGGTGCAACCCGGATGCACGCGGCATCGGGGAGCCGCGCGGTCTCCTCCGCCGCCGTCACCAGCACCGGCTTGCCGATTCCCATCAGGCGTATTCCGATTCCTGAGGTCTCTCCGGCCGCCGGCGACCGCAGGTTGACGCAGGCATCCACCGCGGCTGCCGCGATCCAGAACTCGCGTTCGGGAAGATACCCCATCCGCACAACTCCCGGGGCACTCAGCAGGGGCTCAGCGGCCCGCGCGAGGTCCGGTGACACGAATTCGCCCGCGACGAGCAGCACGGCATTCACTCCCGCCCGCCGCACGCGCTCAAGCGCGCGCAAAGCCGTCAGCAGGCGCTTCGATTCGCGCAGGTGCCCGAAAACCCCAAAGAGGAAGGCCCCGCGCGCGATCCCGTGTTTCTCTCGCCAGTCAATCGCCTCGGCTTCGGCAACACACTCGGAAGCGCGGAAAAGGTGCGGGATTTCGACGACCCTTACGCCGGGCGCGTGCGCCGCCACAATTCGCGCGGCTCCCGGATTATGCACCACGACCGCTCGCGACGCTTCGGCAACGCGGCGCACCATCGCGTATCGGAAATACCGCTCATCGTGCGCCGAGCGCGCCCGCTCCCGCCACAGTTCGGCGGCGAGGTCGCGGCTCCACTCGCCGTAATTGAAGACGAACTCCTCGATGTAGGCCTGGCGGCTGAGCGAACCCAGGAAGAAGTGGTGCAGCACGGCGTCGTGGAGCACGACGACGCCCGGCCGGCACAACGCCCGGCGGTAAATCTCCACGTGCAGTTGATTATTGCCGAGGTGATAGAGGCAAGCGTCGCCGCGCGGCTCGTTGACCTTCACTTCACCGAACGCGCGCAAGGACTCGAGCAGCGCAGCCGCGTAATCGGCCACTCCTGTCGGCGCCGGGGGCAGCGGTGAATAGAATGCGACGGTCACGCCCGTTTTCTGGAACCGAAGAGAGCTGTGCCGACGCGCACGTGCGTGGCGCCCTCTTCGATGGCGACCTCGAGGTCGTGAGACATGCCCATCGACAAATTCGGTAGTCCGTGCTGCGCGGCAAGGTCTCTAAGCCGCCGGAAATACGGCCGCGACTGCTCCGGGTCGTCGGACCACGGAGGCATCGTCATGAGGCCGGTAAGCCGCAGTCTCGGGCAGGCTCGAATCGCTTCGATCAGGGCAGGCAGGTCCTCGGGCCGCGCGCCGCTCTTGGCCTCCTCGCCCGAAAGCTTCACCTCGATCATCGTTTCGAGTTCGCGTTCGGCGGCCTCGTTGAGCCGCGAGGCGAGCTTCGCCGTGTCAACCGTCTGAATGGCGTCGAAAAGCTCCACGGCACGCCGCGCTTTGTTCGATTGCAGGTGCCCGATGAAATGGAACCGCGCACCGGCAAGGTCCGCGAGTTCCGGCTGCTTTCGCTCGAATTCCTGAATGTAGTTCTCGCCGAACGCGCGCAACCCGGCATCGTACGCCTCATGGATAACGTCAGCGGGGAACGTCTTCGTCACCGCGATGAGAGTGATGTCGGCCCGAGCCCGGCCGGCCCGCCGGGCCGCGGCTTCGATCCGGTGTTCGACTGCTTCGATCTGTTCGCGCAACAGATCTATACTAACGTGTTCCGGCACGCCGCGCGCCGCGATGAAGGAGGCCGTGGCGATAGGTGTACGGGCATCTCACACCACCGGTGGCGAAGGTCGGAGCTTCATGATGATCTGCCAGCCCAGATAGCGGCGAGCACACCAAGCGTCAAGCCAATGCCGAGGATCAAGGCGTACTTTGCCGGACGGCTTAGAACGCGGTTGGCATACTTGGAGGGAACGGCTGGGGCACGATGTTTCCATTTGGCGGATTGGATATCGCTATACGAGACCTCGACCGTTCCCGCTCTATCCTGAATGATGCACGATTCCGGGTACACGCTCCCTAGATAGCCCTTCACCTTGCGCCGGTCCGAAAGCCGGAATTCCACGAAATTGTAACCGTTGGAATCGGCTTGACGCACGGCCGCAGCCCAAGCCGCCGCACCCTGTTCATGCTGCACCGCGGATGCGCCAGCGGCGCTAGACCAAGTGGTGGCGTTCAGTATCATGCAGAGAACGAAGGCAATTATCTTTCGAGCCATGCACCTACTTGTCTCCTCTTCCAAGGCTACCGCCAATTATGATCGATTTAGGGCAGTGAAATCCGGTGAGTTTACCAAGAACCAAAACGCTCCCTTGCGGTCGCGGGTCGGAAACGGCACGAAACCGAGCCGCGACCGCAACGGAGCGGTCTACTCGTACCGCAACGCCTCGGTCGGATTCAGCTTCGCCGCGCGGCTGGCCGGCAGAATCCCGAACACCAGCCCGACAATGCAGGAAACCGCGAACGCGATCGCGATCGAAAGCTCCGAGATCGGAATGAACAGGTTGTCCACCGCGAACCGCACACTGAGCGGCAGCGCCACGCCGATCAGTATTCCCACCGATCCGCCCGCAACGCTGATCAGCACGGCCTCGAGCAGGAACTGCTGCAGTATGTCCCGCCGCGCCGCGCCGACCGCCATGCGCAAGCCGATTTCGCGCGTCCGCTCGGTCACGGTGACGAGCATGATGTTCATGATTCCGATTCCGGAGATGACCAGCGCGATCGCCGAAACCATAATCAACACCGCGGTCAGGACGAGCGCGACCTTGTTCGCGGCGTCGAGAATAGCCGTAAGATTTGCTACGAGGTACCGGGCGCCCGGCCTGTGCCGGCTTTCGAGAACCTTCCGCACATCGTCGGTCAACGCGGGCACGTCCGCCGCAGTCCTGGCCTGCACATACATCGGGTCGATGCGCTCTACCGGAACGAAATAACTCATCACCGTGATCGGGATCAGGATGCTCTCTCCGGACAGTTCCGAAAGGCCGAAGGTGGACACCTTTTCCTTGAACGTGCCGATCACGGTGAACTGCAATCCGTGTATTTTGATGACCTGTCCGACAGCAGCCTGGTGGCCGCCGTATAACCGGATGGCGAGCTTATCGGTAAGGAGCGCCACTTTCTGACGAAGCGTGACATCGCTCGAATCCAGGAACCGCCCCGACAGAATCACCAGATTTCGCACTTTTCGGTATTGCTCGTCCGAGCCGTTGACCTGGATCTCCTGCGCGCGCCCGTTCACCACGATCCCGGTGAAGGTCTGCATGATGCCGGTGGCCGCGACGATGCGGTCGTCGAGTTGCCGCCGCACCGCGTCGACATCGGCCATCTTCACGTAGTCGGCCGCCACCTGGCCCGAGGTCAACTGGTTGCCGATCTCGTACTGCGCGTTGATCATGTTCGAACCGATGCCCTGGATCTGCTCGAGGATGTAGTCGCGGCTGGTGAGCGAGATCGTCACCACCCAGATTACAGAGGCGTTGCCGATCACCAGGCCAAGGGCGGTCAGTAAACTTCGTACTTTGTTTGCTTTCAGCGCGTTCAGGCTGAATGACAGGGCTTCGTTGATGAACATGCTTCAGGATGCCGACCTTAGCAGTTGCTCGGCCTCGCTCCGCGGGGGGTCATCGGGTGTGAGCGGCAGTTCAAGGTACCGCTTCAGGAGCACCCGCGCGGTGTCAAGGTTCCGGCGCGCGCGTATGTAGGAACTGGCTTGTGCGAACAGCAACTTCGGGGCGTTCGGGTCGATTTGCTGCGCCTTCCGAAACACAGCGTCGCTCTCCTGGTAGCGGCCGCTGTTGGAAAGGAACTTGGCCAGATCGATCAGTCTGCCGACCTGCCGCGGCGCAAGATCGACGGCACGGCGCAACTGGTCTTCGGCCGTGTCAAACTCCTTTTTTTTCACGGCCAGCCGCGATTGAGCCCAGTGGTATTCGGCGGAGTCGTAACTCGCCATGCGCTTTGCCATCTCGGCGGCCTTGTCCAGCCCGCCGCCGAGAAATCCCGGCGCTTCGAGGTAATACTCGAAAAGATCCCCGATAGCCTCTCTGTTGCCCGGGTTCAGCGCCACCGATTTCTCAAACGCCTCGCGCGCCTTCTTCGCATACATCGGAGCTGTCACGAAGCTGGAAGTCTCGGCGCGGCGACCGAAGGCGCGGCCGAGCCAGAGCCAGTTCTCCGAATTTGCCGGCTCGATTTCGACCGCCTTCTGGAACGTTTCCGATGCCTTCTTTGGTTCTCCCTGCATGTACTGGCACTGGCCCATCAGCAGGTACACGCTCCCGCTCTTCGCGCCGAGCGGCGCCAGAATCTTCAGCGCGGTTTCGTATTCGGTTCGATTGTACAGTTGACGTGCCTCCCCCAGCGGATCAGGCACGTCAGCGGCCAAACAAGTCCCCATGGCCATGAAAAGCAACAGTCTGCGCATGTCAGGTTGAGCTTGAACCACCCTCTATTTTAGACCACCGTACGTACTCGTATAGATGCGCCCGCATCGTGTTGAGGTACAAACCTCGGGCCCCCTCAGCCCCGCCCATTACCCCGAGCCTATCAGACGGCTCCTGAGCCATTCAACGCAGTGGGGCAGCCCCTCTCGCGGCCCGCGCAATGCCCATTTCGTCATCGCGCACGCGCTTTTGCAGATTGAAAGATTCGCTTAACGTGCTTTAATGGGGACAGCCCATCAGAGCGGGGCTGGCGCAATAAATCCTACAGAGGAGCTTATGTCCGAACAAGGAGCTGTGGAGCAGCAGCAATCCGTGTATCCGCCCGGCGAGGATTTTGTGCGACGGGCACATGTGCAAACCATGAATGACTACCGCGTGCTGTTCGAACGCGCGGAAAAGCACCCGGAAGAATTTTGGGGAGAAGTGGCCGAACGCGAGCTGTTCTGGTTCGAAAAATGGCGTCATGTATTCGAGTGGGATCCGCCTTTCGCCAAATGGTTCGTGGGCGCAAAGACAAACGCGTCGTACAACTGCCTGGACCGTCACCTCGCAACACCGCGGCGCAACAAGGTGGCGATCCTGTGGGAAGGCGAACCGGGCGACCAGCGGATGATTTCATACTTCGAGCTGCACAGGCTGGTTTGCCGTTTCGCGAACGTCCTGAAAGAGCGCGGTTGGAAAGCGGGCGACCGCGCGATCATCTACATGCCGATGATCCCGGAACTGCCGGTGGCGATGCTGGCGTGCGCGCGGCTCGGTATCACGCATAGCGTGGTGTTCGGAGGCTTCTCGGCCGAGGCGCTGAAAGCGCGCGTGCAGGACCTCAAGGCGGGGCTTGTCATCACGGCCGACGGCGGATGGCGCCGGGGGCGCGAGGTCCGGCTGAAAGCGACTGTGGACGAAGCGCTGCCCGAGTGCCCGACCGTGCGCGATGTGATTGTTTACCGCCGCACGGGCGGCACGGTCTCGATGCACGAGGGCCGCGATTTCTGGTGGCATGAACTGGACGAGGGCATAAGCGAGGTCTGCCCTGCCGAGCCGCTCGATTCCGAGCACCCCCTCTACGTGCTGTACACTTCGGGAACCACGGGAAAACCGAAGGGCATCTTACATACTACCGGCGGTTATCTTACGCAGTGCGTGGCCACCATGAAGTGGGTGTTCGACCTGCACGAGGAGGATACTTACTGGTGCACGGCGGATATCGGCTGGGTGACGGGGCACAGCTATATCGTGTACGGCCCGCTCGCGGCCGGGGCGACTTCGGTGATGTACGAAGGCGCGCCGGACTACCCGCAGTTCGACCGCTTCTGGCGCATTGTCGAGAAGCACGGAGTCAGCATCTTCTACACATCGCCGACCGCGATCCGCGCGCTAATCCGCCAAGGCGAACATTGGCCTGATTCGCACGACTTGTCCAGTCTCCGGCTGCTGGGGTCCGTTGGCGAACCGATCAACCCGGCGGCGTGGGAATGGTATCACCGGGTGATTGGGAAAGGGCGATGCCCCATTGTAGACACGTGGTGGCAGACCGAGACCGGTGCAATCATGATTTCGCCGATGCCGGGCGCCACCCCGCTGAAGCCGGGCTCTGCGTCCTTCCCCTTGCCGGGTGTTCTGGCCGAGGTTGTGGATACGCACGGCAACCCGGCGCCGGCGGGCAAGGAAGGTTTTCTGATCGTCAAGCGCCCGTGGCCGTCAATGCTGCGGACGATCTGGGGCGACCCGGAGCGCTACCACGCCCAGTATTGGACGCGCATGCCGGGCGTCTATTTCACCGGCGATGCGGCCCGGCGCGACGAGGACGGCTACTTCACGATGCTGGGGCGCGTGGACGATGTGATGAACGTCAGCGGCCACCGGCTGAGCACGATGGAGATCGAATCGGCGCTCGTCCGGCACCCCTCGGTGGCGGAGGCGGCGGTGGTCGGGCGGCCCGATGAGATGACCGGCCAGGCCGTGTGCGCCTTTGTCACTTTGAAACGGGGCAGTTGGGACCACAAGAAGCTCGCCGAGGATCTGCGGCAGTGGGTGGGGCACGAAATCGGCGGCTTCGCCAGACCCGCCGAGATCCGCTTCACGGAAGCGCTGCCGAAAACGAGGAGCGGCAAGATCATGCGGCGCCTCCTGCGCGAGATCATGACGACCCACGTAGTAACCGGTGACGTAACCACGTTGGAGGACATGGCAGTCATCAGTCGCCTGGCGGCGCACCGGACTGAAGACGAGGAGTAGCTTTGTATCAGTCGCGTCATGAAGGAAGCCGTCCTCAGCCGCAAGGATGAAAATGGGGCACGGCTTCAGGCACGTGGAAGGCCGTGGCTTGGGCCTTGTATCAGGGCACGGCTTTAGACGTGCCGCAGCGTCATGAGAAGCTTCGGGCTTTTAGCCCCTGTTTATGGCAATACCCAAACGCAAAAGGCAGCAGGGGCTAAAGCCCTGTGATGGTGGCATCCTGCGGCACGTCTAAAGCCGTGCCCTGATACGATTCGTGATCTCCGGGCCGCAAGTCAGGACCGTGCCCTGATACGGTTCGTGATCTCCGGGCCCGCAAGTCAGGACCATGCCCTGATACGGTTCGTGATGTACAAACGCGCGCGTCAGATGAAAATCGAGCCTTCGAGATAGCGCACGGCGCGCCCCGAGATGCTCACGCGGTCACCTTGAAGCTCGCAGACGAGTTCTCCGCCGCGGGCTGAGACCTGAAGCGCGCGGAAGGCGGTTTTGCCGAGGCGGGCCGCCCAGTAAGGCACAAGGGTGCAGTGTGCCGAGCCGGTCACCGGGTCTTCCGCAATGCCGCTTCCGGGCGCAAAGAACCGGGAGACGAAATCGGCTTCCTTGCCGGGGGCCGTAACGATACAAGCAAAGCAATCTATGGCCGCCAGGGCGTGGAGGTCGGGCGCGAGGCTGCGAATCTCCTCTTCCGAATCATAGACGGCCATGTAGTCGCGCGAGAGCCAGAGTTCACGGGGCGGTTTGCCGAGCGCCTTCTCGAGCGCCGCGTGCGGCTCGCATTTCCTGGGAGGGCGAGCCGGGAAATCCATCGCGAGCAGGTGGCCGTCGCGCCGCACCCGCAACTCCCCGCTCCGCGTCTGGAACCGCAGCAGATCGGCTGTCCGGTCGAAATACTCGAAGATGACGAACGCTGTCGCGAGGGTCGCGTGCCCGCAGAGATCCACCTCGCGCCCCGGTGTGAACCAGCGCAGGTCGTAGCAATCCCCGGCACGCATGAAGAATGCGGTCTCCGAAAGGTTGTTCTCGGCGGCGATCGCCTGCATCCGATCGTCGTCGAGCCATTTTTCCAACGGACAGACCGCCGCAGGATTTCCCGCGAACAAACGGCCGGTAAAAGCATCTATCTGATAGATCGGTATTCTCACGGTCTTAACAGTTTAGCGTTCGGAGGACTTGATGACACGTCGGATGCACTTGTTAACAGCCGCGCTTGTCTGCGCGCTGGCGGTGGAGGCGCAAACGAAGGCGCCTGAGCTGAAGCTGAAGGTTGGTGATCCTGCCCCGGACTTCACGTTGCGCTCCACGGAGGGCAAAGAGGTCAAACTGTCCGACTACCGCGGAAAGCAGAACGTGGTGCTCGCGTTCTTTTTCGCTGCGTTTACCGGCGGTTGAACGAAGGAAGTGAAAGGATACCAGGCTGGTATCCAGAACTTCGCAGCCACGGACACACAGGTGTTCGGGATCAGCACGGACAACCTTCCGGCCCTGAAGCATTGGGCCGAAGAGGAAAAGCTGAGCTATCCACTGCTGAGCGATTTCATGAGGAAGGTGTCGGCGCAGTACGGCGTCCTGATCCCGGAAACGGGCTTGGCATACAGAACCACGTTCGTGGTGGACAAGGAGGGCCGGATCCGTTACATCGAGCAGGGTAACGCCGCGGTGGACCCGGCGGGCGCTGAAACTGCCTGCCGCCGCCTGCGACGCTGAGGGAATCGCGTCAGTAAGGCGACAGCAGTTTGGCCGGGTTCCGCCTGGCCATGCGGTCGATCTCCGCCGGTGTGAATCCCTCTTCCTGGAGGATTTTCATGAAGGCGAGCAGCCCGTCGGGCGGCAGCGGATTGTTAGCCTGGCCCAGGTCGCTCGAGAGGATGACGTGTGCCGTGCCGCAGGCGCGTATGGCAGCCACTGAACGGCGGATGGCGACGGCGCGCTCCTGCGCAAGCAGGTCGTTGTAGGAAAATTCAATGAAAGCTCCCATGACCGCCGCACGCCTCATATGTTCGATGGTCATTCCAGTGGAAGGATTGGGGCCATGAGTCACCACGATCCGGGCAATGCGTTTCGAACGCGCCTCTTTCACCAGCAACACGGTCTCATCCGAGCTGGAGTGGCCCGTGGCGAGCACCAGCCGGTGCTTCGCGATGAGATCGAGCACCTGAAGGACCTCGGGCAGCAGCCGGCCGTCCTTCGAGATGGCAACGAAAGGCCGCGACTCGTTCGCGGTACGCACCTGGTGCTCTGAATCCACGGTGGGCATCGATACGAACCGGCCCAGCTTGCCCTTCACCTGGGCCATGTGCTCGACCGCGGCCGGGTTGATCCCTCCAACGGATCGATTCAGGGCGATGCCCCCGTAGACCTCCATGCCCGGCGCGGCGCTCCGAGCCAGCCAGGCGAGACCCGCCGTCGATTCAAAATGGTTCTTCAGAACGACGGCCCGCATGCCGCGGCTGTGCGCAAGTTTTGCGAGCGAGATGCCGTCAATGGAACGCGCAAGGCTATCCGGATCGCAGTGGGCGTGAATGTCGATTACGCCATGGAGGGTCTGGCTCTGCGCCGCCAGGATTGCCGCGAAGAAAAGGACCGCCGCCTTGGGCATCCCACGTAATATACAGGATGTGAGACTCTTCAGGCTGGGGTGGTGCGCGCCGTGGCGGCTCCCATCGCCTTCTCCCGGGCGCGGGCCTTCTCCCAGTTATTCTTCCAGTGCCGCCACGCCAGGCTGACAACCCGGAAGACCTCGCTCATTTCGAACGGCTTCATCAACAAGTCGTATGCGCCCAGGTTAAGGACTTCCGCCCAGAGCAGGTCGTCGGCCAGGCGCGAAGTTACGATAAGGATGGGGCTGTCCGGCATGGACACTACTTCCGCGAGAAGATCCTTCCAGGTACCATCCGGCAGGCTCTCCTCGCAGAGCACGACAGGCGCGGGCTCGTGGCTCAACCAGTCCAGTGCTTCACGACTGGAGCGGACCGTATGCACCTCCCAGTTCGAGTGCCGGAAGGCATGCTCAAAATAGACGTGGTCGGCCTCAAACGGGCTGACGCATAGGACCGTGGCAGGGCCGCTAGCGGGCGGAGGGTGATTGCTAGGATTACCGGTTGCCATGATAGTCTCCCGATCAGAGAATAAAATGGGACCCTGAGGATTGAGCAATCACTGTTCCACGGATTATCTTGCTGAGCGCGGGGGCGGTCGTGCGAACCCCGGGCGCTGAAATCGTGTAGTTTCTTCGCGGGAGGGCAGAAATTTCTTGTTTAGAACCCCGATAGTCTCAAACCCCCACCTTCTCACCATCGTTTCGCATTTTTGGCCCAGCGGCCTCGATGAGCGGAGATTTCCCGTCGAGCGCCGGATGTACTCCACGGAGCCCGGCGTCGCGGTTCTTGTCGAGACACAACGGCCGGAGGGAACGCCGGCCGGTGAGGTCGTACTTGTCCATGGTCTTGAAGGTTCGGGCGCGTCGGGATACATGAAAAGCACCGCCCAGGCGGCCCTCGAGGCGGGGTTTTCCGCGCACCGCTTCAATCTCCGAAGCTGCGGCGGAACCGAATCGTGCGGGAGGACCGGCTACCACTCCGGCCTGACGACCGACCTGCTCGCGTTCCTTCGCCAACTTCAGCCGGAAGCGGGCCGCCCGGTTTACCTGGTCGGGTTCTCCCTTGGCGGGAACGTGGCGTTGAAACTGGCCGGTGAGCTAGGGGAACACGGGCTCGGATGGTTGGGCGGGGTCTGCGCGGTCTCCACCCCGATCGATCTGGCAGCGTGCGTTGACCGTCTCGAGCGGCGGGGCAACTACTTGTATCATAAGCGCTTCGTGCGTCGGTTGAAGCGCAGAATCCGCCAGCTCGACCCCGGAGTGAACGGGCTCCATACGGTAAAAACCGTGCGGGAGTTCGACGACCTGATTACGGCGCCCACATTCGGGTTTCGCGATGCGGCGGATTATTACGAAACCCAGTCCTGCCGCCGCTTCCTGGATGGAATCCGCGTTCCGTCGCTGCTGATTCAGGCCAAGGACGACCCGGTGATTCCATTTGAGATCTTCGAACGGCCGGGGCTGCGGAATCCGAACATCCGCCTGCTGGCAGTAGAGCACGGCGGCCACGTGGGTTTTATTTCCCGCCGGCCGCCGCGGTTTTGGCTCGGGCCGGTGCTCGTTGAATGGATGCGCTCGTTACGGCAGTAGGGCTACTTTACGCGCACGATGGTGGTTTTTTCGGCCTCAATCCGAACCTTCTCTTCGTGCCCCGCGCCACCGGAGACCGGCACGATCTTCACCTCGTATTCGCCAGGGTTCAGTTTCAAGCCTTGAGAGCCGTTGTTGAATTCGTCCGTGTGGCCCATGTACTTCCCGTTTACATACACGGCAGCGAACTTTTCCGGGTAAACCGTACGGAGCATGCCGAACGGTGGCTTGGCCGGTTGCAGCGGTTTCATGGTCTCTCGCAGCGTACTGGTCTTGCCGGCCTGTATGTTAACTTTCGTCACGAGATCTTCGTACCGGGGCTCGGAGAGCCGGACCTCATGTTCACCCGCGGGAAGGGCATACGTGCGGCCGACGCGGAAATTCGCGGCAGGGCCCATGTACTTGCCGTCGACAAACACTCCCGCCCGGCCCGGGTTCACTTTGGTCTTGAGTCGCCCCTGGCCGGACTGAGCGGCCAGCGGGAGCGAAATCAGCGATAACGCGCTGAGAACAAACAAACTGCGGAAAGCATAAGTTCCAGGTCTCATATCCTTATTAGTTGCACAAAACCCGTCCAGAGGTCCAAAAAAAATTTACGGCACGTCGAACCGCCCCTGGGTTTCCAGGACATCCTGGAACAAACCGGGGCTGGAAACCGTCTTCCAGTCGATGAGGTCAAACGCTTCTATCGGTGAAGCTCTGTCCGTGGCGGCCGGGTCGCTGCGCGGGAACAAGCTGCGCAGTTTCCTTACCCTGCTGGGTATCATTCTGGCCACCACTACCCTGATCGCTGTCATGGCCGTGATTCACGGCATGGATGTCTACATTGCCCAGCAGGTGTCCGACATGGGCGGCGACGGCTACCGCGTCCTGCGGCTGGCCATGATCGGCGAGCACGACCACAAGAAGTTCCTCGAAATGCTGCGGCGTAATCCCAAACTCAAGAAGGAGGAGTTCGCGTTCCTGAAGAGCCGTATCACGCTTTCGCGCGATCTCGGGATTGAGGGCTACAGGCGGGCGACGGTGCACCTCGGCAAGGAATCGGCCGATGGCGTTCAGGTGCGGGGCGTTACGCCGAACATGGGCGCGATCTCGAACACACAGGTCGATTACGGCCGGTTTTTCAGCGACGGCGATAACCAGCGGCGGCAGGCCGTGACCTTCATTGGCGCCGACATCAGGAGCAAGTTCTTTCCCAACGTGAACCCGGTCGGCAAGACGCTCGAGATCCGCGGCCGGCCCTTCGAAGTCATCGGCGTGGCCAAGGTGCAGGGAAGCGTGTTCGGCCAGAGCCGGGACAACTTCGTGATGATCCCGGTGGAAACTTTCTTCAAGATGTTCGGCTCGCAGACCGACATCGGCTACTTCGGCGTAGCCCTCGACCGGGAGCACATCTACCAGGCGCAGGACGAAATGCGGGTGCTCCTGCGGGCGCACCGCCATCTCGGCCCGAAAGAGGAGGATACGTTTTCGATAGTGGGCTCGGAGTCGCTCACTTCGGCCTGGGACAAGTTGACCGGCGCGATCGCGGCGACCGCGGTTGCCGTGGTTTCGGTGTTCATGGTGGTGGGCGGGGTGGTCATCATGAACATCATGCTGGCGGTGGTCACGGAACGCACGCACGAGATCGGGATTCGCAAGTCGGTCGGCGCCCGTAAGAAGGATATTTTGAACCAGTTCCTGGTGGAGTCCTCCATGCTGGCGGCGAGCGGGGGCCTGCTCGGCGCCCTGATCGCCTGGGCGGTGGCGGTCCTGGTTCGGACACTGACACCGGTGCCGATGGCGGTGCCCACGGCGGCTGTGGTCATCGCGGTGGTGTTGTCGGCCGGAGTGGGGCTGTTCTTCGGCATCTATCCGGCCCGCCAGGCGGCATTGCTTGATCCTATTGAAGCGCTGAGGGTGGAGAAATGAGCCGGTCAGAGATCTTTTCGGCTGCGCGGATGGCGTTGACAACGATCCGCGAGCACAAGATGCGCAGTTTCCTCACGGTGCTCGGAGTCATCATCGGGACGGCGACAGTGATCGCGGTCGGATCGATCATCACGGGTCTGGACTCATCGATCGCAAACATCTTCCGGAGTTTCGGGCCCAACACGCTGATCGCCTTCAAGTTCCAGATCGGGTTCCGGTTTAATATCTCCCGTGAGGAGATGATGCGCAAGCCGCTGACGGTCGACAACGCGCGGGCTATCTCCGAGCGCTGCCCTTCGGTGCAGTACGTGAGCCCGTATCTCTTCCCAGACTTCAACGCCGTTCACAAGGGCAAGTACAAGGGCAACGAAATCTACGATCTCGACCTCGGCGGCACCGAGGAGGCGTATGCCTTCGGTGGGACCGCCATGAAGTACGGGCGCTTCCTGAGCGCCGTCGATAACCTGCACCGGCTGCCGGTGGCGGTGATCGGCGAGGACCTCGCGAAATCGTGGTTCCCGAATATCGACCCCGTCGGGAAAACGGTCGAAGTGGACGGGCACCAGTTCCAGGTGATCGGCGCGATGGAGCGGCCGGCGGCATCGTTCCCCGGTGAGGAGGACCGGCGCGTGCTGCTGCCCTACAACACGATGCGCAAGATGTTCCCAAGTGCGAAGGAGAACATGCTCGTCATCATCGCGTACGAGGGGAAACTCGCGGCCGCGATGGACGAAGTGTACGGCGTACTGCGGCAGGAGCGCCGCCAGAAACCGAATGAACCGGACACGTTCGCCATCACCACCTCGGAGCAGATGGTGGAGGACTTCCGGAAAATGATGTCCGTGACCGCGATCGTGATGGTGGTGCTGAGCTCGATTGGGCTGCTGGTGGGCGGCGTGGGCGTGATGAACATCATGCTCGTGTCGGTCACCGAGCGCACGAGGGAGATCGGCGTGCGCAAGGCGGTGGGCGCCAAGCGCATGGACATCATCACGCAGTTCCTTACCGAAGCAGTTGTGCTGACCGGGCTCGGCGGGCTGTGCGGTATGCTTCTCGGCTGGCTGCTTTCGCTCGGCGCGAAGCTGGTGTTTCCTTCCATTCCGACGACCGTGCCGCTTTGGGCTGCGGCAATGGGCGTGAGCGTGTCGGTGGGGGTGGGACTCTTTTTCGGAATCTGGCCGGCGGCGAAGGCGGCGCGGCTCGACCCGGTGGAAGCCCTTCGCTACGAATGAGGGGCCGGGCGATTCGCCCCGGCCCCTCACAGTGTGAACTCTATTTCTTCTTGGCTTCGAACGGGCGGGGATCCCCGCCTTCGCGGCTCAATGTGCCCTTCAGGGTATCGCCCTCTACCGTCCCCTCATACGTCATTTTGAAATCGCCATTCGGCGTGGACATCTCGGTCACGAAAGAGAATTTGTTGCCGTCGATCTTGCCGTCCTTGAGGTCCATCGTGCGCGGCTCCATGTCGCCGAACTGCATCGTGATTTTGCCGGTGACTTTGCTTCCTTCCGCCTTCAGGTCAAACGTCTGGATGATGGTGAACGACTCGCCGTCGCGCTCCATCTTTCGCTCGGACACCCATTTGCCGTCGATCGAGGCTGCCGCGGCGAGACCCGCGAGCAGGAAAAGGCCCACCAGAATAGTAGCGAGAACTTTCATAACACTCTCCTTGGAATCGGAATTCTGAACAAGTCTCCCGATTAGGCGAAGTATATACGACGAGAGTTACGGATGGAAGGCTCTTATTTTTCGCTCTTATTTTTCGCGGATGGCGAGGGCGACAATCTTCAGGTCGTCTACGAAGCGCCTGTTCTCCAGGTGGCGCGCAGCTTCGTCGGGCGCGCGCAGGATCGAGGAAGGGTGAACGGTGGCGATGACCCGTGCGGGCAATGACGAGGAGACGAATTCCCCCCGGTGCCGGGTCACGCGAAACTGCTTCCCGAGAAGCGCCTGAGCCGCGGTTGCGCCGAGGCACACGATCACCTCCGGCTTGACCAGGTCGATTTCGGCGTCCAGCCAGGGGCGGCAAGCCGTGATTTCCTGCGCGTTGGGCTTGGCGTGTATGCGGCGCTTCCCGCGCGGCTCCCACTTGAAATGCTTGACGACGTTGGTGACGTACGTTTCCGCGCGGTCGATGCCGGCTTCCTCGAGAGCCTTGTCGAGAAGGCGTCCGGCAGGACCGACGAACGGCTTGCCCGCGAGGTCTTCTTCGTTCCCGGGTTGCTCGCCGACGAACATCACACGCGCGCGGGCGGCGCCGTCGCCGAAGACGGTCTGCGTCCCGCGCTCCCACAAATCGCATGCCTTGCAGCCCGAAGCGGCCTCACGGAGCACGCGCAAGGTGGGTTTTTCCGGGACGAGCGCCGCCATATCAATGCCCCTCTGAGACCAGTTTAGTGCCTGTTGACACGCCCTTTTCGCCGGGGCACAATGGTAGGCAAGAAGGCGAAGAAAAGGCAAAAGGTAAGCTCCTCATGAAATCCCCAGCCGCCACCCTCAAAGCCGGCATAGAGTCCGCCCTCGGCCCTCATTTCGCCGCCCAGCTCACCTTCCGCGAGCGCCCTCCTGTCCAGCTTGTTTCGAGCGGCGTTGAGGAACTCGACGCGCTCACGGGCGGCCTGCCGCGCGGCGCCATTACCGATCTGTACGGCCCCGCCTCCTCGGGGCGAACCAGCCTTCTGCTTTCAGTCCTGGCGGCGGCGACGGCGCGGTCGGAGGTCTGCGCCCTGGTGGATGCGAACGACGCTCTCGACCCGGAATCGGCCGCGGCGGCGGGCGTCGATCTCGAACGTCTGCTTTGGGTCCGGTGCCGCGGCAATCCCGAGCACGCGCTGAAGGCTGTAGACCTCCTCATCCAGGCCGGCGGATTCGGCTTTGTCGCGCTGGACCTGTGCGAAGTGCGGCCGGCCATCGTTCGGCGGATCCCGCTGGCAACGTGGTTCCGCCTTCGGCGCGCGATTGAGAATACGCCGGCGGTGCTGCTGGTTGTGGAGCGCGAGGCGACAGTGAAATCGTGCGCGTCGCTGATGCTCGAAATGAAGCGGGAAGAGACGGCGTGGAGCGGTGCGCCGGGGTGCTCGCTGCTGTTGCGGGGGGCGCGTATGGGCGTGGATGCACGCAAGCCCGTGCGTTCTGAGACCGCCGCGTTCGAAGCGCGGGCGCTGAGGTAGCCGCATGTTTGCCGCGATTCATGTCCCGGAGATCAGCGAAGAGCAGCGCGCGCGACTCGCGGAGTGCGCATCGGATTTTTCGCCGTACGTCGAGGAGACAGCACCCGATACCGCGGTGGTGAACATCGCGGGGCTGTTGCGGCTGTTCGAGGGTTCGGCACGCAATGTGGCGGAGGCGATTGTACGGCGTGCGGCGGAACTGGGGCTCGCGGCGAACGTAGCTGTGGCGGAAAACCCGGATACGGCGGTACACGGCACGCGCTGGTTCCCGGGCGTCACGATGATGGACGCGGAGAAACTGGCAGGCCTCCCGGTTGAACTGCTCGACGCGCCGGAAGACATTGCGGGCACGCTGGCGCTGTGGGGCATCCGCACATTCGGCGGCTTCGCAGCGCTGCCGGAGGACGGAGTAACCGAACGGCTCGGGCCTCCCGGTGCGCATTATCGGAAACTGGCGCGCGGCGAGGGCGGCCGGCCGCTCGTGCCTTCGAAAGAACCGCCGTCATTTGCGGATTCGTTCGACCTGGAATATCCGCTGGTGCTGCTCGAGCCGCTGTCGTTCATTCTAGGGCGCCTGCTCGGGACGGTGTGCGGGCGGCTCGATTCGCATGGACTGGCAACGCATGAACTGCGGGTCGCGCTGAAGCTCGAAAACGGCGGCGTACACGAGCGCACGCTGCGGCTTCCCTTCCCCATGCGGGATCCGAAAGCGTTCCTGAAACTGATCACGCTCGACCTGGAGGCGCATCCGCCGGGCGCTCCGGTGACGGCTGTTTCGCTCTCGGCCGAGCCGGTGAATCCGCGCGTGGTACAGCACGGGCTTTTCCTGCCGCAAGCGCCGGAGCCGCAGAAACTGGAGCTCACGCTGGCGCGGATTACGAAGCTGGTGGGCGAGGGAAACGTGGGGTCGGCGGAACTGCTGGATACGCACAGGCCGGGCGCATTCGTCATGAAGCACTTTGGCAGTGCGCGGAATCGCGCGATGCTTATGCGACGGCCGCGGCTTGCGCTGCGCGTTTTCCGTCCGGCGCTGCGTGCCGATGTTCACGCTCCGAACGGACGGCCGGCGCGTGTGGCGGCGCGCGGGATACGCGGCCGTGTGGTGACCGTGGCGGGGCCATGGCGTACGTCGGGTGATTGGTGGCGCGAAGACGAATGGTCGCGCGACGAGTGGGATGTGGCGCTGAGCGACGGGGCATTGTACCGGTTGTATCTGGACCGCCGGAATGGGGCCTGGTTTGTGGAGGGGAGTTACGACTGAGTGTGGGGCAGGCCCCATGGCCCTGCGGGCCGCCAATAACGATGAAACTCGGCGAGCGTTGCTGCGACTGGGAGCGGGCCGGGCATGCCCGGCCCCTACAGGAGCCGTCTTGTAGGGGCGCCGCATGCGTCGCCCGTGGCCGGACAGCATTTATGACCTACGTTGAACTCCATGCGCGGTCGGCGTTCAGTTTCCTTCGCGGCGCTTCGCTGCCCGAGGAACTGGCGGGCGTGTGTGCGGGCCTCGATATGCCCGGGATGGCACTCACGGACCGCGATGGCGTTTACGGCGCGCCTCGGTTCCATTTCGCGGCTAAAGAGGCAAACATCCGCGCGCACGTAGGCGCGGAGGTCACAGCGGCGGACGGCACAATTTATCCGCTTCTGGTGCGCAACCGCACGGGGTATCGGAATCTCTGCCGCCTCATCACGCGCATGAAACTGCGCGCCAGGAAATACGAGGGCGCGGCACATCCGGAGGAGATCGCGGAATACGCCGGCGGCCTCGTGTGCCTCACGGGCGGCAACGATGGCCCGCTCGCCAAAGCCATCGAAGCCAGCACGGGACGGCAGTGCCTGGAGCGGCTCGTCGCGGCATTCGGCCGCGAGAACGTCTACGCGGAATTGCAGCGCCACATGAACCGCGAGGAGGAAGCGCGCAACCAGGCAGTGGTGAAACTTGCGCGCGCGGCACGGATTCCGCTGCTCGCCACCAACGGCGTGTGCCACGCGATGGCGGCCGAGCGCGAAATCTTCGACGTGCTCACCGCAGTCTGCAACAAGGTAACGCTCGAGGCCGCGGGCCGGCTACTGGCGGGCAATGCCGAGCGGCATCTCAAACCCGGCGCCGAGATGGCGCGCCTGTTCGTCGATCTCCCCGAGGCCATCGCCAACACCGCCGAACTTTCGTCGCGCCTGGAGTTCGTGCTGACCGACCTCGGCTACGAGTTCCCGCGCTATCCGGTGCCGCCGGGCGAGACGATGGATTCGTTTCTCCGCAAGCGCACCGATGAGGGCGCGCATCAGCGGTACCAGCCGTATCACGACCGGGCGCGGCGGCAGATCGAGCGTGAGCTGGCGCTGATCGAAAAGCTCAAGCTCTCGGGTTACTTCCTCATCGTCTGGGATCTCATACGGTTCTGCCGCGAACAGGGAATCCTGGCGCAGGGGCGCGGCTCGGCGGCGAACAGCGCGGTTTGCTATTCGCTCGGCATCACTGCGGTGGACCCCGTGAGCATGGACCTGCTGTTCGAACGCTTTCTCAGCGAGGAGCGCGGCGAGTGGCCGGATATCGATCTCGATCTCCCCAGCGGCGATCAGCGCGAGCGCGTGATTCAGTACGTCTACGAGCGATATGGAAAGCTCGGCGCGGCGATGACGGCCAACGTCATCACGTATCGCGGGCGCTCGGCCGCGCGCGAAGTGGGCAAGGTGCTCGGCTTCGAGGAGGATGTGCTTGCGCGCCTCTCCTCGCTCGTGCGCGCCTGGGAGTGGAAGGACCCTTCGGACACCAGCGAGCGCCAGTTCCGCGACGCGGGACTCGACCTCACGCACCCGCGCATACAGAAATTTCTCCAACTCTACCGTGCCGTGCAGGACCTGCCGCGGCACCTCGGCCAGCACTCGGGCGGCATGGTGATCTGCCAGGGTCAGCTCGATTCCGTTGTGCCGCTCGAACCTGCAACGATGCCGGGGCGCGTAGTCGTGCAGTGGGATAAGGACGACTGCGCGGACCTCGGGCTGATCAAGGTGGATCTGCTCGGGCTCGGCATGATGGCGGTGCTCGAAGACACGCTGAAGCTGATCCGCGAATCGACGGGAGAAGAAGTGGACCTCGCGCACCTTCCCGCCGGCGACCACGCCACCTACCGCGCGCTGCAAACGGCTGACACCGTCGGCATGTTCCAGGTGGAAAGCCGCGCGCAGCAGGCCACGCTGCCGCGCCTTTACCCCACGAAGTTTTACGACCTCGTAGTGCAGGTGGGCATCATCCGGCCGGGGCCTATCGTGGGCAAGATGATTCACCCGTACATCAAGCGGCGTCAGGGGCGCGAGCCGGCCGAGTGTTTGCATCCGTCGCTCGAGCCTGTGCTGCAGCGAACACTCGGCGTACCGATTTTCCAGGAGCAGTTGCTGCGCGTGGCGATGATTGCGTCGGGTTTCACCGGCGGCGAGGCGGAGGAACTGCGGCGCGCGTTCAGCCACAAGCGGTCCGAAGCGAAGATGCGCGAGATCGAGGTGCGGCTGCGCAGCGGCATGGAGCGCAACGGCATCACGGGCGAGACGCAGAACACAATCGTGCAGGCAATCACGTCGTTCGCGCTGTACGGGTTTCCCGAATCGCACGCCGCGAGTTTCGCGCTGCTGGCTTATGCAAGCGCATATCTCAAGTGCCACTATCTCGGCCCGTTCACCGCGGCGCTGCTGAACAACCAGCCGATGGGGTTTTACCATCCCTCGACGATCATCAAGGACGCGCAACGGCACGGGTTGCGCGTGCTGCCGGTGGATGTGGCGCGGTCGGACTGGCTGTGTACGGTTGAGCGTGGCTGCGTGCGACTCGGGCTGCGGTACGTGCGCGGCCTGCGGGCCGAGGCCGGCCAGGCAATTGTCCGCGAGCGCGTCGCCGCGCCGTTCGCGAGCATCGATGATCTGGTGCGGCGCGTCCCCGAGTTGCGCAAGGACGAGATCGCCACGCTTTCGCAGGTGGGCGCGCTGAACAAGCTGGAATCGATGGACCGCCGCGGCGCGCTCTGGGAATCAAGCCGCGCGATTCAGCCCGCGGGTCCGCTATTCGAAACGTTGGGAGGGGACGGTTCCGCTCCGCTGGCGCGAATGACGGATATCGAGCGCCTCGATGCGGATTTCCGCGGCACCGGGGTGACCATCGGGCGGCATCCGATGGCATTCCGGCGCGATGAGATGCGGGCGCGCGGAGTCTCTACAGCAATGGAATTGCGAAACATGGGGAATGGTCGATCGGTGCGCGTTGCCGGATGCGTGATCGTGCGGCAGAGGCCAGGGACCGCAAACGGGTTCGTGTTCCTGAGTCTCGAAGACGAGACCGGCATCGCGAACATTATCGTCACGCCGGATGTATTCGAGGCCAACCGGCTGGTGCTGGTGAACGCGCCTTTCCTGTATGTAGAGGGGATGCTTCAGAGCATGGACGGCGTGGTATCCGTGAAAGCGAGCGTGGTGGAGCCGCTGCGCGCGCCGGAATCAATCAGCGTGTCCCACGATTTCCACTAAAAGTCACCGCTCCCTACCGAGCCGCGACCGCAAGGGAGTTCGGGCATGGGGCCCAACGGGGCCGCAGCCAAGGAATGAAAATGCGCGATGGAGGCGATCCAGCACAGTGGGGCAGGGCCGTGCCCTGCGGCGGGCTCCCAGCCCGCCCAGCTTGGCCGGCCTGAGAGGCCGGCGCAGCCCGAGGGGCTG
>JAEZIJ010000140.1 GCA_023436715.1 Acidobacteriota bacterium
GGATCAGCCCGCACCCCAGCTCGCTCGCCCGCAGCAAATCCATCACCGGTCCGCCTACCCCCGTCGCGTCCGCCACCACCGTGCATCGCCCCCGCAGCGCGTCCGATTGCACCAGCTCCCGGATCCGCTCCACCACCTCCGGATACGGAGTCCCCAGCCGGATCCGTTCCAGGTGCCGCAGCCCGTAATACCGCTCCGTCACCTGCCGCCACTCCACCCAGCAGAACCCCGTCACCTCCTCCGCCCGCTCCACCACCGCCACCGCCGTATAGTCCGCCTTCTGCCCCAGATCCACCCCGACAAAGAATCTATTACCTGTCATGCGTTCACCCTCAAAACAACGGCTTCACATCCCTCGTAATCGCCCGCTCCACCATCTCCCGCGTGAACATCGCATCCTGCGTCTCCACAAACTCGCAGCAGTATTCCTGCCGGAACCACCTCTCCCCCATCGCCCGCCGCTCCTCTGCCAGAAACTGCGCCGTGATCCGCGCGTTCTGCGCCGCCGGCACCGCCACCTTCTCCCATCCCTCCCCCTTCGACCATTCCTCCCAGAAGAACCCGCGCTTCCCGTACGGAGTGCTCATCAGCCATAGGTCACCGTTCCCAACCGCCAGCATCGGCCGCACCGAGTAGTACATCGAATCCTCCACCCGCGCAGCCTCGTCGATCAGCAGCAGCGAGACCGCCGAGAATCCCCGCACCGTCTCCTCCTTCCCCGGCAGCCCCACAATCCGCGACCCGTTCCCGAACAGCAGCGAGATCTCGTTGTCCCCATCCCCGCGCGGACGCATTCCCATCCGCCGCACCATCGCCTTCGCCTTCCGCAGAAACTCCCCGCTCTGTCGCGCCGAAGGACTCACCACCAGCGTCAGGCTCTCCGGCCGCACCCGCGCCCGCTCCACCGCCTTCGCCGCCGTGATCGTCGATTTCCCCCACTGCCGCGAACAGTTCAGCAACAGCCGGTGTACCGGACGCCGCAGCAGATCCGCCTGCCGCGCGTCCGGCTCGAATCCTAGCCATTTCTCCCATGTCTCCGCCGCCCCCGGCGGCCCCTGTCTCTGAACACGAAATCGTTTCATCCTGCCCAACCTTACCAGCACCCCCGCGCCGCTCATCCGCCTTGCGGACCCCATGCTGTTCATTCCTAAAAACTTTTCCCTCTGGAAATGTTGTGAACGGCTCGGTCCCGCCGTTCCCGGCGAAATTTCACCCGGCGTTCCTGCCACTTAGCTCGTGGCGCTCCTTGCGGCCCCCCAGGCCTGCCGTATCCTTTGCGCGGGTACAGTTATGTCTTCAGAACGCAAAACTCAATCCGCCCGCGCCAACGGAGCCAAATCCCGCGGGCCCAAGACCGCCGAAGGAAAAGCCAAATCCGCCCTCAATGCGGTAACTCACGGTCTCAATTCCAAGACCGTCGTCCTCGGTACCGAATCCGAAGACCGCTTCGAGGAATTCCGCGCCCGGTACTTCGCCGACCTCGCCCCGCGCAACCAGGTCGAAGCCGGACTCGTCGATCAAATCGTCGCCGCCTCCTGGCGCCTCGAGCGCGTCTGGTCCATGGAAGCCTCAATCATCGACGTGGAAATCGCCAGGCAGCGCGAACAGATCGAACGGGATTTCATTCACATCGACGACGAGGTACGCACCGCCATGGCGTTCAAGTCCCTGGCGGACGAATCCCGCGCCCTGGCCCTCCTCAACCGCTACGAGGTCCGCTTCGAAAGAATCATCCACCGCTCTCTCGAAACCCTCAGCCGCCTCCGCGAAACCGAAAAACAAAATCTGCCAAACGAACCCAACCCCACTTCCGAACCCGCTGCCGCACGCGCGAAAACGGGGACTGACTCCGCTGTCCCAAGCCGTCTTTTGGCGCGTGGACAGAGGTGTCTGTCCCAAGTTTTCGCCCCACCCACGACGGCCGAACCTCCGTCACCCCACGCCCCACAACCAACAACCCACACCCCCACTCCCCCACTGCGGTTAAATGGATACAGAGGGGCGAGATGCCTACCAATGCACTGATCGAAGAGAAGAGTCCGTATCTGCTCCAGCACGCCCACAATCCCGTGAACTGGTTTGCCTGGAGTGAAGCGGCGTTCCATAAAGCGCGGCAGGAAGACAAGCCGATCTTCCTTTCCATCGGCTACTCCACATGCCACTGGTGCCACGTCATGGAGCGCGAGTCGTTCGAGAGCGACGCCATTGCCGATCTGCTCAACCGCTATTTCGTCGCCATCAAAGTAGACCGTGAGGAGCGGCCCGACGTTGACCACATCTACATGACCTTCGTCCAGGCCACCACGGGTTCCGGCGGCTGGCCTCTATCCGTCTTCCTCACCCCCGACCTGAAGCCCTTCTTCGGCGGCACCTATTTTCCGCCGGAAACGCGATTCGGCCACCCGGGGTTCGCGCAGGTCCTCGAGCGCGTCGCGGAAGTCTGGCAGGCCGACCGGGCCAACGTCGTGGAATCGAGCCGCCAGGTCATCGATCAACTCCGCAAAGCCGTCGATCAGGCGCCCGGTGTGGCCCCGGCCGGGGAATCCGAGCTGGAAGCCGGTTTTCAGGCGTTCCACAAGAGCTTCGACACGCGCCACGGCGGATTCGGCAGCGCCCCGAAGTTTCCGCGTCCTTCCGTCCAGAACTTTCTCTTGCGCTACTGGAAACGGACTGATAACGTCGACGCGCTGGAAATGGCCTTCGCCACCCTGAACGCCATGGCGCACGGCGGAATTCACGACCACATCGGCGGCGGCTTCCACCGTTACTCCGTCGATTACCGGTGGTTCGTTCCTCACTTTGAGAAGATGCTGTACGATCAGGCGCAGCTCGCAATCTCGTACCTTGAGGGCTACCAGGTCTCCGGAGACGAGTATTACTCTCGCGTTGCGCGCGGCATTCTCGACTACGTCCTTCGCGACATGACGCACGGCGAAGGTGGATTCTACTCCGCCGAGGACGCCGACAGCCCCGACCCGTCCCGCCCCGAGGTCAAGCGCGAAGGCGCATTCTATCTCTGGACAAAAGAGGAGATCGACGGCGTACTGGAAAAGCCGGCGTCGGATTGGTTCTGCCGGCACTACGGCGTCGAGGAGCACGGCAACGTCCACGAAGACCCTCACGGCGAGTTCGCCGGCCGCAACATCCTTTACGAGGCTCGCGCCGTCGAAGACACCGCTCGGGACTTCAACCGGCCCGTAGAGGAGGTGCGGGAATCGCTCGATCTCTCGCGCCGGAAACTGCTCGATGCGCGCTCCCGGCGGCCGCGTCCCCACCTCGACGACAAAATCCTCACGGCCTGGAACGGGCTGATGATCTCGGCATTCGCTAAAGGCGCGCAGGTCTTCGAGGACCGCCGTTATGCGGATGCCGCGCGCCGGGCGGCGGAGTTCGTCCTGGCCCGAATGTACGATCCCGAGCGCGCGATGCTGCTGCGGCGGTTCCGTGACGGCGAAGCCGCCATCGCGGGCTTCCTGGACGACTACGCCTTCTTCGTCCAGGGCCTGCTGGATCTCTACGAAACCGATTTCGACGTGCGTTATCTCGATCTGGCCGTGCGGCTCGCCGATACGCAACTGGAGCGCTTCGAGGATCGCGAGCGCGGCGGCTTCTATAGCACCGCCGCGGGCGAAGCCCGTCTCGTGCTGCGCATCAAAGACGAGTATGACGGCGCCGAGCCTTCCGGAAACTCGATCTCCGCGATGAACCTGCTCCGGTTGGCCGAGATCACGGACCGCACTGCCTATCGCGAGGCGGCCGCCAGGTGCTTCGATGCCTTCGCTTCCGATGTTCGGACCGCTCCCGTGGCCGTGCCCCAGATGCTTGCGAGCCTCGCCTACAGCTTAGGCCGCCGGCGCCAGATCGTCGTCGTGGGCGAAAAGGAAGCTGAGGATACGCGCGCGATGGTCCGTGAGGTTCAGCACCGGTTTCTTCCGGATACCACCACCCTGCTTGTCGGGGACGAGCGCTCGCGGGAGCACTTGTCGGCCTATCTCCCGTTCGTCGCCAGGATGCACCGCACGGACAGCGCCGCCACCGCCTACGTCTGCGAGAATTACGTCTGCGACCTGCCCGTCGCCAACCTTCAGGAGTTCACCCGGATGTTGAAGCATTGAATCGCGTCCAATTTGGGATAATGGGTCTCTTGGAGGGACTAGGAGGGACAATGGAACGTAAGGGTGCAGTAACTCTGAAGGGCAATCCTTTGACGCTGATCGGTCCTGAGCTGCGGGTGGGGGATAAGGCTCCCGACTTCGCGTGCGTGGACAACATGTTGAAACCGGTGAAGCTCTCCGATACCGCCGGCCGCGTGCGGGTCTTCAGCGTGGTGCCGTCGCTCGATACGCCTGTGTGCGACGCGCAGACGAAACGGTTCAACGAGGAGGCCGCCCGGACTCCCGGCATGGAAATCTACACCATCAGCGTGGATCTTCCGTTCGGCCAGAAACGGTACTGCAACAATTTCGGCATCGACAATATCAAGATGCTCTCCGACCATCGCGATGCTTCGTTCGGCGAGAATTACGGAACCCTCATCAAGGAACTCCGCATAGAGAGCCGCGCGATTTTCGTGCTCGATAAGGATAACGTGCTCCGTCACGTGCAGTACGTCAAGGAAGTAGGCGAGCACCCGGATTACGAGTCGGCCCTGAAGACGGCCAAAAGTCTCATCGCCACCGCGCAGACCGCGTAGGGGCCGGACACTAAGCGGCTTTGTATCAGGGCCCGGCTCAAGCCATGCGGCTTTGTATCAGAGCCCGGCTCAAGCCATGCGGCTTTGTATCAGGGCCCGGCTTAAGCCCTGCGGCTTTGCATCAGGGCCCGGCTTAAGCGATGCGGCTTTGTATCAGGGCTCGGCTTAAGCCATGCGGCTTTGCATTTGTATCAGGGCCCGGCTCAAGCCATGAGGCTTTGCATCAGGGCCCGGCTTAAGCCATGAGGCTTTGTATCAGGGCACGGCTTTAGCCGTGCCGTAGCGTGATTAGAAGGCCCGGGCTTTAGCCCCTGTTTATGATCCGAACCCGATCCCGGCGGCTATACCGCGGATCGGCTTGACAATCCTTTAACCCTTTTCTTAACATGGGGTTTGCCGAATGCAACGGCGAATCTGGTGCTGGTTCGCCGCTCAGAACCAAGGAGGCTGGCTTGATTAAGCTGGACATCATCAACGAGGTGGTCAATCGAACCGGAATCACCAAGACCAAGGCCGAAATGGCGGTCGAAACCGTCTTCGAAAGCATGAAAAAAGCCTTGGGACAGGGGGAGCGGATCGAATTGCGGGGCTTCGGCATCTTCAATGTGCGCCCCCGAAAGACCGGAATTGGCCGCAATCCTCGTACCGGCGCCGAGGTTTCCATTCCTCCGGGCAAGGCTGTGCGCTTCAAGCCCGGTAAGGAACTTCAATCGCTGCAGTAGCCTGAATTGTGTCATCGCAGGGTTTCACCAGCGGCCCCAGCCTTCCTACGCCGGCCAACGGAACCGGGGAGAGCACGCTGAGCTTTTGGGGGCACGCCCCACGCCCGCGGTACTGGCTTCACATTCTCCTTTTGGCAGTCACGCTGCTCACGACCACGGCGGTCGGCGCGCGCATGGTGGAGAATTTTCGCCTGAACCGTCCGGCGTTCGGCATCGACGACCTGGAGCCCGCGATCCGCAATATAATTCACCCGGCGGCGCTGCCCCAGGGGCTTTGGTTCTCGCTCGCCCTGCTCGTCATTCTCTTGGCGCATGAACTCGGCCATTACATGGCCTGCCGCTACTACCACGTGAACGCGAGCCTGCCGTACTTCATCCCGGGCCCGCCGATCATCGGCACCTTCGGCGCGTTCATTCGCATACGGTCTCCGATCTACTCCAAGCAGGTGCTGTTCGATATCGGAATCGCCGGCCCGCTTGCGGGCTTCATCGTCCTGCTGCCCGCGCTCTCCATCGGACTGGCCTTCTCCAAGGTGCTGCCCGGCATCAACGAGCGCGGCGACTTCGTCTTCGGAGTGCCGCTCTTGCAGCGGCTGCTCGAACACGCCATCTTCCCGGGCGTGCGCAGCGCAGACATTTATCTGCACCCCCTTGCGCGCGCCGCCTGGGTAGGAATCTTCTCTACCGCCCTGAACCTGCTCCCGATCGGGCAGCTCGACGGTGGGCACATACTCTATTCGGTAGTGGGTGAGCGTCACAAGCTGTTGTCGAGGCTCTTCGTGGTGGCGCTGGTGCCCATGGGCCTGTTTTCGGTATCCTGGCTGGCTTGGGCGCTGGCTCTGCTGATCATCGGTCTGCGGCACCCCGCGATCTTCGATACCACTGCGCTGGATCCGGGCCGGAGGCGCCTGGGCTGGGTTGCCCTGGCGATCTTCCTGCTGTGCTTCATGCCCACGCCGATCGGTAGCCCCGCTCCGGTTCGATAATGAAAATCTCGGCCACGATCATCACCTGCGACGAGGAGCGCAACATCGCCCGCGCTATCGAAAGCCTGCGATGCTGCGACGAGATTGTGGTGGTGGATAGCGGGTCGGTGGACCGCACTGTGGAGATCGCCACGAAGCTCGGAGCGCGAGTGATCGAGAGCCCCTGGCCGGGATATGCCAAGCAGAAGAACTTGGCCGCCTCGAAAGCCTCCTTCGACTGGATCTTCTCGATCGATGCGGACGAGGCGCTCAGCGAAGCGCTCGAAGCCGAGATCTGGCAACTGAAGAAGAACGGCCCAGGATATGACGCCTACACCATGCCGCGCATGGCGCAGTATCTCGGGCGTTGGATTCTGCACTCGGGCTGGTATCCTGACCGCAAAGTACGGCTATACGACCGGCGCACGGCAAGCTGGGTCGGCGACTTCGTTCATGAGAGCGTGCGGGCCGAAGGCAGCGTTGGCCACTTGAATTCCAACCTGCTGCACCACACCTGCGAATCGCTCTCCGAGCACCTCAGGACGCTGGACCGCTACACCACGCTCGCCGCGCAGGAGGTTGTCTCGAACAAGCAGAGAGTAGCCTGGCCGAACCTGGTCCTCGATCCCACATGGACCTTCCTCAGAACGTACCTGTTCAAACTGGGCTTTCTGGACGGCGTCGAGGGCCTGATGATCGCCTACATGGCCGCGACCTACACGTTTCTGAAATACGCCAAAGCGAGGAACATGAGCTGAGTGGGACAGGCCTCCTGGCCTGTCCTTGTATGGAGTCAACCGTGCGAATACTGCACATCGATACCGGGCGCGAAATGCGCGGCGGCCAGTGGCAGGTCCTATATCTGATCGAGGGCTTGCGAGCAAAGGGCCATGAGGTCACGTTGCTTGCGCGGCCTTCCGCCCCGCTTTACGCTGGAGCGCAGAAAAAGGCGTTCGATGTTCGTCCGGCAGGGTTGTTCCAGCTTTCGCCGCGGGCGGACCTCGTGCACGCGCACGACGCCCGAGGCCATTCGTTAGCCGCGCTGTCCGCGCGAGCGCCGCTCGTCGTTTCGCGTCGCGTCGCATTTCCCGTCGGGCGAGGGCTCGGCTCGCGCTGGAAGTACGGTCGCGCGAAGCACTTCATCGCGGTTTCCGGGTTCGTGCAGCGAAAACTCATGGAGGCAGGCATACCTCAAGAGCGCATCAGTGTGGTTTGCGACGGCGTGCCCCTGGGCAGGCCGGCCGCACGCGGCCGCCGAGTTGTGGCGCCTGCCACCGACGACCCAGGGAAGGGAACTGGACTCCTCAAGCGTGCCGCCGCGATCGGGCGCTTCGACGTCCACTTCTCCACCGCGCTGCGGGAAGATCTCGCGCGGGATGCCGCCGTGCTCGTCTATCTCAGCTACGAGGAGGGCCTGGGCTCGGGAGTTCTGCTTGCGATGGCCGCTGGCGTTCCGGTAGTCGCAAGCCGTGTCGGCGGCCTCCCCGAAGCGGTCAGCCACGGAGAGACCGGACTGCTGGTTGAGAACACGCCCGAGGCGGTCGCGGCCGCCGTCCGGCAACTGCTGAAAGATGGGAGCGCAGCCGATGCCATGGCCGCAGCCGCGAGGCGGCGAGCCGAAGCTCTTTTCGGAGTCGAGGCGATGGTTGAGAATACGCTCCAGGTGTACCATCGGGTATTATCATCATGCTAGAAGCGATACTGGCGCTTGCATTCGGCCTGCTCATTGGCAGCTTTCTGAACGTCTGCATTTACCGCATGCCGCGCGATATTTCCATCGTGCGGCCACGCTCCTTCTGCCCCGAATGCGGGCACCCTGTCGCCTGGTACGACAACGTTCCGGTGCTCAGCTATCTCGTCCTGCGCGGGCGCTGCCGCAAGTGCCGCAACCCGATCCCGGCCCGGTACCCTGTCGTCGAGATCCTGACCGGACTGCTGTTCTTCGGCATCGTTCTGGCACATGGCCCCTCGCTGGTCGCCCTGAAGGAGTGCACCTTCGCCGCGCTCATCGTAGGGCTGGTTTTCTCGGACCTCGAGGAGCGCATCCTGCCGGACGAGATGACACTCGGGGGCGTCGCGCTCGGCATCCTCTTCGCCGCGCTGATCCCATCCGATGCGGGACTGCTCACGCTATTCCTGCCGCAGGAGTGGGGACCGGTCTGGCTGTCTGTGGCGCAAGCCGTGCTCGGCGCGGTTGTGAGCAGTTCGTCGCTCTGGCTTGTGGGAGTGCTTTACCTCCGGCTCCGCAAACGCGAGGGCCTGGGATTTGGCGACGTGAAGATGGTCGCGATGATCGGCGCATTTCTGGGGCTGCAGGGGGCGCTGCTGACGGTGATTCTGGGTTCGGTGATCGGATCCGTCCTCGGGCTGGGCTATATCCTCGTTGCCCGCAAGGACGCCTCCACGTATGAACTCCCGTTCGGTACGTTCCTGGGCGCCGCCGCGCTTTTCTGCGCTCTGCTGCGCGAGCCGTTGCTCGCCTGGATGCGACTCACTCGTGTACCATAAAAACGTACTAACCCATGAAGGCGTTATTGGAGATCCTCGATCCGGGGAGCCCGGATTGGGCGCTCGCAGAATCCCTTGATGCCGGCCGGCTTCCGACCCATATAGCCATCATCATGGACGGCAACGGGCGCTGGGCGCGGCGGCGCAGCCTGCCGCGCGTGGCCGGGCATAAGGCCGGTATGGAGCCAGTCAGGACGACGGTGGAGACGTGTGCGCGCCTGGGCATCGGCTACCTCACGCTGTACGCCTTCTCGGTGGAGAACTGGAAGAGGCCGCGAGGCGAGGTGGACACGCTCTGGCGGCTCTTGCGGATCTACCTGCGCCGCGAACTGCCGAGCCTGATGCGCAACGGCGTGCGCGTGAACGCCATCGGACGGCTCGACGCGCTGCCGGCGGCGGCGCAGCGGGAACTGCTCGACGCCATCGAAACCACGGCGTGCAATTCGGGCCTGCAAGTCAACCTGGCCATCAATTACGGCGGGCGAACTGAACTGGCGGATGCGTTCAACGCAATTCTCGAAAAGGCGCGCTCGGCCGGAGCGCTCGGGACCTTGCAGATCAGCGAGGACGAGATAGCTTCTCACCTTTACACGGCCGGGCTGCCCGACCCCGATTTGCTCATCCGCACATCGGGTGAAATGCGAATCAGCAATTTTCTTCTATGGCAGATCGCGTATGCGGAGCTGTTCGTTACCGAAACGCTCTGGCCTGATTTCAAACGGGGCGATCTGCTGCGCGCCATCATGGAATACCAGAGGCGCGACCGGCGCTTCGGCGGCCTCACTTCGCTCGAATCCGAGCGCAACCTGATTGCTGCGGGCGTGCGGGCACGATGAAGCGCTTACTCACCGCACTCCTTCTGGCGCCGCTCATCGTGTACGTTGCGGGCTGGGCGCCGGGGCCCGTGTTCCTTATCGTGCTCACGGCGATCGCGCTCCTGTGTCATCACGAGTACGCGGGCATCGTCGCCGCGTATGGGATCGCAAAGCCCGGGCCGGTGGCATACGCCGCCGGGTTGATCGTGCTGCTTACGCCTGTCGATCCGGCTCTCGGGATTACGGTGATCGCACTCGTTCTGCTCGGCCTGGGTATGGCGCGAGAGGATTTCCGTATGGCGCTTCCCGCGGCGGGCGCGGCGCTGCTCGGCGTGATCTACATCTTCGGGGCGTGGCGTTGGGCCATCTTCCTGCGCCAGAAGAGTCCGTACTGGCTGCTGTTCGCGCTGGCGCTGAGCTGGGTGGGCGATATCGCGGCCTTTTACGTGGGCAAGAATTTCGGACGGCACAAGCTCGCGCCGCGCGTCAGCCCGGGTAAGTCGTGGGAAGGGGCGGTTGCCTCCCTGGCGGGATCGATGGTTTTCGGGTTGTTCTATCTGAAATACTTGATCCCGCAAGTCGCGCCATGGCAGGGCCTGCTGCTTGCCGGTATGGGGAACGTGGCTGGGCAAATCGGGGACCTGGCGGAGTCTGTTCTGAAGCGTGGCGCCGGGGTGAAAGATAGCGGAACCATGCTGCCTGGGCATGGAGGTTGGCTGGACCGTGTGGATAGCACGCTGTTCGCCTTGCCCGTGGTGTACTGGCTGGCAGCCCTTTTCCTGTAGGGGCCGGGCACGCCCGGCCCCCGGGGGCCCCCAGCCGGGGGGCCCCCCCAACGCCGAGGAGT
>JAEZIJ010000146.1 GCA_023436715.1 Acidobacteriota bacterium
GCCCCCCCCGCCCCGCGGGCCACGCATGCGTGGCCCCCAACGAAGAGCGGTTCAGTGAATCGTGCGGGTCTTGCGGTTCATGTAATCCATCAATAAGTACTGGCCAAGTGTATATGGTGTCGTGAAATACGCCTTGCCGCGGCACAGTTCCGTAACCTTCTGAACGAAGTTCACGAGGCCGTAATCGCTGGCCAGCATGAAGGTGTTGATCAGGATTCCCTGGCGTTTGCAGCGGCTCACTTCTTCAAGCGTTCGGCTGATCACCAGCGGATCGAGGCCGAAGGCGTTGCGGTACATGCGCCCGTCCTCGAGCGTGAGGGCGGAGGGCTTGCCGTCGGTGATCATGATGATCTGCTTCATGTCCTTTTTCTCCTGCGCCAGCAGCCGCTGAGCGAGCAGGAGACCGTCCCGCGTGTTCGTGTAGTACGGACCCACCTGGACGCGCGCGAGGTCCGCAAGCCGGAGTTCCTCGGCGGAATCATGAAACAGGACGCAGCGCAGGCTATCGCCGGGGTACTGTGTTCGGATGAGGTGCGCGAGAGCGAGCGCCACCTTCTTGGCGGGAGTGAAGCGATCCTCCCCGTACAGGATCATGCTGTGACTGCAATCGAGCATCAGCACTGTCGCGCATGAGCTTTGGTATTCGGCTTGATGCACGTGCAGGTCGGGATAGTCGAGCTCAATGGGGACCTTGAGGCCGTTGCGGCGCACGGCTGAGAACAGAGTTTCGCCGATGTCGAGATTCAGCGTGTCGCCGAACTGGTAGACTTTCGATGCTCCGCTGGTCTCGACGCCGGTAGCGAGGTCGCGCGTGTCGTGCGCGCCGAAGCTGGACTTGCCGAGAGAAGCCAGCAGATCCCTCAGCGTCTTGAAGCCGAGGAAGTCCAGCGATTTGTCCGTGATCTCGACTTTGATTTTGCGTTCGTCCGAGCCAATGCCGGGTTGCGATCCCTGCGAAGGTTCGGCTTGGTCCTCGAGACTCAGGTAGCCCTCTTCGGCCAGCTTGTCAACGAGACGGTCGAGGAGTTGGTCGAGCTGCTCCGGCGACAGCTTTTGAAGCTGCTGCGCCATCTGCTCGGCCCGTTCGTTATCGAAGAGCTGACCTTCTTCAAGCGCGCGCTGGAGAGCTTTCTTCAAGTCCTCCAGCGTATGCTCGTTCATTTCCTGGAACTGCATGTAGCGGGATTGAAAGCCGCTCTCCAGAAAGAAATCGGCCAGGGCCTGGAGCAGGTCTTCCGCTTCCAGCCCGAAATCCTGCCCGGTGTAGCGGGAATACTTGACCCAACGCACAAGACCTCCAGCGCAGTCAGTTGAACTGACGGCGGTAACCGGGACGCCGGGGCTCCTCAGCGGCGTGGGGCTCGCGTTTGCGTTCTTCAGCCGTGAATCCACGCTCCTCGCTGCGGTTAATCCGGCGGTGCGCGTACAACCCTTCGAGGATGAACTCGGCAGCGGAGGCGCGAAGCGCAGGCGGATCCTGGACGCGAACGCCCATGACGCCGATCTTATCCATCAAACCCTGGATTGCGCCGAGTTGCTGAACCATGGTGGCTGAATTGACAAGCTCGTCGAGCTTGAGCGAGCCGCCGAGGTCAAACCACTGCACGAGCTGCGAGACGTTCTCGCCGTCATAGTATTGGTTGTAGACCTTGCCGACCGCGCTACGGATCAGTTCGCGGGCCACTGCATCGCCGCCCTTCAACTCGCCCTCGTATTCGAGTTCCAGCTTGCCTGTGATCGACGGCAGGGCCGCGTACACATCCATCACGCGCGGTACTGCGACCGTCTCGCTGGCCTGGAACGCCCGCCGTTCCGCGTTGGAGACCACGTTCTCCAGTACGGAGATGGGCAGCCGCTGCGATACGCCGGACCGCTTATCCACGCGCTTATCCTCCCGGGCCAGGAAAGCCAGATGCTCAACGATTTCGCGAATGAAATCGGGAATCCGCACAGTTATCGAAGAGGTTCGGTCGGTCCAGGCTTCCTGCCGTGTGATGGCCACGCCCTGTTCGGTCGAAGCCGGGTAGTGCGTCCTGATTTCGCTTCCGATCCTGTCCTTGAGCGGCGTGATGATTTTGCCGCGCGCCGTGTAATCCTCCGGATTGGCTGTGAACACCAGAAGCAGGTCGAGAGGCAGCCGGACGGGGTAGCCCTTAATCTGTACGTCGCCTTCCTGCATGATGTTGAAAAGCCCGACCTGGATCTTTCCCGCGAGGTCCGGGAGCTCGTTCACCGCGAAGATGCCGCGATTCGCTCGCGGAACCAGTCCGTAGTGGACCGTTAACTCGTCCGAAATGTTGTGCCCCTGGCGCGCCGCCTTAATCGGATCGATGTCGCCGATCATGTCGGCGATAGTTACATCGGGAGTAGCGAGCTTCTCCACGTAGCGGTCGTGCGGCGTAAGCCAGCTTATGGGAGTCTTATCCCCCATTTCGGCGAGCAAGTCACGGCAGCCCCGGCAGATCGGCTTGTATGGGTTGTCGTGGATCTCGCATCCGGCGACGTATGGAATCGCGTCGTCAAGCAACTGCACGAGCATGCGAATCAGCCTTGTCTTGGCTTGACCGCGCAAGCCGAGCAGTATGAAATTGTGCCGGGCCAGAATTGCGTTTACGATTTGCGGGACGACGGTATCGTCGAATCCGAGTATCCCGGGAAACAGCGAATCGCGGGTTTGCAGTCTGCAGATGAGGTTTTCGCGCAACTCGTGCTTAACGCCGCGGTTTGCGATTTTTTCTTCGGCGAAAGCGGCGCTACGGCGCAGCTCTCCGAGGTTGGATGGCCTTTCCCCACTGAGTTTCGTCATCACATTGCATCCCAGTCTGCCTTCAATTTTAGCAGACGTTTCGCGGCGTCCGCCGGATTCAGGGAATCCGGAGCAGCAAGTGAGAATTCCCGCATAAGTCATTGGAGATTCCAGGGATACGGGACTGATCTGGAACCGGTCCGGCAGTATTTGAGCGAATCCTGTGCTACAACGAGTAAGTGCTTCTATCGCTGTATAACGACGCTCCCGCAGGCGCTTCGGACTCCCATTTCGAGAGGTTCCGGGACGAGCGCGTGCTGGAGCAGTTGCGGGAGCTCGACATCGCGTTGAGGCGAGACAGCGCGGTGGGATTCGAAGGCTGCGAACAGCTTCTGATTTCGCTCGGGACGGAATTCGACAACTCCGGCGCTCTCGTCAAGAACGGTTACGGGCCGTTCTGCCTGAGCTGGCAGACGGCACGGCACGCCGGCTGGAGTGCGGCGATCGGCGCTGAAGCGGAGCAGCTTCACCGGGAGATCCGGGAAAGCAACAAGGCGCCGCTGCGTTTCGTGTTCTGGGTTGGCGAGGGCTGCGCGGTTGAGGACAAGCACGTTTATGACGCAGCCGGTCTGCTGCGGCGCGGGCCGCGGCCCTACGTGCTGGATTCCACCGATCCCGCTAAGTTGAAAGCGATTCTGGACGACATTGAGAAGCGCCACTCGCTATCAATCACCGCGGTGCTGCGCAGCACTCTCGTGGTGGGCATTGCGCTGGAGGCGGTCTCGACCGAGTCCCTTGTGAATCTGGAGCGGCTCGCGGCGCTGTATGAGAAGTACGGCCTCGACTGCGCACGCAACTTCCTGCTGATCGCGCTGCCCGGATCGCAACTGGAGCGATTCGGCCGCGAGCGAGGCTGCACGGTTCGCGGGCTTTCCGTCGATGGGGCGAATCCGGAATGCTGCCACCACTCGGGACCGTTAACCCATGGCAGCCTGCTGCCGCTCGCGTTGGGAAAGGCGGACCTCTCGTCCTGGATGGCGGGGACAGTGATCACCGACGCGCAAATCCGCACGGCCTGGCGGCTGGGTTCATTTATCCACGCTCAGGGTGAGGCCGGCCGGGACAAGCTGACGCTGCTGCTTCCCAAGCAGTGGGCCGGTGCCGCGCTGTGGACAAAGCGGGAGTTCGAGAACCGTGTGGGCGCGCGGGAGGACATCGGCCTGAAAGTGGTGATCGGGGAAAGCGGCAAACTCGCCAACTATCGCTCGCCGAAAGATGCGTTGCAGGACCGGTCTTTCCTGGCGGTGCAGGTGAAGGGCACGCCAGGGTGCGACACGCAGAAGCTGTCGATGCTCAGGCGATCCGGCTACCCGGTGGCATCAGTGACGTTTCCGCGCGGTGCGCAGCTCTCTTCCTACATGCAGGTTGTACACTGGGCGGTTTTCGCCGTGGCCTGGCTCCGCAATACGAACTTCGTCTCCAGTTGCGGCAGGAAACTGTACGGCGATTTCACAGACCGGATTTTCGCTCAAGCGCGCGAGGAGGGCGGAATCCAGAAGACTTCCGTCTGGGAATCCATGATTCACTCGCCGCGGCGTGCAGTGTTTTCCGATTCCGTGGCGCTCCACTACGACGGGCTATGCCGGGCTGTCGAAGCCGGCGGGTTGAGCGCGCCGCAGTTGTACGCGGCCATCATCCGCGGCCTCCTGCGCGACGGCGGCCTCCGATACGCGGAGCTCACTTTTTTCGGTGACATGCGTTATTCGCGCCAGGGCGCCGCAGTTCGCAAAGTGCTGCACCGCGCCGCGGAGGAGTTGTTCGGCGCGCGCCTGAAGATGCCGGCCGACGTTCATGAAGGGCCGGCGGCGAATCACGCCTATCACGAAACCGTGATCGGGGGCGGGAAGTGCTTCTCCACCCTCCTGATATCGCGGAAACAGGAGCCGCTGCCGGCGGCACGGTATTCCGCTGACCATCACGTGGCCCAGTTCCTCGGCACGCGGTTGGCCCTGGCCGAACGGAAACGGCCGGTGGTGGCCGTTACCCTCAAGGACCTCTCAGCGGCCTCGCTGGATTCGCTGAGCGAGTTTTTCCGCTGCGCCGCGAGCGCCCTCAGGGCGGCCAGGATATAGTAGAAACGCTCCGTTGAAAGTCAGCGTTACCCGGGAGCCGCCCACGGGCGACGCATGCGTGCCCCTACAAGACGCATCCTGTAGGGGGCGGGGGAGGCCCGCCCGCGCCCCGGGGCCGCCCCGGGGGG
>JAEZIJ010000233.1 GCA_023436715.1 Acidobacteriota bacterium
TGAAAGCCGGGCTTGGAATCGGCAGACGAATCGCGATCGCATCAAGATCAACTGGAAGTTCGATCGCAGAGCCGCTCGTCGCAAGTTCGGCTACAAAAGGAATCCTTTCACGCGGTCAGAGACCTAGCATTCGCGGCTTAAGCTGCTTCAGGAATTTGTTCCTCGGCGCCCCCTGCGTGCCTTCTTGCCCGAAAATATAACACAACCGTCAGGAAACCCGACCAGATGGGCGCGACCCTTCCTGGACAGCTGCCATTCTAGTAGGACCTGGCGGCTTGAAACTGCATGGTTCCCCTGGGCGTCCATCCTCTCAGAGGGGAACAAGACGCGGCCGGCTGCCCGGTGTTACGGATCGAGATCCGGTGTGCGGGAAGTCCGTAGGAGTCTGAACACAACGAGGGGTCTGACAAGTCTGCCCGCGAGATGCAGTGAGTAGCGGCCGATTCGTGATTACGCCATCATCGGCGATGGGCACACCGCTGCTTTGGTTTCCACTGATGGCTCAATCGACTGGTGCTGCTGGCCAAGGTTCGACAGCGGCGCCGTCTTCTGCAGCATTCTGGATGCCGGTAAGGGCGGCTACTTTCAGATTGCCCCCGCGCACCGCTACGCAGCCTCCCGGTCCTACGCCGGCGAAACAAATGTGCTCGAAAGCCTGTTCAAGACGGATGATTACACCTTCCGCCTCACCGACTTCATGCCGATAGTAGAGCGAGCCGAAGGACCGCGCGGCGGGAACCTCGATCCGAGCCACCGCATCCTGCGCCTCGTCGAGGGTGTCCGCGGCACAAGCAGGGTAAACATCGCCTTCCGCCCGAGTTTCAACTACGCAGAAGCGAAGACCGAAATTCAGGCCCACGCCGCCGGCGCCGGCGCGCGGGCCAACGGCGAACAGTTGACGCTGTCCTGTCCGTCCGAGTTCCGCCTCGACGAATCCGGCACTGCGTGTGCCACTCTCGACCTGACCGAGGGCGAACGGATCTGGATCGCGCTCGCGTATTCCCAAGGTCCAAATGCTACCGATTCCGCAGTCAACAGGGCGGACTGCGATCTTGAACGGACCCTTCGCTTCTGGAACGAGTGGATCGGCGCCTGTCGTTACGACGGGCCGTACCTCGATGCCGTCCGGCGCAGCGCCCTTGCCCTGAAAATGCTGATCTACTCGCCGTCGGGCTCGATCGTCGCGGCGCCCACCACCTCGCTGCCCGAAGAGATCGGCGGGGCGCGCAACTGGGATTACAGGTTCCCTGGCTCCGTGATTCCGGTCTGATCATCGAGGCGCTGGAACACATCGGCTACTACGATGAAGCCCTGAACTTTTTCAACTGGCTTGAGAACCTGGACCTGCAGAATCACGGCAAGGTCCAGATCATGTATACCATCGATGGCCGCGCGGACCTGCCTGAACACTCGCTCGATCACCTCGGGGGGTATCGCCGTTCCAGCCCCGTGCGTGTCGGCAACGCCGCCAGCAACCACGTTCAACTCGATGTCTACGGGGAGGTGCTCGACGCGGCTTACATTTGCTACCACCACATGAGGAAGCAGATGAACGACCGCGCATGGAAGATGTTTTCGCAGCTTGCCGACGGCGCGGCCGCTCACTGGGGAGAGGACGACCGTAGCATCTGGGAAATGCGCGGCAAGCCGCAGCCTTACTTCTACTCGAAGCTGCTGTGCTGGGTGGCGCTGGACCGTGCAATACGGCTCGCAAACGAGTTCCACCTGCCCGCGAACATCGACCGTTGGCGGACCGAGGCCGCAAAACTGCGCCAGGCCATACTGGAGCGCGGCTACAACGAAGAGGTGGGAGCCTTCACTCAGGCGTTTGGCTCAAAGTCGCTGGACGCGTCCTCCATGGCCGTGCCGCGTGTGGGTTTCCTGCCCGCAGACGATCCGCGTGTAATCTCCACGATGGAGAGAATCCGTGAGCAACTCAGCGCCAACGGGCTGGTTTACAGGTACCTCGTGGGTGACGACCTCCCCGGCAGCGAAGGCGCGTTCACATCGTGCACTTTCTGGTTGATCGATAACCTGGCGCGTTTGGGCCGCGCGGAACAAGCGCGAGAACTGTTCGAGCGCGTCGTACATTTTTCAACAACCTCGGCCTGCTCTCCGAGCAGATCGACCCCGCGGGCGCGGAGCTGCTCGGCAACTATCCCCAAGGCTTCACACACCTGGCGTTGATCCGCGCAGCCGTCAAGATCGGTAAAGCCGAATCGGATCAGAGGTGCGGCGAGACAGTTGTCTCCGGGCAATCCGGTCGGGGTGCGAGGTGAGTGTATGCGCAGCAATCCGTGCGCCTGCGGTCTGAGTCCAAGCTGGACTGCATCCGCATGTAACTCTCTCAAAACACTCCTAACTTGCCTGTAAATGATTGTTCAAATTCTTGTATGATACAAGCAAGACAGGGGGGGGACCGCATGCCTAAAACCGCATCGGATATTCTCATCGAAACCATACACGACTGGGGCGTTGATGTAGTCTTCGGAGTCCCAGGCGATGGCATAGACGGAATCATGGAGGCGTTGCGCACGCACCAGGACACCGTCCGCTTCATTCACACCCGCCACGAAGAGGCCGCGGCCTTCATGGCCTGCGCCTATGCCAAGTACACGGGCAAACTGGGCTGCTGCCTCGGGACTTCCGGTCCCGGCGGCCTGCACCTGATCAACGGCCTGTACGACGCCAAGCTGGATAATCAGCCGGTCCTCGCCCTGACCGGCCTGCAGTATCACGACGTCATCGGAACACACACCCAGCAGGATGTGGCGCTGGACCGGGTGTTCATGGACGTTTGCGTCTATAACGAACGCATCATGGGCAAGACCCACGTGGAGAACGTGGCCGACCTGGCGTGCCGCGAGGCGCTCTCCTACCGCGGCGTTGCGCACATCACAATTCCTATCGATTTCCAGTCGATGGAGGCGGACGCGCGCTCCCGCCGCAACGTCCCGCACCACACCTCTGATGTGCTGGCGCTCGGCGCCCGGCTGCCCAACCGGGGCGACGTACAACGTGCAGCCGACGTTCTCAACAAAGGAAAAAGGATAGCCATCCTGGCCGGCGCAGGGGCGATCGGCGCCACGGACCAACTCGAGCGGGCAGCCGAGATGCTCGGCGCTCCGATCATTAAGGCCCTGCTCGGCAGGCAGGTCGTGCCGGACGACAGCCCATACACGACCGGCTGCATAGGACTGCTCGGGACCAAACCGTCGCAGGAGGCAATGGAAAACTGCGACACGCTGCTGATCGTCGGATCGTCGTTTCCTTATATCGAGTTCCTTCCGAAGCCGGGCCAGGCGCGGGGCGTGCAGATCGACGTGAACCCGACCCGGATCGGGCTACGATACCCGGTCGAGGTCGGCGTAGTCGGCGACGCTACCCGCAGCCTGACGGAGCTTCTCCCACTGCTTAAGCGCAACAAGCACCGCGGCTTCCTGGAGGAAGCGCAGGCGGGCATGAGGGACTGGTGGAAGCTGATGGAACAGCGCGGCACCCGCGAAGACAAGCCGATGAAGCCCCAGGTGGTGGCCTGGGAATTGGGTAAGCGGCTTCCGAATAACGCGATTATCTCCTGCGATTCGGGCACCATCGCCACATGGTGGGCGCGCCAGATCCCCGTAAAGCGCGGGCAGATGCACTCGCTCTCCGGCACGCTGGCCACCATGGCGCCCGGGCTGCCATACACAATCGCCGCGCAGATTGCATACCCCAACCGGCCCTGCTTCGCCTTTGTCGGGGACGGGGGCTTTTCCATGTTGATGGCCGAGTTCTCCACTGCGGTCAAGTACAACCTGCCGATCAAGGTCATTATCCTGACCAATAACGTGCTGGGCCAGATCCGCTGGGAACAGATGGTGCTGCTCGGGAACCCCGAGTACGGTGTCGATTTCAAGCCCATCGACTTCGCGGCGTTCGCCCGCGCATGCGGCGGCACCGGTTTCACTGTTGACGACCCGGCCGACTGCGGCGGTGTACTCGACCGCGCTCTTGTCACCCCCGGTCCGGTAATCATCGACGCCATCGTCGATCCATTTGAACCGCCGATGCCGCCGAAGATCACGACGAAGCAGGCGGCGCGGTTTGCGGAATCGCTCGTTCGCGGTGAACCGTACCGCGGCAAGATCAGCCTGACCGTCGCCGAAGACAAGGTCAAGGAACTGATATAGGGTAATGGCCGCTCCCTTGCGGTCGCGGCTCGGTTTCGTGGCGGCAAGGGAGCGGTCTGGCATGCATGAAACCCGAAGTCCGAATCGAGTGGCTGAAAGTGTCTGCCTACACCGTGCCCACTGACTTTCCGGAATCGGATGGCACTTACGCGTGGGATAAAACAACCCTCGTACTCGTGGAAGCCGGAGCCGGCGGCCATACCGGCCTCGGCTACACTTACTCGCACACCGCGGCTGCTCACCTGATCGAAGATAAACTCGCGAGCACTATAACGGGACGTGACGCTTTCGACGTGCGGTCGGCCTGGGCGTCGATGGTCTACGAGGTGCGCAACATCGGCCGGCCCGGCATCGCCTCATCAGCCATTGCCGCTGTCGATATCGCGCTCTGGGACCTCAAGGCGCGTCTGCTCGGGGTTCCCCTGCTCAAGCTGTTCGGAGCCGCGCACGAGAGCGTGCAGGCCTATGGCAGCGGCGGCTTCACCTCCTACTCCATCGAGCAGCTCCAAAGGCAGCTTGCGGGTTGGGTGGAACAGGGGATGAAAAGCGTGAAGATGAAGGTCGGCACGCACCCCGAGCAGGATGTCGCCCGCGCCCGTGCCGCCCGCGAGGCGATCGGCCCCGGGGTTAACCTCTTCGTTGATGCCAATGGCGCATACAGCCGCAAGCAGGCGCTTGAAAAAGCCCTCGCGTTCGCGGATTTGAACATCACCTGGTTCGAAGAACCTGTCTCCTCTGACGATCTTGCCGGGCTGCGGCTCATTCGGAACCGCGCCCCGGCCGGAATGGATATCGCCGCGGGAGAGTACGGCTGGGATCTGCCGTACTTCCGCCGGATGGCCGAGACCGGCGCGGTCGATGTTCTTCAGGCCGACTGCACGCGCTGCGCGGGGTTCACGGAATGGCTCAGGGCAGGCGCGCTCGCCGCCGCCCACTCCGTCCGCTACTCCGCCCACACCGCCCCTTCCCTCCACGCGCACGTCTCCTGTGTCGTGCTCCCCATGTACAACATCGAGTACTTCCACGATCACGTGCGGATCGAACACATGCTCTTCGATGGCGCTTTGACTGCCATCGGCGGCATGTTGCATCCCGACCTGTCGCGGCCCGGAGTGGGGCTCGAACTCAAGAGACAGGATGCAGAGAAGTACAAAGTTTACGAATCGAGTTGAGGAGGATCTATGGCGAGTCTGGTACAAGTGCCGGGAATGAAGGCTGAAATCCCGACCCCGTCGCGCCACCGGCGCGGAGATACACAGCCCGGCTATGCGAAGGATCTGGCGGCAGAACTGAGCCCGAAGATCGAGGGCGAGGTTCGGTTTGACGACGGCAGCCGCGCGCTGTACTCGACCGACGGATCCAACTACCGCCAGGCACCGATCGGCATTGTGGTCCCCCGCTCTATCGAGGACATCATCCAGACGATGGCCAAGTGCCGTGAGTACGGCGCTCCCATCCTGGCGCGCGGGGGCGGCACAAGTCTCACCGGGAACTGCTGCAATGTGGCGGTCGTGATCGATCACTCAAAGTACATGCGCGACGTGCTGGACCTCGATTCCCGGAAGAAGGAGGCTCGCGTGCAGCCCGGCGTGGTGCTCGACGATCTGCGTAACCGGGCCGAACAGTATCACCTGACCTTCGCGCCGGACCCGGCAACTCACAGCCATAACACGCTCGGCGGCATGCTCGGCAACAATTCCTGCGGCATACATTCCGTAATGGCCGGCAAGACGGAAGAAAACACCATCGAACTGGACGTCCTGACCTATGACGGCCTCCGCATGCGTGTGGGCAAGACCAGCGACGAGGAACTCGAGCGCATTATCCGCGAAGGCGGCCGCCGCGGGGAAATCTACGCGGGGATGAAGCGCATCGTGGACAAACACGCCGACCTGATCCGTGCGCGGTATCCCAAGATCCCGCGCCGTGTATCGGGTTACAACCTGCCGTCGCTGCTGCCCGAGAACGGCTTTGATATGGCCAAGTTCCTCGTGGGCTCCGAGTGTACGCTCGTCTACATCCTCGAAGCCACGCTGCGACTGGTCTACAGCCCGCCAGCGCGCACACTGCTCGTGCTCGGTTATCCCACCATTTACGAAGTCGCGGACCACGTGATGGAAGTTCTCGAATCCCGCCCGCTTGCGCTTGAGGGCGTCGATCAGCGCCTCGCCGAAAACATGAAGAAAAAGGGTCTGAATCTGGAGGATATACAGTACTTGCCGGAGGGTGGGGGCTGGCTGTACCTGGAGTTCGGCGGCGAAAACAAGAAAGAGGCGGACGGCCGCGCCCGCGAGCTGATGGCAAAGCTCACCAAACAGCGCCATTCCCCGACGATGCGGCTCTACGACGACAAGGCGAGAGAGGACCGAGCCTGGGAAATACGCGAGTCCGGCCTGGGCGCCATCTTTTTCCCGATCTCGATGACGGCAATCGCCTCACCCAGCAGACCTTCACGCTTGGCGAGTTCCTTCAGAACAAGGCGGAGCGCTACGTCCCGCCGCCGCTTTGGCGCAAGGCGGAAGTTCATGTCCATTGCCAGCACAACGCCCTCATGCGATTCAAAGCGGAGGACGCCCTGCTCACGCGCATGGGGCTGAACTACAACCTGCTCGATTCGGGCTGTTGCGGCATGGCCGGCAGCTTCGGGTTCGAACCTGACAAGTACGACATCTCTATCAAATGCGGCGAGCGCGTGCTGCTGCCCGCCGTGAGGAAAGCCGAACCGGATACCCTCATCATCGCCGACGGGTTTAGCTGTAAGACGCAAATCTCGGAAACCACGAACCGGCACGCGCTGCACCTGGCCCAGATCTTGCAAATGGCCAAGCGAGAGGGACGCGAAGGCCCGAAGGACAAGTACCCTGAGCGCCGCTACCTGCAGCCGGAAGTCACAAACGGGAAGGCGGGGCCGACTGCGGCGCAAATCGGACTCGCAGCCGGAGCGGCCCTTGCGGGAGGAGCGCTGCTTCTCGCGCTCACAAATCGCAATCGTTCGTAAGGAGAAGGTCAATGCCAATAGATGGGAACTCCGCCTGGTGGACGCGTTCGCTGGCTGGCATGGTGGGCGGCGCGGCAGGCACGGCCGCAATGGATCTCTATATGAAGGTCACTCGCCGGGCCGTGGGCGGCCAGCACCGGCAGCAACGACCGCGCACGCACGACGTTTCATTGATCGGCCGCAAAAGCACAAGGAAAGCGAATCGGCAACAGCCGCGATCGGCCGTCTCGCTTATGAATCAATAAAGCACCGCGAGCCGGACCCAAGCACGCAAGCCAAGCTCAGCGAAGCCGTACACTGGGCGTATGGCGTGAGCCAAGGCGCTTTGTACGGTCTCCTGCACGGCCGTGCCGGGAAGGTCAATATCCCCGGAGGGCTCGCGTACGGCGCGGCCCTGTGGCTCATTGGCGATGAAATCGCCATACCGCTGCTCGGGCTCGCCGAAGGGCCGAGAGCCTTCCCAGCCGGGCTGCATGCCGAGACGCTCGGAGCCCACCTCGTCTACGGCGTGGCCACCGCCGCCGCAACACACCTTGTGGAGCGTATCATATGAAAATCCTCTCAGTTGAAGAGTCGGCCACGGGCCACGCATGCGTGGCCCCTACGAAGACTCGCGTGTTCCTGTAGGGGCCGGGATTTACATCACCTTTGGTGGCCCGCAGACCATGAGGATCACAGGGTGTGCCCGCTAGCCAAACCGCTCCCTTGCGGCTGCGGCTCGGCTCCCCATTCCCGAGAACAGCGACTACTCCGAATGAGCTCGCAACTGATCGGTGACAGTGTATTCGCCTCTCGATGGCGGAAAAGTGCCGTTCGGAGTTCCAATCAGTTCTGGCCCGGTCGTGCCCGGAACCACGAAGTCGATAATGGCAACGTCAACACGCTCGCGGAGCCGCTCGAAGGTCCGCCCCCCTCGTCTCGACCCACAAATGCCGTGTGGCCCGCTGCGGTAAGAATCGCCTGAAGTTGGCTCACGAACGTCCGGTCTTCGTCCACGATCACAGCTTTTGCTGGCATTGGTTCCCGTTGGTTGCGAATATGAACCTGAGTCTTTTCTGGATCAACTCGACAATCGAGCGGCTCACGGTGGCGGCTCGACGCACCCGTGGTGAACCTGCTGGCATTCACATCGGATGTAGAAGCTGGCGGGCCTCTCAACGACACTGGCGACCTCTACCGCTATTTCGACTGCACCGAGGAAGCCGAGTTCCTCTATTCGTGCGTGCGGCGGACGGTTGAGGATGATTGGCCCCATGAGATCGAGTACCTGCGCCAGCATGACGAGGCAATCCACAGGATCATGCGGTCGAGATGCCGGATCGTCTCGCCGGGAACCTGGTCATGTTCATTCGCAAGAACAAAGGCGCTCCGCCCAAGAACCGCCGCGAGCATGAGTTCAAGGCGTTACGGGACGATGAAGTCGCCTTGATCGAAGGCATTGTACGCGACACATTCGAGGGATTCGAAGACAAGCCAGCCTGCTAGCCTGTTGCACGGCCCGCGATGGCAAGCCGTGTAGGTCGCGGGCGATTATTCGCCTTAGCTGAAGCAATGTTCCGGGCCTGCTCCTGCCGCTCTCTTTTCCACTCGGCGCGGTTGGCAAGGTTTCGAATCTGGAAACTATTGTCCGGTAGTTTGTCTCGATGAGTCGCAGACAGGCGCGCCAGCGGCTGATCGCCGACCTGCTCAAGGTGCTCGATATCGAACACGAGAAGTCTGCCGCGCAGATGAGACAGGAACCCGGCTTATGAGTCTTGCGTCACACTATCTCGTCTCCGCGTACGACTGGCAACGCGTCACCTTGACCCGGATTCGGACGCTCTCCGCTGCTGAAGGCGGCGCGTAAATGGCGACCTTCACTTCGATCCGTTCGCCGCTGTTCTCGCTTTCATGCGGTCGAATCTCTCGTGTCGCCCGACTGCCTGCGAGTAGTGCGGATTCTTAACCTCGATCCACGAACTCGGCTCGCTGCACGTCCCGTTCTTCAATTTCGCGACGATCCCTTCCAGGTCCTGCTCGCAAACGGCGCGGAAGAGCGCGCCCCCGTCGTTTTCGATATGGCTCAATAGAGCAAACGGCAAGGTTGCGGCGGCACGATCCGGCGCAGGATGCACTTCCGTTCGATGAGCGGCTCCCCACGCGAACTTGTGATAGTTCCGAAGAGCGCACACACGAACGGCCCTCATTGATGCGGCGTCCTTTGTACTTCAGGAGGAATGCGGCATCAAGTTACGCGCGGCCGCCTCTCGATCGATTACTTGATAGCCATGGTCACGCCCGTCTGTGCGGCGTAGTCGCCTACCTGGAGCTCCACGGAGACTGCCGGGCCGGTGGGTGCGCCGGCGGGGATGCGGACGTTGATCTGCATCAGGCCTGCTACGAGCGACGGCGAAGTGCCGGAGTAGAGCACCTCCGCTTCCATCCCACCGATGCGAACGCGCACCGGCAGCACGGGGCTTGACAGCGCCTCGCCGGTGATCGTGCCATCCGCCTGCGGCGGTCTCAGCACTCCCTCGCCAGTCGCGTAGAACATAGCGATCGAGCCGCGGGTCGCCGGTAACGAGGGCGAGTTGTATTCCACCGTGCCCGCGGGTTCGATGAAGTTCAGGATCGCGCCCTGCCCCTTCCCGGAAGCGTCCGCCGTAAACAGGCCCGGCGCGGCAGGCGCCACCGACAGCAGCGCGGGCTGGCTCTTCAACCCGTTATACTCGGCCACCACATCGGTGCGCGTTTTGCCCGCCAGGCCGTAGGGAACAATGACTGCGGCCTGCCCGGCCGAGGAATAGATCACAGGAGACGCCACGCCACCGAAGAGCACGCGGGTTCCGGCGACGGAAGTTGCGAACCGGCCGTCCTGAAGGGAAAAGCCGGCGAGGTCCTGCGGACCCAGACCCGTGCCGAAAACCGCGACCATCTGGCCGGGCGCGATCTCGCCGCCCGCGTAGCTCGCAGCGTTCACAATGGCATTCAGAACGGGCGGGACAGCCACGGGGGGCGCCGCATCGAGTGTGACTTTGATGTCGCCGCCGCCCGTCGTGCCATAGTCCGGCCGGATGGACACCGTTCCGGAGTGGAGGCCCGCCGTAACCTTGTCTAGGTTGAGCGAAAGCGTGAGGTCAACGGGCGGGACCCCCCAGAGCGGCTTCATATCGAGCCAGGAATTGAAACTGAACGCCGCCAGTGTGAAACCGCCGGGGAGCGCTGTCGTGCTGGTCACCTTGACAACCTGCGGCGGTGGAGCGGGGTCGCCAATTCGATACTTGAAGTTCACCTGGGCGGGACTGAAGACAATCTTGGGTATATCGTTCACTTTGAAGGTGATTGGCACAGTTCGGGTGATGTTACGGGAAGGAACTCTGATGACGAGATTGCCCTGATACTTGCCCTCCGGGAGAGTCCCGGCCGAAAAGGACAGGTTGATCGCGGCGGGAGTTCGCACGGAGGAAGCGTATGCCGAAACCCAGGGCTGGTCCGTCGAGAATGTGAAGTCGAGGTCCTCGCTCCCCGTCAAAGTGATTGTGGGCGGATATGGGTTTGACCACCCGCGCTTGTAGGAATATGTGATCTCCGCCGGATTGACATCGAGCGGCGCGCTGGTGCTCGCCGCGAAGCGCCAAGTGATCTCCTGCCGGGGCTGACCCGCAAGATTGACAGAAGTCACAGCGGACCAGATGCCCGGCGTCAGACCGGTGAGATCGGCCGTAAACACAATATCAGCCGGCGCCTTGTTCCTGGTTGCCGTGATCTTGAAGAACGAGGGATGGGTGCCGGTGAAGACCTCGAGCGGAAAGTCCGGGGTGCTGCTCGTAACGTGAACGACCTCCGGCGGAGGCGGCGGTTGCCCGACCTGGGCCCGCATCCAAACCTCTTTTCTCGAGAGCGTCATCGTGGGCGGGGGGAGTACAGTGTAGTTGACCGTCACGACCTGTTCGCTGTTGGGAACCCCATTCAGGGAAACCGTCAGCTTGCCCGTGTACGATCCCGCTTTCATTGGGTTCGCAACCACTGTCAATTCCCCGGTCGAAGCGTAGCCCCAGAGCCAGGACTGATCGGACTTGACCTGAAATTGATTGTACTGGCCATGAAAGTCGGTGGTAATTGACACCGTCTTCCGCGTCTCAGCAAGCCCCTCTTGCGACTGCACGTCAAGCTGGTTGGCGCCGAGCGTGAAGGTCGGCCGGTCCAGGACCTCGAGAGAAGTCGAAATCGGGAGGGACAATGCCGGTTGACCCCATGCCTGGATTGTCACGGTCCCGTTGAATTTGCCGGGAGTGACGGCCGAGGGCAGAACCCTCACTTGAAGCGAGGCGGGTTGGCCTGCGATCGACGCCTGCAAGCCCGGAACGTCTGTCGTCGCAGTGATGGTGAGCGGCTCTCCCGAAAAGGCGATGGGAAGGACTGTTGGCGCAGGTTCCGGATCGCCGATCCGGTATTTGAGCGTGAACTGGGTCGCCGGTACGAAGAAGTTCGTTTCGCGAAACTCCGAGAGGTTCACGCGGGCCACGAAGGCGTCCACGGGGTAACGGTTATCCCATCGGGGCTGATCGCCGAACTTCGGCTGGACTGCGCCCGGCGTGACAGTCATGTTCGAATAGTTGGTCTGGGTCCCGATATGGACCGAACCCAACGAATCGACGGCCAGTTGTGTCGCGAGGCCATAGCTGAGGACAGGCGCCGAAAAGACCAGGCGATCCAACGCGGGCGATATCTTGGCCAGCACGAAACCGCCGGTATTCCCCGCGGGCCGTCCGCCGCTGACGTAGTCGGGAGTCGTCGTCGCGATTCCATACAGGAATCCATCGCTGCCCGATGCGATGGGGCCGAACGCCGGCTTCGAAAGCGCGACGGCCTGAACGGACGAGCCGTCGGCGGCCAGTTTCATCATGAAACCGCAGCAGGACGGATGCTGGCCGATGGGGTCGAGCCACACCGGCTCCTTGAGCTGGCTGAACGGGGCCAGGTCCGATGTGCTGCCGGATACAATGACGTTCCCCGTTGGGTCCAGTGCCAATCCCGTTATGCCAACCCATTGGGTCGCGTGCAGCGGAACCGACAACAACAACGAACTCGCCGACGGATTGAATTTCGCGACAAACGTCCGCGTCGTGCCTTCCTCGGGTGGCCGCACGCCGCCTACGGCAGGGAAGTTTGGCGAGGTGGAGTAACCTGCGACTACGATGTTGTCCGCGGAGTCGATGGCGAGTTGGTCTATATAATCGTTATCGGTCCCGCCCAGCAGCGTGATGAACAATGCGCGCGAACCGGCGGCATCCAACGCGAGCAGCATCCCATCGGTGGCCCCGCCGCCGTAGTCGCGCTGAAAAGCGCCCGGTGTTCCGTAGGCCGCCACCGACGAGGTGCTGCCGCCGATATAGGCAGTACCTCGCCGAACCGCAACCGCATTCGGCAAGAAAGAAGCCCCTGGTGTGGAGAGGAAAGTCGAGTAAATCAGGCGGCTCCCGGAAGAGTCGAGTTTCAGCGCGAATGTGTAACCAGTGGCCTGCCAGGCCCCCTGCGTAGTCGGAAAATCGAATGAATAGGCTTGTCCGACTACGACTGCGGTTCCCTCCTCATCCACGGCGAGGGCCGTGGCGGTGTCCGAGTATTCAGAGGTCGAACTCCCGCCGATAAAGGTCGAATACAACAGAGCCATTCCGGTGCGGTTGATCTTGGCGACGAACACATCCCTTGCCCCGGAACGCGTCGAACTTACCGCGCCGGCCGTGACCGGGAAGTCAGCGGCCATCGTGCTGCCCGCAACAATCGTGTTGCCTGCTGCATCGAAGCCCACGCCCGCCACGCTTTCTTCGCCGACGCCGCCAAGGTAAGTGGCATACTCGACCACCGGATCGATGACGAGCGGCAACCCGGGGGCGTAGGTCCCGAGCGAGAGGCCGATCTCGCGCGCAGTGGAACGGACGTACCTTACGGAGACCTGCCGCCTTCCGTCCGCCGTCTGCTGCCATGCCAAGGGGCGCCGCTGCACTATCTCTCCGGCGGGCGTCGCGATGACCAGGTCCCCCTTCTCGTCGATCCGAATCCGGTCCGCGCCCCGGTAGCGCATAAGGATCCGGCCGGGGTTGGCCCCCGGGCTCACTCGGAAGTCGTATTCGAGCCGCTTGCCGGCTCCGTAGTAGACAATGTCCACGCCGGGGTACGCCGCGCGGCAAGACACGCGCGAAAAGTGTTGCACGCCGATGCGCCATCCCCGTGGATCGCGTCCGCGGAAGTAGTTGCTGATTCCTGGCGCGGGGTCCGTTCCTTCCAGCGCTTCGCAACCGGGCGAGCCCGGAAACGTGAGTGAGACGACGGCATCCTGCCCCGAGCCGTTCCGGAGCCGAAGCAGCGGCCCCTGTGCCGTGATGCCGGCGGCGAAGCCCGGCATCCGCGCCGCGAACCGCACTCCCGAGCCGGGCGATGCGGGAGCGGGTTCGAAAACGAGCGGCAGCCGCGCGAGAGCATCTACTTTGGCCGCCTTCGCCAGCGCGGAAGGAGATCCGGTCAGAGCTGCCGCCAGCACTGCGAGAGCAAGTCGTCGCATAATCAGTCACCTTGTGTTTAGGGGAACGAGAAGGAGCGAGGATCCAATCTGGACAAAGGCCTGGTCCGGGCCGGTGAGTTGGAACGTCTTCACTGGCGAGGAACCGTCCCCACTCCATATCTGTTGACGCCAGCCGGCAATCACCTGCCGTTCCAGCGTGTCGAGATCGAATGCCGAAACCTGAACCGTGTTCTGTCCGGAGCCGTCTGTTTCGATGACATAGACCCTGCGCTTGTCCGGATCGGCTGCGAGCGCGGGGCGCGTCGTCCCCGAAGTCAGCGAGAGGAAACTCAGCGCCAGAATACGCTGGCCATCGCGCAGGTACGTCAGACCGTTGTCCCGGACTACGCCGGGCGTTTCCCGGTCCTGCGTCATACTGCCGCCGGTGATGCCGGTTCCGTCGTATTCGACGTAGCTCGATTGAAGCGGGCCGGGGACCATGATCGCGTGGGACTGCGTCACGAACGCCGGGGGCGGGCCGCCGGCAAGTCCCATATCGAGTGAATTGGTCCCGCGCGGCGCGCCATCATCGAAGATTGCCAACCACCTCGTGTTGCCCTGGGACAGGAGTGCGATGAACGACGGCGGCGCTCCCGGCAGGCAGCGCAATCCCTCAACCGTGGTGGTCGCGGGCGGCAGCGGGCTGCTTTGGGCCAGATCGTATTCGCGATCGAACGCGCCGGACTCGGCGTTGTACCTGCGCACTTTCGCCGGCGGAACCAGGACGTAAACATAGGCTCCGTCGCTCGACACGTCGATCGCGGCCGCCCGCAGGCCCGCCTCGATTTTTGCGATGGGTTCGAGCCGGTCCAGGTCGAATACCAGCAGGTCCGACGGAAGGTTAAGGTCGCTTGCGTTCAGCGCGTACAGCCGCCGTCTCGCAAGGTCGGCCACAGTCGGGCCGGAGGCGGTTCTGGACAGCGCGACCCAGATCGTGTCGGAGTTGAATCCGCCCTCCGTGACGTACAGTTGGTGGACTCCCGGGCTGACGAGATCGCGAGCGGGCGGATCGATCAGGATCCTGCCCGGTGCTGAATACCGTGAGGGGACCAGTTGTCCGTCCCAATACGCCTTGGTATTTTCGGTTAGCCCCGACCCCGAGAACGTAAGCGACGGCCCGACCTCGCCGGGACCGTCGAGCGCGAGAATAGACGGCGCCGCAAGGCTAGGAATTGGATTGCCGGCAGCCCGCGCCACGACGAAGCGGGCGATAGGAGACGTGCCCCCGCCGGGAGGCGGGTTGGTAATCGTAATCTCCGAGACCGACGGCTGGCTCAGTTCCGCGGCGGGCAAAATGAGATCGAAGTACCCCCTTGTGGACCCGGTACGCTCGACGTAGCGCGCGGCACGGACCTGGCCGTTCCACCGCATTACGGAATCCGGGCCGAGCCCCGTCGCCATCACGGCCACCTTGGTTTCCCCGGACCCGGCAACCACCGACGTTGGCGTGACGTAGATGTCCGTGGGCGCGGCGTTCACAATGTTGATGGCGCGTGGATCGGAGACCCCGCCGCCGGGACCGGGGAGGGAAACCGTGATCCGCGCAGGTCCGACAGGCTGCTGCAAGAGGGGTATGTTGGCCGTGATCCGGTCCCAGGCTTTGACGCTGCTGTCGACGGGCTTGCCATCCAGTTCCACGCGAGCGCCGTAAGCGAAGCCGGATCCCAGGAGCTGCAACTCGACGCCGCTCCATCCGTCCTTCAACACGGTCTGCGGTTCGACGGCATCCACTCGGGGGCGCGGATTCGTCAGCGACAGCCGCAGCAGGAACGCGTCGTAGCCGAGGGTCCTCACGTACACATTGGGTTCGGGAGGCCGTCCGCCGGGCCGCGGCTGAAAGACTCCCGGCGTCGTGCTCAGGCTGGAGGTCGTGCCCGCGAATATGAGACTCTCGTCCGGCGCGAGCGCGACCGCCAGATAGGAACCTCCGGGGTAGGGCAGCCACGTCTTCAGCGCGAGTCCCTGCTGCGCATCGTCGACACAGACCAGCGACGTTCCGACAGGGTAGTTCAGTACCGGCAGCAGCGCGCCTGGGGTCTGGGTAAGCGGCGGCCGTCCCACCCCCACAATGCAGGGAACGCCGTTCCGAAGCAGCACGAGATGCTGGTCGGGATTGTAAGGCTGACCGTCCGGTCGCGTGTACTCCGCGGTTCTGAAATAAGTGGATTGCAGGAATCGGCTCCCTTCCGGAGCCAGTTTCACGAGGAAGGGTGACGAATCGTAATTACTGTCAGGCTCGGTGGGAGTAGAAGATTCGAGCTTCAGCGGGTTCACTTGATCGAAATCGCGGCCCGATGCATAGCCCAGCACGTGGATGTTGCCGCCCGGTTCGATGCGCAAGTCCAGCACGCCGCCGTACCGGCCGCTGCCCGTGAGGATGCTGGCAAATGGCGTTGCCGTCCCCCCCGCGTTGAGCCGCGCGATGTATCCACCCTCGAAGGCGGATTCGGGCAGTTGCTGCCCCGGGATCGGGTTCACGCTGGGGAAAGGACGCACCTTCGTGGAACCGCCGACAAGGAGACTGCCGTCCGAATCTGCCCGCATCACGGTGGTCGAGCCGAGGTCGAAATAAGTCGCGTAGATGGGGGCTGAGCCCGCCGGATTGAGCCGAAGGACGTACGAACCGCCGTAATCCGAGGAAGGAGAGGTCCGGAAGGCGCCGAGCGTCGTCGAGGCCGTACGATCCGTCACGCAGCCGACATACGCGCTGCCGAGACGATCCACAGTGAGTCGCGCGCCGGATAGCGGGTGGACGTTGAGATAGGTGGAGTAAAGAAGACGCCCCGACTCCGCATCGAACTTCGCAACGAACAAGTCCGAGAGCGAGGAATGGATGTGTGTCTTGAACGCGCCCTGTGTAACCGGCAGGTTCGTCGACGACGTGTGGCCCAGCAAATAGACTCCGCCGCGGCCGTCGGTCTCCAGCGCATCGACAGCGTCGCCAGCGGAGCCTCCGAAAAAGAGCGCCCACTGAATTGCGGACGCGTCCCCGGTCACCTTCGCGATGTAGGCGTCGGACGAGAGCATCTGAATTGGACGGTTGAATGGCGCGCCGGAGAACTGCGCTTCGGGGAAGTCCACAGACGCGGTCGTGCCGGCAACCAGAATGCCGCCATCCGCGGCGGCCGCGACGCGGGTGTCGCCTTCATCGTCCGACCCTCCCAGATAGGTAGCGAACTCGATCACCGGGTCGATCGTGAGCGGCAGCCGCCGGTCGTAAGTCCCAAGCCGGAAAGCCACGCGGCGGGAATCGATCCGGGCGAACGCGACCGGCACCCGAGTCCTGCGTCCCTCGCGCTCCTGCCATGCTTCGGGCCTGCGGAACCGCGAACCTCCGGCCAGCAGGTCGCCATCCCTAGAAAGCCGCACCTCGCCGGAGAACCTCAGGCGGATGTTCCGGGGCTCGGCTCCGGGCGCCAGCTCGAAATTGAGTTCCAGCTCTTTGTCGCGCCCGCCGTAGACGACGTCGATGCCCGGTTGGACCTCGCGAAAGCGAACGCGGCTGTACGCTGGTATGTTCCAGAGCCAGCCGCGCGGATCGCTTCCTCTCACGTAATGCCGGACGCCTGGAAGCGGCTGCTCGGGCACAGCGCGGGCCCCACGGCGGGAGCCTTCCAACAACACCGATACGCTCTGCCGTCCGCGCCCGGCAACGGCAAATCCATCCGCGTTCAGAGCGAACGCGGTGCTCGACGCCCGGCCCACGAAGGCGTACGTCTTTCCGGCCTGCCCCTTGTTGGGTTCGAAGGAAACGTCGCGGGCAGCCAGTGCGCCACAGGCGAAGACCAGAACGCTAACGAATCGCAATGTTCACCTCCGAAGGACTCTCCTGACCTGCAATCTCCAGCCGGACCGGTTGGCTACCCGGCGGCGTGCCGTCGGGAATCCGGATGTTGACCTGAAAGACTCCGTGGACAAGAGTGGGACACGCGCCCGCATATAGAATCTCAGCGCGCTGGCCGCCCACGAAGGCGGCGACGGAGTTGATCAGCTCCTCCGCCGTCCATGCCAGAACGCCGTCGGCGGACCGCGGCGACGGACCGCCTCCCGTTGCAAACAGCGCCACAGTGTCGCCCGGCGCCGCTGCGGTATTCTGCGAACCTCCCGGGTAAACGACGACAGAGGCGAGTCCCTTTCCGGAGGCGTTCTGAGTGTAGATGCCCGGGGTCGCGGCCACGACATCGAGCGGAATCTGCGCCGAGGGAATTCCGTAATTCCACACCTGCATCAGCACGCGCTTTCCAGGCTCGAGACCGAAGGGCGCGACTACGTTGAGCTGGCCGGCCGAAGCATAGATGACGGTTCCGGGCGCCTGATCGAACCATACCTGCACGTTGCCCAGCGATGCCGGCAGATGCCCGTGCCGGTCGAAAAGGAGAGCGGGCGGCTGCTCCGGCCCGAGGTTCTGGCCGTAGATGCTAACGATCTCGCCCGGCGCGATTGCGCCGGTTTTGCCGCTGGCCGAATTTACGACCGCTTTGGCGGTGGTGTGGGGCGCCGGTCCCGCAAGCGGAGTGCGAAAGACATAAAACCGGCTCTGACTGGCGTAGGCAAGGCCGTCCGAACCCCAACGATAAAGCCTGTAGGACGGTGGAGCGAAGTAGTGCACCGTGCCGGTCTGGTGAGAGCCTAACGGGTAGAGAGTGGCGAGGTCGAATGCCTGTAGGAATTCGGGATAGTCGCTGTCCGAGGTTGTCAGGTAGTTCACGGCAAGGATTCGGCCGCGCTCGAAATCCACCGCTATCCCGCCGGACATGCCGAGATTCCCGAGAGTGGCGAGGGACTCGATATCGACAAGCGTCCCGCCGTAGGTGAACAGGACGCCGTCTCGAATCGTAACCGGCGCGGTTCCCTGAATTTGATCGGGCTTGGTGGAGGCGAATCCGCCGGCGTCGATCGAGTAGCGGGAGATCGTCGAGCCGCAATTGTTCGAACAGGCCGAGCCCGCGAACAGGCGGCTACCGTCGGGCGAGAATAGCAGAGCGTTTCTCGATGCGTAGTCCGGCACGGTGCGGGCGCGCTTTACGCCGTTGTCGAAAACCGCAAGCTCACTCCCCGACGACCTGGGATCCGGATGATAGCTTAGCGCCACGACGCCCGGATTTCCCGGCATGACGGCGATCCCTGTCATTTCCTCGCCGTAGAAGCCGCCGGTACTCCGGAAACGAAATTCCGACACCGATGCCCAGAGATCGGGATCGATGCGCTGTACGGTCCCGTTGCCCTCGATGACCACATACAGCGCCTTGCCGTCACCGGATAGAGCCATCAGCCCGGGATTCGGCCCGACGCTGAGCGGGGTTCCCAGCGTTCCACGCTCGGGGTCGATCCAGATCAAGCTGTTCGGGGGGAATAACGTGTTCTTCGAGTCGGCGGGAGTGGTGAGATAGAAGCGCTTGCGTTCGGTGTCGTACAGAACGCCTGCCGGGACCACATCGTACCCGATCGGGAACTGCGCCTGGCCTGGAAGCAGAATCCCGGTCCGAGGATCGTACAGCGTAATCTCGGCCAGACTGGGCCGTTCGAGATCTTCCGCGGTCAGATCGATCTCGAGTTCGTTCTGGCCGATGATTCGCGTCGGCCGGTCGCGGCCGTTCCACCGCGCGACCAGTCCGGAGATCACCGACTGGCTGAAAATCCGAAGCGGTCCGGGTTGACTGCCCACCGACGCATTCGCAGCGCGGACATAAAAGGAATTGAGTCCAGCCTGGACCAGGTCGATACCCGTCGATGCGAGTGCGATACCGACGCTGAGAGAGAACAAGCAACCGGCGCGGATGAGCATTTTGACGAGGCCAGCATATCACGGTATTCGGATGAGATTGTCTCTTATGGACGCGCGCCCGGAACGGCCCATGCACTCCCGAGTGCAAGAATGTGATCCTCGCCTGCAATACGGCGTCGGTGGTGGCGCTTCGCTAGATTCAGCAGCAGTGTTGAACAATACGTGAGCTAACAGACAACCGGCGCTCCCGACTGCGCGATCCTCGGCTGCACGCACCACCCCCTGGTGACGGAATTTTTCGCAGCCGCGGTAGCACAGGCGCCTTCGCACTGAACCTGCTCGGCCTCTGAACGCAAGTGCGCTCGTGCTGACAGCAGAGGAACGACTCGAACTGGAGCAGATGACGCAATCGCGCACGCTCCCAGCCGGATGTGTTCCGCGCCCGGTTGGTCCTTGCCGATGGGGCGCCATACCGAACGATTCAGGAACGGCTCGACACCACCGCGCCCACCATCTCCCGCTGGAAGGGCCGCTTCCTGGCGCAACGGATCGCTGGGTTGCTTGAGATCCGGCACCCCGGACAGAAGCCATCGGCGATTACGCCGGCTTTGCAGGCGAAGGTCCTGGAGGCCACCCGGCGGAAGCCAACCGAACACGGTACAGAGGATCTGGCACAGCGCGGGCGTGAAGCCGCACCGCTTGGAGCGGTACATGGCCAGCAACGATCCCGATTTCGAGCGCAAGGCGGCCGACATCATCGGTCTGTATCTGAACCCGCCCCGGCACGCGGCGGTGTTCCGTGTGGACGAAAAGACAGTTATTCAGGCGCTCGATCGGTTGGACCCGGCCAGGAGTCCCCTCGTCTTGAAGGTCTCCAGGAGATCGACGGTCAGATCTCCCATTCCGACGACTTTCCTGGCTTTGCAGAACGCGATGAGCCGATCGAGGACGCGCTGGTGCTGCGCGACCGTTCGGTTGCCGAGCTCGGACCGCCGCGTCTCAATGTACTTCTCGACGCAATCCGCTATCGTGGGTCCGTGAGCAACCCCGACCTTGGCCGCTTTCGCGAACTGCGCGATGTGCGCGGCGCGGAAGGCTTCGGCGTCTTTGAGGTCCGTGCATCCGGTGGATTGCCGCGGCACGAGTTCGCCGCCCGGCAGCCGGCCGACGATCCAGATGGGGCACTCACAGTTCATCCAGAAGCGGCGCTTGGCCACCGGAAGCCGGCTGCGCTGCACCGCGCAACTGGCGTTGTGGCGCTTTGTATCGATGATCGGTACAGTCGGTCAAACCGCGTCCGTAAGTGATTGATTAGGAAGGTATTTGGCTCCCCGGCATGGATTCGAACCACGATTCACGGCTCCAAAGGCCGCTGTCCTACCATTAGACGACCGGGGAGTAAGTTTTTACGTCAGTACCGCGTTACCTCTGTAGTTTAGCAGCGCTGACGGCGGGTGTGCTATGGTCTCACTCGTCGTGCCCTCACTCGTCACCGGCTGCGCGTAACGAAACGTCGTCCCGGTCCCGGGTCAGACTGGGACTATAGAACGGATCGCCTCCACTCAGCACTGTCTGCCACCGCGCGAAAAACCGCTCCCGTTCCACGTAGCGCACCACAGCCTGGCGCGATCTCGCCTCGTAGTGGCGGAGAGCGGCCTCGGCCTGATAGACCACCTCATATCCCGCCTCGCGCAACCGCAGGCAGAAATCGACGTCGCTGTAATTGGACGGAAAGGCCTCGTCGAAGCCGCCCACCTCTTCGAACACGGCGCGCCGGACCGCCATGCACGCGCCCGTCACGGCCGTTGCGTTCCGCGTCAGGTGCGCCCACTTCCAAAATGGCGGGTTGAGTTGCCCGCGGCCAGGATGGCCGGCGCCATCCAGAATTCCAATCGCCACTCCCGCATGCTGTATCGTCCCGGAAGGATACAGAAGCCGCGCTCCGACCGCTCCGTTGGACGGCCGCTGCGCCTCGGTAAGCAGACACTCCAGCCAGTCCGAATCGAGCGGCTCCACATCGTCGTTCAGGAACACGAGAATCTCACCGTGCGCGGCTTGAACCCCGAGATTATTCATCCGGGAGAAATTGAACGATCCCTCGTACGGTACGCGGCTGATCGGCCTTCGGCTCCTCAGGAGATCGTCCGGAACTCGAACATTATGCTCGACAAGGATGATTTCGTAGTTCTGGTACGCCGTCCGTGATCCCAGCTTTTTCAGCAGACCCCGCACGAGCTTCGGCGTTCGCGAACAAACGACGATGCTCACGAGCGGAGTGCCGGCAGGCCTGCGGAATACGCGATAAGTCAGGGGAAACGGCCCGTCGGCAACGTCGGCCTGCCATCCCCTGCGGCGCACAGCGGCAAGCAGCGCACGGCGTCCGGCCTCACGCTCGTCCCGCGGCGGCGCCGGGCCTCGATGATAGAGAACCCGGGGCACGTGCCGAAACCTTGCGCCGGCTTCTGCCAGGCGCAACGCGGCATCGTATTCGCATTGAGACCCGTAGTCCTTGGATAGCCACCCGTTGTCCGCAAGCGCGGCCCGGGAAAATGCCAGCGCTCCTCCAAGGTACATGCAGCGCGCCAGCAGATCCGGCGACCAGTCCGGCTTGAAAACCGGAGCGCGCCGTCGGCCGTCCGGCCCGATCGAGTCTTCGTCGGTGTAAACCACGTCGGCACACCGGTCCTGCATCGCGGCCGCCATCCCGGCCAGTGCCGATGGCGCGAGCAGGTCACCGGCTCGCACAATCATCACGTAGCCGCCCTGGCTCGATTCCCGCTCCGCATCTATCGCCTGCTCGAACGTGATGTCTTCTACGTCTATGCGCGAATCGTCGCCAAGGGGTTCGAGTTGCCCGAGCGATTCCGAGGCAGTGCCGGTTGCGATGCGAAGCTTCCACGAACTGTAGGTCTGATTCCGTATCGAGGCCAGCGTCCTCTCGGCATCCTGTCCCCACACGCCATCGAGTGAAAGCAGCAGTGTAAACACTGGCTGATACGCGAGCCCATCCTGGACGCACGCCACCTCACGTTGCCCGGACAGCCAGAATCGGTATTCGGCGTCAGGATCGGGACCCCGTCGCGCAGCGCCGATCAAGCGAAGCAGGGGGCCGCCAAGAGCCCGCATCAGGCGGAAAAACAGCCCGTGTTCAATGGCGAGCAGCCGGTCATCGAAACGGCTCTGCTCCGCCGCGAGCTTGCGGAGCATGCGCGCGGTCCGCTCTTCCGATTCCGCCAGCCGGGCGAGGGCGGATTCGATGCCGTCGGACTTCAGATCCTGCAAACGCTCTCTCGCTTTCGCCGCATTATAGCATCCGCTCCCCCCACAAGAGCAGTAGTTGTACACTAGCCGGGATGACGGACGAAGAACTGATGCGGGAGGCCTTAAGCCTCGCGCGAGAAGCGGCGGAGGCGGGCGAGGTCCCGGTCGGCGCGATCATTGAATCGGGCGGCGAGATCGTAGGCCGAGGCAGCAACTCGCCGATTCGTCTTGCCGACCCGACGGCACATGCTGAGATCCTCGCGCTCCGGCAGGCTGCCGCCGCACTCGGCAACTACCGCCTGGAGAACGCCACGCTGTACGTCACGCTCGAGCCGTGTGTGATGTGCGCGGGCGCGCTCGTGGCGGCCCGCATCCGCCGGTTGGTATTCGGCGCTCGCGACCTGCGGTTCGGCGGCGTCCGCAGCAAGTTCCGGATCGCCGACTCGGAATTGCTCAGCCACCGTGTCGAGGTCGTCGAGGGAGTGCTCGCGGTGGACTGCCTCGAACCGCTTCAGCGCTTTTTCCAAGCCCGCCGACTGTAAGTTAAAATAAGTTCTTCATGTCCAATCTTCTGGAGGGCAAGTGCGCCCTGGTGCTTGGGGTAGCGAACAAGTGGAGCCTGGCTTATGCGATTGCCGAGGCTTACCGGCGCGAAGGCGCCTCGCTCATCCTTACTTACCAGGGCGATCGGCAGCGCGACGCGGTGGAATCCGTGGGCGCTGAGCTCGGCGCCAGCCGCGTGCTCGCCTGTGATGTTTCCAAAGACCATGAGCTTGAAGCCTTGACCGAGACCTTGCGGTCCGAACCGGGGCGCCTGGACGCCGTTGTCCACAGTATTGCCTTCGCGAACCGCGAGGACCTGGCACGTCCTTTCCTCGAAACGTCGCGCGACGGCTACCTGCTTGCCAACGATGTCAGCGCTTATTCGCTCGTGGCGGTGGCACGCGCCTGCGCGCCGCTGATGACGGAGGGTGGTTCCATTACTACCCTTACCTACATCGGGTCCGTACGGGTCATACAGAACTATAACGTGATGGGCGTGGCAAAGGCGGGTCTGGAGGCCGCGATGCGCTATCTGGCAAACGACCTCGGGCCGCGGGGTATCCGCGTTAACGCCATTTCGGCCGGCCCGATCAAGACCGCGTCCGCTCGCGCAATTAAGGACTTTTCGACCATCCTCGACTTTGTGGCCCAACGCGCGCCGCTTCGCCGGAACACCGAACCCTCCGAGGTTGCGGGCGCCGCTGTTTTTCTCGCCAGCGACCTGGGGCGGGGCGTCACAGGGAACGTCCTCTATGTCGATTCCGGTTACCAGATCATGGGCTTGTAGTCTAAATATCGGGCGGCTGGTTTTAGGGTGGTCCCAAACGGGGAACTTTCAATTTGACAATGGTTTGCGTGGTCCTTATCATGAAGGTTTCTGCAAGTGATTCACCACTCGGTATGTTTCGTAGTTTTTCTTGCTGGCTACTCCGATGATCAAAGTTGAAGGTTTAACCAAGCGATACGGCCGAACTGTCGCCGTAGATAATATTTCCTTCGCCGTGGAGAAGGGGCAGATCGTTGGATTCCTGGGGCCGAACGGCGCCGGGAAAACCACCACTATGCGGGTCCTCACCTGCTTCCTGCCTCCCACCTCCGGCAAAGCCACCATGGCCGGTTTCGACGTTCTCGATGAGCCGTTCGAGGTCAAAAAGCGCATCGGCTATCTACCCGAAACTCCGCCGCTCTACCCGGAAATGGAAGTTTCCGAATTCCTGTCGTTCGTCGGCAGGCTCAAGGGCGTTCCCAAATCGGACCTGGCCCGCCGCGTAGATGAGGTTTGCGGGCGCTGCTCCATCGGAGACGTCCGCGCGAAGCTCATCAGCCATCTTTCCAAAGGCTACCGGCAGCGCGTCGGACTCGCCCAGGCGATCATTCACAACCCCGACGTGCTGATCCTCGACGAGCCCACCGCCGGTCTCGATCCCAAGCAGATCATCGAGACGCGCGAACTTATTAAGGATCTGGCGAAGGCCGGTGACCACACCATCATCCTCAGCACCCACATACTGCCCGAGGTCGAACAGACCTGCGAGCAGGTGATCATTATCAGCAAGGGCAAACTGGCGGCCACCGATACAGTCGAGAACCTTACGCACCGCCTTCGTGGCGCCGAATCGGTGGCAGTCGAGATCGAATCGCGTGACGGAGGGCTTGATACCGCGGACGCGCAGCGCCGTCTCGAGCAGGTCTCTGGCGTGAGCCGCGTGATCCTGAAAGACGACAAAGGCCAGCGCGCAACGTTTGAGGTGGAGAGCCTGCAGAAGCGCGCCATCCGGGGCGACCTGGCGCGGGCGGTTGTCGAAGCCGGCTGGAATCTGAATGAAATGCGCCCGGTGGCGATGAGCCTGGAAGACGTCTTTCTCCAACTTACCAGCTCGGATACGGAAACCGCGGTCGCCGGAGGTGCGGAATGAAGAATATCTGGGTTCTCTATCGCAAGGAACTGAAGGGCTATTACTCGTCCTGGATTGCTTATCTGCTGATGGCGTTTTTCGCCGTCATCTTCGGGTATTTCTTTTACGCGGCCACGGCCATTTTCGTCAGCCGCAGCATGCAATCGATGATGATGGGCCAGGGCACGCCGATGGACATGAATGAATGGATCATCCGGCCGCTGCTCATGAACGTCAGCGTCATCGGGCTGTTCATCATCCCGATGATCACGATGCGCCTGTTCGCCGAAGAGAAACGGACCGGCACCATCGAACTGCTGATGACCTCGCCCGTGCGCGACTACGAGATGATCGTGGCGAAGTGGCTTTCGGCGCTCACGCTGTATGCGTCGATCCTGGCGATCTCAGCGGTTAACCTGACGTACCTGTTCGCGTACGGCAAGCCGGACTGGAAGCCCATTTTGGTCGGCTATCTCGGGCTGCTGCTCCAGGGCGGGTGCCTGCTCGCGGTCGGCACATTTATCTCGACGCTGACGCGCAACCAGATTATCGCGGTCGGCGGCACGTTTGCCGTCTGCCTGCTGCTGTGGGTGTTCGATTGGGTAACTGCGTATGACACCTCAGGGTGGGCAAAGGTGCTCTCGTACATATCCGTGGTGACGCACTTCGAGACGTTCGCCAAGGGCGTTCTCGACACCAAGGACATCGTCTTCTACGTTTCGATGATCTTCTTCGGACTATTTCTGACCGCGCGATCAATGGAATCGCTGCGCTGGAGGGCTTAATCCATGAAATTCGAATGGCTCAAAGCGCGACAAACGAAATACACGGCCTACGCGGCCTTTTACATCGCGGTGATCCTCGCCGTTCTCGGCGGCGCCAATTTCCTCGCCAACCGGTACAACAAGTCGTTTGATTCGACGGCCAACAAGAAGTTCAGCCTTTCCGGCCAGACCGAAAAGGTAGTGAAAGGCCTGAAGCAGGATGTGAAGGTCTACTACTTCGATCGCACGTCCGAATTCGGACGCGCGCGCGACCTGCTCGATCGCTACGACAATCTTTCCACCAGGCTGCACACCGAGTACGTCGACCCGTACAAGAAGCCGCAGCTTGCCCGTGCCATGGGCGTCCGCACCGAAGGCGCGATCTTCATCGAAGCCGGCGCCAAGCGCGAAGAGGCGAAGAGCCTGACTGAGGAAGAGTTGACCGGCGCTCTGATCCGCGCGTTGAAAACCGGCGAACGCACTGCCTGCCTGGTATCGGGCTCGGGCGAGCACTCGCTCGACGACACAGCCCGCTCCGGCTACTCGCAGATGAAGGAGATTCTCGAGAAGAACAATTACAAGACGCAAACGATTTCACTCCTCGAGAAAGCCGAAGTCCCCAAGGACTGCACGGTGCTGATCGTCGCGGGCCCCACGAAGGATTACCTGCCGCCCCAGATCGCTGCCATAAAGACCCACGTCGAGAACGGCGGCCGCGCGCTGGTCATGGTGGACCCCGCGCTCAAGATGGGCCGCCAGGAGACGGCGGACAATGCCGAACTGCTGAAGGTGCTCTCCGGCTGGGGCGTCACGTTGAACAACGACCTCGTCCTCGACACCAGCGGCGTCGGCCAGTTGTTCGGCCTCGGCCCCGAGGTTCCGCTCGTGTCCAACTACGAACCGCAGCCGATCGTGCGCGACATGAAGGGCACGGCGACCATCTTCCCGCTGGTCCGCTCGATGGACACCAAGTCCGCCGACAAGACCACGGTCGAGAAACTCTTCCAAACGTCGGATAACAGCTTCGCCACCACGCGCCTGAATTCGCCGGCCATCGAACTCGACCCGAAGAAGGACAAGAAGGGACCGTTCACCCTGGCCGCCGCCGGCACCTACAACACCGGCAAGGAGAACAACCAGGGGCGGTTCGTTGTGGTCGGCAGTTCCAGTTGGGCAGGCAACAGTTTCCTGCCGGCGCGTTCTGTCGGCAACCGCGACCTCTTCCTCAATATGATGAACTGGCTGTCGTCCGACGAAGACCTCATCGCGATTCGTCCGAAGGAGCCGCAGGACCGGCGCCTTTCGCTGACCCGCGCGCAGATGAGCACCGTGTTCTATTCGAGCGTTATCGGCCTGCCGCTGCTCGTGATTCTCGGCGGCGCCGGCGTGTGGTGGAAGAGGAGATAAGCGATGCGGATGCGCGGTTTGCTGATCGCCACCGTCGTGCTGGCCGCGCTCGCCGGCGGCATATGGTGGTCGAACAAAGCTGAGAAGGAGCGGGCGGCCAAGCCGGCGGCCGACGCTCCTCCCAAGATCCTCGATATGCCGGAGGATCAACTCCAAAAGGTTGAGATCCGCAAGGCGGCGGGCGAGACGACGGTTCTTGAGAAGAAAGCGGGAAAGTGGGAGATCACGGCTCCGAAGCCACTGCCCGCCGATCAGGAGACGATGAATTCGGTCGTCTCTTCGCTCGCCTCGCTGGCCTCCGACCGCGTGGTGGAAGAGAAGGCAACGGACCTCTCCTCCTATGGCCTCACCAAGCCTTCGATGGAAGTCGTGGTTACTCAGAAGGACGGTAAGAGCCGGCAGGTGCTCATTGGCGATGAGACGCCAACCGGCAACGGCTTCTTCGCCGGGCTTCAGGGCGATCCGCGGGTATTCACCATCGCGAGCTACAGCAAGACCAGTATCGACAAGAACTCCAACGACCTGCGCGACAAACGCCTGCTGACGTTCGATTCCGATAAGCTTACGCGCGTCGATCTCGACGCAAAAGGCCAGTCGGTCGAATTCGGCAAAAACAACCAGAATGAGTGGCAGATCCTGAAGCCGAAGCCCCTTCGCGCGGACGGAGGGCTCGTCGAGGAACTGATTCGCAAGCTCAAGGACGCGAAGATGGACCTCACCGCTTCGCCCGAGGACCTGAAGAAGGCAGCTGCCGCGTTCGCTTCCGGCACTCAGGTCGCCGTCGCGAAGGTCACGGATGCCGCAGGCACGCAGCAGTTGCAAGTCCGCCGGGACAAGGACAAAAACTACTACGCCAAGAGCACCGCGGTCGAAGGCATCTACAAGCTTGGGAGCGACGCCGGCGACGGCCTCGACAAGGGCCTGGACGACTTCCGCAACAAGAAGGTCTTCGACTTCGGCTGGAACGACCCGACCAAGTTGGAGGTCCGGGACGGCGCGAAGCAGGCGGTCTATCAGAAGTCCGGCGAGAAGTGGATGGCGGCCGGCAAGCAGATGGACTCGACTTCCATTCAGACGCTGATCGACAAGCTGCGCGATCTCTCCGCTGCGAAGTTCCCCGAAACAGGCTTCGCCGCGCCGGCGCTCGAGTTCACCGTAACCTCCAACGACGGCAAACGCGTGGAGAAGGTTGCAATTGCAAAATCCGGCAGCGAGTGGATCGCCCGGCGCGAAAACGAGTCCAGCCTCTACCAGTTGGATGCTAAGGTGGTGGAGGAAATCCAGAAAGCGGTTGCGGGCATGAAAGAAGCCGCTCCGGCCAAAAAGTAGGGCGGGCGCGGCCCCGCCTTATTATGAACGGGCTGCTGACAGACCTTTACGAACTGACGATGGCTGCCGGCTACTTCGAAGCCGGCATCTCCCACCAGACCGCAACGTTCGAGCTCTCCATCCGCCGGCTGCCTCCGAATCGCAGTTTCGTCCTTGCGGCCGGCTTAGCCCAGGCAGTCGATTATCTGCTCGGCCTGCGGTTCACTTACGACGAAATCGAGTACCTGAGATCTCTGCCGCAGTTCGCACGCGTCTCGCCCGGCTTCTTCGATGCATTGCGCGGTTTGCAGTTCACCGGCGATCTGTTCGCGGTTCCCGAGGGCACGCCGCTGTTTGCGGGCGAGCCTGTCCTCACAGTGCGCGCCCCGCTGATCGAGGCGCAACTTCCTGAAACCTGGCTGCTCGCGATGATCAGCTTCCAAACGCTGATCGCTTCGAAGGCAGCGCGGGTTGTCGCGGCGGCCGCCGGCCGCCCGGTAGTCGAGTTCGGCACACGCCGCGCGCACAGTCCCGAGGCGGGCGTGCTGGCCGGCCGCGCCGCTTACATTGGCGGCTGCGCGGGCACGAGCAACACCCTGACCGGTTTCCGCTACGGCATCCCGGTCTACGGCACCGCGGCGCATTCCTGGGTGCTGGCTTTTCCCAGCGAGCTCGAAGCTGACCGCCAACTCCAGAATTTGCTGGGCCCCAATACGATTTACCTGATCGATACTTTCGACACGATTGAGGGCGCTCGCAAAGCCGCGTCGCTGGGGCCGCCGCTCTGGGGCGTTCGCCTCGATAGCGGCGACCTCGTCGCGCTCTCCCGTGCGGTTCGGCGTATTCTCGATGATGCGGGCCTCCGCGAAGCGCGAATCATGGCGAGCGGCGACCTCGACGAGCACAAGATCGCGGATCTCGTAGCGGCAGGCGCGCCGATTGATGGCTTCGGGGTGGGTACCGAACTGGCCACTTCGGCGGACGCGCCGGCGCTGAGCGCCATTTACAAAATGGTGGAAACGGAAAGCGGAGGCGGCAAGCGCTACACCGCCAAACTCAGTGAGGACAAAATCACGCTGCCCGGCGCCAAGCAGATCTTCCGCCACCCGGATCGCGATGTCGTCGGTCTCGCCGAGGAATCCTTTCCCGGGGCGGACGTTCAAACGCTGCTGCGTCCCGTAATGCTCCGCGGCAGACTGGTCGATCCCCTGCCCGATCCCAAGTCCGCCCGCACTCACGCCTCTGAGTCGCTCGCACACATCCGCACCGATCAGCCCCGCCCCGTCGAGTACAGTCGCGGGCTGATGGCGCTCCTTTCATCGGTCAAAATGGGAGTGGAAGAGACGACCAGATGAAGACCGTTTTCCTCGATATCGACACTCAGATCGATTTTCTGTTCCCGGCCGGCGCGTTGTACGTGCCAGGAGCGGAGCGCCTCCTGCCCGCGCTGGTCCGGCTGAACCGCTACGCGGCGGAGCACGGAATCCCGGTAGTCTCAACGATGGACGCACATGCGGAGGACGATCTCGAGTTCAGGGTGTGGCCGCCGCACTGCATAGCCGGCACGCAGGGCCAGCAGAAGCCCGCCGCGCTGATGTTGAAGGGCGCGCAACAGATCATTGTCGAAAAGCGCACTATCGATGTGTTCAGCGAAACAAACCTTTCGCGCGTGCTGGAGTCGCTGAATGGTGACCGCTATGTGGTCTACGGCGTGGTGACGGAGTACTGCGTCGCCTCGGCGCTTGCGGGCCTGCGGGCGACCGGCAAACCGATCGAACTCGTAAAGGACGCCATTCAACACATCGACGAAGCCGCTGCGGCCCGGGTGCTCGCCGATTTCACCTCCGCCGGAGGACGCCTTACTTCGGTGGATTCGGTGGCAGGCTAAGCCTGGGCTAGAGCCTGTAGCCCGAATACCTGGGCCACGGGCTCGAACTCCTCAGCCGATACCCGCCATATCACGGCGGGGCGGCAATGTTCACCAGAAAGAAAGCCTGTCGGCACCGGTCGTAAATGTAGAACGCCGCGCGATGCGGGCGTGCTATGCTATCGGAAACCGATAGCATAGCTATGAGCAGGCCTTCAGATCTCGTACAGGGCACGCTGGATCTCTTGATCCTCAAGATTGTGTCCTTGGAGCCCCTGCACGGCTGGGCGATCAGCCAGCGGCTGCAGCAGGTCTCCGGTGACGTGTTAGGGGTGAGCATCGGTTCGCTCTACCCGGCGTTGCACAAACTGGAGCAGGGTGGATGGATTGCCGCTGAATGGAAGACCAGCGAGCTGGGAAAACGTGCCAAGTACTACGCGCTCACCCGCCGCGGGCGGGCTCACCTGGCTAGCGAGGCGGCCAATTGGGAGCGGCTCTCTACGGCCATCAGCGCGGTCCTGCGATTGGGTGAGATCTAAGCGATGCACGATCGATGGCGGTGGCTTTACCGCATTCCTTCACTGATCCGGGCCCTGATGCGCCGGAAGCGGGTTGAACAGGATCTTGATGACGAGATCGCGTTCCACCTGGCCATGCAGGAGCATGCGAACCGGCAGGCGGGCATGCCCGTACAGCAGGCGGCATGCGAAGCCCGGCGGACATTCGGGGGCGTTCTGCAGCAGAAGGAGTTGTGCCGCGAGGCCATCTTCGGCTGGACTGATACGATCTGGCAAGACCTACGGTATGCCTTGCGGGTGCTGTCGAAGGCCCCAGCGTTTGCGCTCGGAGTCATCCTGACTTTCGCCGTCGCAGTAGGCGGGAACACAGCAGTTTTCTCGGTGGTCAATTCCGTGCTGCTGCGGCCCTTGCCGTACCAGGCACCCGAACAGCTCGTCACTGTTCGGAACGCGTACTCCCTTCCGGGCTTCATGGCGCTTCGGGAGGAGTCATCCGTCTTCTCCGGGCTCGCCGCCTACACCTTGGAGCGGGCGAATCTCTCGGACCTGTCCACACCGGAGCAGGTTCCCGCCTCTCGGATCTCGGCGAACCTCTTTCCGCTCCTCGGAGTCCAGCCGCTACTGGGCCGCTTCTTCCTAGCGGATGAGGACAGTCCGGGCGGCGCGCTGGTCGCAGTCCTCGGGTACGACCTCTGGCAGCGCCGGTACCACGGGGACCCGGGAATCGTCGGGCGCGCCATTCTGGCGGACGGAAGGGCTCTGATGGTGGTCGGAGTTCTACCCAGGGGCACTGGCATCATCGGCGAGCGATTTGACTTGTGGCTACCGCGGCTCTCCGACTGTACTACGTTCAGCCGGGAGAGTATTCAGCGAGGCGCGGGCATCCTGACCATGATCGGCCGCCTCCGCCCCGGGATCGCCATCGGGCAGGCCAACCAAAGGCTCGCTCTGCTTTGGACCGATTCGGGCCGCGGCACTTTCGACCGGAAAAGGGACGGTAGCGAATTGTGGGTCGAGTCGCTCGACGAAGCAATTACCGGCAACGTCCGTCTGAACCTGGTCGTAGTCTGGGGTGGAGTCGTCAGCCTCTTGCTCATCGCATGCGCAAATATCGCCAACCTGCTGCTGGCCCGGAGCACCGCAAGGCAAGCCGAGATCAGCACCCGCATGGCACTCGGCGGCTCGCGCGCCCGCATATTCCGGCAGTTGATGATTGAAAGTCTGCTGCTCGCTCTGGCCGGTGGATTCCTCGCCTTGCCGGTCGCGAGCACAGGGCTCCATCTCTTGGATTCCTTCGGTGGTTCCGATCTGCCGTTCCGAGGGCCTGTCACGCTGGACGGCTACTTGATGGCTTACACGTTCGCCCTATCCACTGCGGCCGGACTCGCCTTCGCGATTGCGCCTGCCCTTCGGTGCGCGAGAAACGGCCGCAGCGCCATCGCGAGCGGCGCGCGCTGGACCCGGACAAACCGTTCGGATACCCGAATCAGGAGCGCCCTTGTACTCGCCGAACTGAGCATCTCGATCGCACTCCTCGGAGTCTCGGCCCTCCTGTTTCAAAGCTTCCTGCGTATGCGGAATTCAGCCGACGGCATTCGGGCCGACCACGTCCTGACTTTCGAGCTAACACTCCCGGCTGCCGCGTATGACAAAGACGCACGGTACCGGTTTCAGGATGCACTGCTGTCCCACATCCGCGCAGTCCCCGGGGTCATCCACGCGGGCCTGGTGCACCCGCTCCATCTCGCGTCCAGCGGCACCCAGTTTGTCGTCGCGCCCGAAGGGATTCCACAGGACAAATCCCACCCGTTGTTGGCCAAGGGGCGCATCGTGAGCCCCGGCTACTTCGAGTCGATGGGGATTCCGCTAACGCGAGGAAGGCTCTTCAGCGAACGCGACACCGCGCGATCGGTGCCCGTTATGGTCGTGAGCGACGCCTTTGCCCGCCGCTTCTTCGGCGACGCCAGCCGGGCTCTGGGGAGGCGTGTGACTTACTCAACTGTGCCCGTCACTTGCGAGATCGTCGGCATCGTGCGCAATGTGCAGACCTCGCTGAACAACCCCAGCCCGAACGCTGAGTTCTATATTTCGCATACGCAACGTCCCTGGCTGAGTGGCACGTTCGTCGTGAAGAGCACAGTCGCTCCCGAGTCGCTGGCGCGTCCGATCGAGAAGGCGATCTTCGCCCTTGATCCACAGCAGCCCATCGCAAACCTGCAAACCATGGACCGCGTGATTGGTGGCGTTGTGGCGCGTCCGCGGTCAACCGCGCTGCTCCTTGGCGCCTTCTCACTGTTCTCCCTCGCCCTAGCCGTCATCGGCGTGTACGGCGTCGTCTCCTACACGGCTGCGACGCGCTCGAAGGAGATGGCAATCCGCGTGGCGCTGGGCAGCACGGCAAACGGCATCACGCTGCTTATGCTATACCATGTGTTCTCGCTGCTGATCCTGGGAATAGCTGTCGGCCTTCCAGTCACGGTCCTCTGTGGCAGGCTGTTTGTGCGGCTACTGTATGGCGTCGCGCCCGGTGACCCAGCAACGCTCGCTTTGATCAGTGCCTTGCTCACCATCACGACGTTGATGGCCGCCTACTTTCCAGCCCGCCGCGTCGCGCACCTGGATCCAATGAGGACGCTCCGTTCGGACTGACACATTGATGGAGGTATCCAATTGAACATGAGACTGCTGTTCGTGTTTCTGGTGTGTACGGTAACGCATCTGACGGCCGCGGGCCGGCAAGTTGCGATCACGTTTGACGACCTTCCGCGCGGCGGCGACGGCGGTTCGCGCAGCCTGGCGGACATCCGCGCCATGTCCGAGCGCCTCCTGCGACCCTTCCGCGACCAGAAGATCCCGGTCGTGGGCTTTTTCAACGAGGGGCGTCAGGTTGAATTCGGCCCTGAGGGCCTCAGGCAGATCCTCGACCTCTGGCTCAATTTCGGCGCCGACCTCGGGAACCATTCGTACTCGCATCTCAACATCAACAACAACGTCCCGCTCGACGAGTACACGGCAGACATCGTAAAGGGCGAGCCAATGCTCCGTGCGGCCCTGGCCAGCCGTGGAAGGACGCTTCGTTACTACCGCCACCCGTTCCTGTTCACCGGCCCGACACAGGACATCAAGAGAGGGATGCAGCAATTTCTGGACAGCCATGGATACCGCGTGGCTCCGGTTACCCTCGACAACTCCGACTACATATACGCGGCACTGTACAGCAAGCCGCAATACCGTGAGCGCGTCCGGCGGGAATACGTGCCCTACATGGAATCCATTGTCACATTCTTCGAAAAGCGTTCCGTCGAGGTCGTTGGTCGCGAGATTCCCCAGATCCTGCTGCTGCACGCCAGCGAACTCAACGCGGACCTGATACCTGATCTCCTCGCCATGTTCCGCAGGCGCGGCTACACGTTCGTCTCACTGGATCAAGCGCTCGCTGACGAGGCGTACCGTCTCCCCGATGCATATGCCGGCCGCAGCGGGTTCTCCTGGATTCATCGTTGGTCAATTACCAAGGGGATGCAGCCGAAGGGAGAACCCGAGCCACCGCGGTGGGTACAGGATGCGTGGGCTGCGCGATAGCCGAGCAGGCCGGGTATCAGGACGCCGCTGGATCACCTCTGCGAGCGTCTGGTTCGTTGCACCCGAGACCCGTGCCGCTTACGCCAACTCCCGGTAACTCGTGATTCGAACTCCCGCCCGCTCAATGGCCTCCCGCACTTCAGGCGCGCAGAGCGCCTCCAGTTCGGCTTCGCGGCTTTCCTTGAGCCTCGTGCGCGCTGCCTGGAGTTCCGCCGTGCAGTGGCCCGGGTGGCACATCAGTTCTGTCGTGCCCTCGGGCAATTGCGGTATCAACTCCAGGAGTTCGCGCGTCCGGAAACGGCCCGTGATCTGGAAGCCCGCGAAGTAATCCGTCGTGCGGCACCCGTTCCGTGCCAGCACGGCGTGGAAGCGGCGCCTGAGCAGCGCCAGGCCGCGGCTTGTGGCCCGAACGGACCACGGCGCCGGCGCGCCGCCCCGCAACGGGAAATCGAACGGCCGCCGCACCCAGGGAATCCGGAACTCCTCCGAGAGGCGCGCCACTGCGTCGAGGACCGGCGGCAACAGGTGCGTATGCTTGTGGGTATCGAGATGCGAGAGTTGCAGCCCGGTCCCGGCGATTCGCCGCACCTGCGCGCGAAGTTCCTCGTAGGGATCGATGCGGCGCAGCGCAAGTGCGCGGATCAGTTCCGCCACCGTGCTCGGCAGGCTTGTCCCGGGCCGCGCAACCGAGTCACCCTGGACCAGCACGAGATGACATCCGACATCCAGCCCTGGAGTCTCTCGCGCCAGCGCGACTGCGTCCGCGAACGCCCCGCCGTTGGCCATCAAGGTGGTGGCCCTGAGGATTCCGCGGCCGAACGCCTCCACAATGCCCGCGTTCACGTCGGTCGTGAACCCGAAATCGTCCGCGTTAACGATCAGACTCTTCGGCATCTGCTCAGAACAGGCCGAGCTTGATGCTCAGGTACTTCTTCGGGTTCGTGCGAATATCCCTCACCAACCCATTCAGCTCCGTCGTGAGCCCCTGGACGGAATTGTAGAGCTGAGGATTCACAATCAACTGGCCCAGCGTGCCCTGACCCGAATTCAGGCGGTCCATCGTGTGGTTTAGCTTGGTCAGGGTCTGTTGGATCTGTTGATACGCCGCCTCGTCCTTGAGCAGCTTCCCGGCGGTGCCTTTGCCCGCGTTCAGCCCATCGATCAGAGTGCGCAACTCCTTCACACTGGCGCGCGCGTCGTCGTACAGACCCGGGTTCTGCAGGAATTGTCCGGCGGTGCCCTGCCCTTTCTGCAACCCCTGAAGGAGCGAATTCAGGCGCGTGACGCTATCGCTGGTCTGATTGTACAGGGTCTCATCGTTGAGCAATCTTCCGAGCGTCCCTTTGCCGCTCGTCAGTGTCGAGGTGAGCTTCTGCAATTCCGCCACGGTCGCCACAAGCCGGCGGTAAAATTCCTCGTCGCTCAGGAACTTGCCGACATTGCCCTGCCCGGCCTCGACCTGGCTGACAATCTTGTCGACCCTGTTCAGGATGGCTTGCGTCGCATCGAACAGGTCGAATCCTTTTTTCACCAGGTCTGAGATTTCCGTAGGCGGCTCGCTCGCCAGCGCGCCCCCGGGCTGGACCGTTTGCGTGCTCGTGCCCTGAACGATGTTGATGTACTTCGTCCCGAGCACGTTCTCGGCGCTGATTCCCGCAATCGAATCGATCGGGATTTCCCTGAGCTTGCCGTGCTGTACCTGCATGACGATGCGCACGACCTTGTTCCGCTCTTTCAAACCCGAGAGCTCCACTCCGCTCACGCTGCCGACCAGAATTCCGTTCAGCCGGACCGGCGCGCCCTTTGACAATGCCGCCGAATCGCGCATGTAGGTATAAAGCGGAACGTGAGTTTGCCAGATGGGCTTCTGAGACGTGAACAGCCAGATCAGCACCGCAAGGATGATCATGGCCACCGTCGCCATCACGCCTACTCGCAACTGCGCCCACCGGACCTTTTTGGCTGCTGGCATAAATTCAATCTTCGCGCTTTACGAACTTCCCCACATACGGGTCCCGCGACGCATATAACTCGGCCAGCGACCCTTGAAATACCAGCTGGCCTTCACGCAGGACCAGAAAAGCCGTCGCGATGCCGCGGTCCTGTTCACCGCCTTGCTCGATCTGCTCTGTCGCGGGGTTGTACCGCGATGTGGCAAGAAAGTGTCCGTCCTGAAAGCGGTGAGTCACCATCACGGTTGCAGCCTTCCGCAAATCGCGTTGCTTTACGATCAGAGCGACAATCGTGAACGCGGTGATCGGATCCAGCCCGGCGGTCGGGGAGTCGTATAGCAACAGGCGCGGCTCTGTTACAGCCGCCCGGGCAATGCCGACCCGCCTCCGCATGCCACCTGACAACTCGCTCGGAAACTTTTCCAGCGTATGTTCCAGTTCAACGAACCGGAGCGCCTCCTCGGATCGCTCCCGCATTTCATCGGGTGTGTAGTTGACCCCCTTCAGGTTCGCGAGCGGATAACTCACGTTCTCCTCGATCGTTAAGGAATCGAACAGGCCGCCCTCCTGGAACAGCACGCCGATATTGCTCCGGATCGAAAACAACTCGTGCTCGCGCAGGTCCGTAATGTCCTGGCCGAACAAATACACGCGCCCGGAGACGGGTTTCAGCAGGCCGAGTGCGGTCTTGAGCAGAGTTGTCTTGCCGCTTCCCGCCGCGCCAAACACCACCAGCGACTCACCCGAAAGCACCTCGAAAGATACGTCGTTCAGCGCTTTCACTTCATCGAATGCGACTGTCACGTGTTCGAACCGCAGGACGGATTGGCCCTGATCATCAGACATCCCGGAGCTACAAGCTTACAAAAATCCTGGTGATGAAGAAGGTCAGGAAGAAGATCATGACCGAAGAAACCACCACCGCCTGAGTCGTGGAGCGGCCCACTCCCTGCGTGCCGCCGGTCGTACTGAGACCGAAATAGCAGCCCACCAATGCAATTGCAAACGCGAACACAAATGGTTTGATCAGGCCCTGAGCGATGTCGCTGTAACCCAGGGCTTGCCACGCGTTACTCCAATACTGCGTCGCCGCCTGGTTCAGCACGAAATACGCGATGATGAAGCCGCCGAAAATCCCAACAAAATCCGCGATGATCGTGAGCAGCGGCAGCACCGTACACGTTGCGATCAACCGGGGGGTCACCAGCTTCTGAATGGGATCCGTACCCAACGCTCTCATGGCGTCGATCTGCTCGGTAACTTTCATGGACCCCAACTCGCTGGCCATCCCCGAAGCGTTCCGCCCCGCAACCATCAAAGACGTCAATGCCGGTCCGAGTTCCCGCACCAGGGTAATCGCCACCACCTGCCCGGTCTGCCCCACGGCGCCGTATTGCGAAAGTGCTTTGGCCATCTGCATCGCCATAACGGCTCCGCTGAAGAACCCTGTCATGATGACGATTGGTAGGCTGCCCACTCCGATGATGTCCATCTGGAGGAAGATGTCAGCCGCGTAGTGCGGCCCGCGCACTATGTTCCGTAATGCCCGCCCGGCGAGCACATAGAATTCCTGCACGGCGGCGACGGGATACTTCAGAATCTCGAGCAATCCGTCTCTCTCTCCCCGTATCCCGATGGTAACATACAGGTTGCGAGTTTAATACGTGAATGGGTTAACCGACATCGCCGGACTGCGCGTCGGCCACGTGTCCGACTACGAAGCTCTGACGGGCTGCACGGTGATCCTTTGCGAAAGCGGCGCGGTCGCCGGCGCCGACCTCCGCGGCTCTGCAACCGGAACGGAAGAATTCTCGGTGCTGGACCCGGGCCACGTCGCAAACCGGGTCCACGCAGTGGTTCTCGCCGGTGGCAGCGCTTTCGGCGTCGAGTCCGCCTCGGGGGTCCGGCGTTATCTCGAGCAAAAGGGAATTGGTTTCGAGACGGGTGCGGCCAAAGTGCCTATCGTGCCTTGCGCGATACTCTACGACCTCGGAATCGGCAAACCGAATGTGCGCCCCACCCGCGAGATGGGCGAGGCCGCGGCAGCCGCCGCGACTCCCGGTCCGGTGAAGGAGGGCGCGGTCGGCGCCGGCACGGGAGCCACTGTGGGCAAACTCTTCGGCATGTCGCGGGCGATGAAATCCGGCATCGGATCAGCCACAGTGCCGCTTGAAGGCGTATACGCCGGTGTGCAGGTTTCCGCGCTCGCGGCTGTTAACGCGTTCGGCGACATCATCGATCCGGAGACGGGCAAGATCGTCGCGGGCGCGCGCCGGTCGCCGCAGAGTCAGGATTTCGCGGATACGGCGGCTCAGCTAAAGCGCGGCGGCCACCTCAGCTTCGGGCGCCGCGAGAACACGACTCTCGTCGTGGTTGCGACTAACGCGAAGCTCGACCGCATCGAAGCCCGCAAACTCGCCCAGCAGGCCCAACTCGGAATGGCGCGCGCCATCCGCCCCGTGAACACGATGGTGGATGGAGATCTCACGATCGCCCTCTCGGTAGGCGACCGTAAGGCCGACATCAATGCCCTGGGAGTCGCCGCCGCCGAAGCCGTGGCGGAATCGGTTCTCCGGGCCGTCCGGTTGGCCCCGACGCTCGGCGGAGTACCGGGGCTGGCGGGGTAGCTACTGCTGTGCGCAAAGCCGGCGGTCGACGGTGCTGATATGGTGCTTCAGCCACTGCGATAGAAACTGGCTGATTTCTACCGTCATGGCTACCTGCCCGCAAGCGAATCGCTGCTGAAACTCCGTGACCTGCCGGGTGAGTTCGACGTGCTCCCGAACGTGAGCGTCACGGTCCGGATAGCCTATGCGAGCCATCAACTGCTCTTCGTGAGAGAAATGCTCTCGGGTGTAGGCGACCAGATTGGCCAGAAGCCGTTCAAGAATCTGCTTTCCCGTACCGGACAGCATCGCCCGGTGCAGATCGTCGGCATAGCCGAACAGCTTTTTGTGCTGGCGGTCGATCTCCGGATCGTCCACGCTGTACGCCTCGGTCCATTGAAAAAGGCTTCTCGTCTCGGCCATATCCCTCTTACTGCCGTATCGGCTGCATCGGGGGAGATGTTTAGTGCCTGAGCGCCGCGACAGGATCCACCCGCACAGCCCTGCGAGCGGGCACGAGACTTGCAACCACGACGGCTGCGGCGAGCACCGCCCCAGTTCCTGCCACTATCGTCGGATTACCCGGTTGCACTCCGTACACGAACCTGACGAGCAGGCGTGAGGTCGCCAAAACCGCGAGCGAGCCAAGAACCAGGCCTGCGCCGGCAACCGAAAATGCCTCGACGGCAACCATTCGCAGCACGTCGCGCGGGCGAGCGCCCAGAGCGACCCGAATTCCGATCTCGTTTGTTCTCCTCATGACTGTGTAGGAGACAACGCCGAACACGCCGATAGTCGCCAGCACAAGCGCCAGGCCGGAAAACAGGCCGACGAGAAGCATATTCAGGCGTGGACCGGCGATGTCTTTGGCAACCAGTTGCTGCATTGATGCCATGTCCGCAATCGGTTGGTCTTTGTCGATGTCCGCGACGATTGCCCTTGCCTGCTTCGCGATTGCCGAAGCTTCTCCAGCGGTGCGAACCACCAGGACGATCAGTCGTGAAAGCCCGCTGTCCTGCCTGGATGCGGGGATCTGCCGGTTGAGGATATATATGGCCGGCTCGGGCTCTTGTGCGAGTCTGAAGTGGCGAATGTCTTTCACCACGCCGGCGACATTGAACCAGTCCGCGCCCCCGATTGCGTATATCCGAATGCGCCCGCCAAGAGCGTCGCCTTGAGGCCAGTGCCGGCGGGCAAGCGACTCGCTGACAATTGCAACCGGCGGCGTGCCGTTGCGATCGGACGTATCGAAGTAGCGTCCGCGGCGCAGGGGAATACCGATAGCGCTCAGATAGTCTCCGCTCACATACGCCAGGCGCGCAAAAAGCTCCGGCTCGGAACGACCCGCTATGGCGAATTTAGTACCTTGGCTGATGATCCCAAACGGCAAAGCAGAGACGGTTCCGACCCCGAGAACTCCAGGAAGAGCGGATGTGCGGGCAAGCAACTCCTCCCGGAAGTTCTCGACGTGGCGCCCTGTCGGGTGCTTAGTTGGGGAAAGGAGAAGACGCATCGTGAGGACATTTTCGCGTCTGAAACCGGGATCGACGTTAGTGAGACGGTATACGCTCTGGCCGAGCACACCCGCCGACGCAAGCAATACGAGCGCGAGAGCGACTTCGGCCGCCGCCAATGCCTTAGCGCCGCGATTTCGCCTGGTAATCGACCGGCTCCCATCTCTTAGTCCCTGATCGAGGCTCACACGGCGGAGCCGGAACGCCGTCACGATGCCGAACAGCAGCCCTGTTGCAAGTGAGCATCCCACGGCAAAGAGCAGGACCGCGGAGTTGATGCCGATATCTTCCGCCCTCGGGATGCCGGGGGGCAGTAGCGCTCTCAGCGGAGGCAAAGCACAGGCTGCAATGCCGATCCCGGCTGCTCCTCCAATCAGCGCCAGCAGCAACGACTCGATCAGTAACTGGCGGGCAAGGCGCATGCCGGAAACACCCAGGGCCCGGCGGATGGCGAACTCCCCCGCCCTGCCGGCCGCGCGAGCAAGGAGCATAACGGCAACATTTGCGCACATGATGAGCAGCAGAACCATCACCGCCGCAGACAATAACACCAATGCCGGGCGGATATCGTCCATGACCCGCGATTCGCTGAGAGGCGATACCTTCGCACCCCATCCGCTGTTCTCTTTGGGGTAGCCGGTTCTGAGCCGCGCCATGACTGCATCCATTTCGGATCGGGCGTGATCGAGGGAGACGCCGGGCTTGAGGCGAGCGACCACATACAGATCGTGTGCCTCTCGAAGAGCCGCGAACTCGGAGCGGTGGTTCAGCGAGAGCCACATCGGCGGGCCCCAAGGCGCCGGCCAGTGAGGCGGAAACCGGACCCCCCGCGGCATCACACCAACGATCGTGAATGACTCTCCATCGATTTTGAGCCGCCTGCCCAGGATTTTCGGATCGCCGTTGAACCGGGTGCGCCAGTATTCGTACTCAAGGAGGGCGGAGCGCGGGCCTCCGGGCAGATCGTCTTCCAGGCTGAAGCCCCGGCCAAATAGAGGCCTGATTCCAAGTAATGGAAACAAGTTGGCCGAGACCCGGTGCGGGTTCAGTTCTTCCGGTTGAGGGCCGCCTAGAACGTTCGCCTGGCGCCTGGCTTGGTGCGCGGCAAAATCCTCGAACGAATTTGTCTGTGTCTTCCAATCACGCAGGTTGAGATGCGAGGTGCCCGCCTCGAACCGTCGCCCGGTCAATTGCTGTACGCTGACATCCACAAGCCGGTCTGGATCCGCGTACGATAGCGGCGCCAGCCAAACCCCGTAAGCAACACTGAAAACGGCGGTAGCGGCTCCGATCCCGAGCGCGAGCGTGCCAACAGTGACCGTGGTAAACCCCGGACTGCGGCGCATGATGCGCACCGCGTACTTCAGGTCATGGCCAACTTCGTCCACTAACCGCCAACCCCATTGCTCACGGCTTAGTTCCGCAGCGCGAGCGGCGTTGCCGAACTGTCGTTTAGCCGCCCAGACTGCCTCATCGGCTGCCATTCCCGCGTCGCGATTCGCTTGTGCGTTCATCGCGAGATGGAATTCGACTTCCTCCTCGAAATCGCTCTCGAATTGGCTTCGCCGTAGGAGAAAAGCCGACCTGCGCCATAACCTCCCGAGGAAGCTCATGGAGTCTCCTTTACACCGGCTGCATCACACGAGCGATGGCGCTAATGAGCCTCTCGTATCTCTGTTCTTCAATACGGAGTTGGCGCTGGCCGGCAGCCGTCAATCTGTAATAGCGCGCCCGCCGGTTGTTGTCCGAAGCGCCCCATTCAGCCTGCACCCAACCCGATTCGTCGTTTCGGATCAGTATAGGTCCAGCGGAATGGCCGAGCGGTCTTCGCGTATGCGCGGATGTACTTCATCAGTTTGCGCGACAGGTCCGCCACTGAAGTGAATACCCCACGCGAAATTACATCCCGCTGAATCTTGCTGAACCAGATCTCAAACCTGGTTCAGCCAGGATGAGTAGGTCGGCGTGAAGTGAAACCGCACCTTCGGGTGATCGTTCAGGAACTGCTGGACTGCTTTGGTCTTGTGCGCGGAGAGGTTGTCGAGCACGATGTGGATCTCGCGCGCCCAGCGGGCCTTGTGCACCAGGGCGGCGATGAACTCAATGAACTCCTCGCTGGTATGCCGCTTCGCCGTCTTGCCCTCCACCTTGCCGGTTTTCACGTCGAGTGCAGCATAGAGCGATAGTGTGCCGTGGCGGTAATACTCGAACCCGTGTCGCTCGGCCCGGCCCGGTGAGAGCGGCAAAACCGGATCGAGTCGATCCAGCGCCTGAATGGCGGTCTTCTCGTCCACGCAGAAGACGGCTGCATGCTGGGGTGGATTGACGTACAGTCCGATGATATCGGCCGCTTTCTCCTCGAACTGCGGATCGTTGCTGGCCATGTAGCTGTCCAGACGGTGGGGCTTCAGTTTCGCTTGCGCCAGAATCCGCTGTACCGTGGACTTGCTCAGTCCCAACGCCGTTGCCAACTTGCGGCAAGACCAATGCGTGCTGCCATCCTCGGGCTCCTGTTGAACTCGCTTGATGACGCGCGCTTGCACTGCAGCGGTCGCAGTCCGGGGTTCGCTGCCCTTGTGCCGCCCCTGCAGACCAGCCATGCGTGCTGCCCCAAGACACCGTTCGATCTCGCGGTAGGAAAGACCCTCTGCCAGCGCCAGAATCAAGCGCGCTCGGAAGACATCCCCGGCCGGTAAGGTGCGGGATTGTGCCCAGCGTTGGAGTTCTTCGCGTTCTTCCCGGGTGATCTGCAGCAACTCTCGATTATGCGCCACACATACAAGGCGTTCGAAAGTAGCTGTATGTTTCACTGGGACAGCTTACTAGAAGGCGTTGAAGTGCCGGATAGAGCGAACCTTCGCCGACCTGAAGAACGTCGGCGGAAGCCTCCTGAATGTGCTGCGCAATACCCCACCCGTGCATCCGCCCGCGCGTGAGGGTTTTCAAGATCAGCATTTCAAGCGTGCCCGGCAGCACGTCGTTGTTCAAGCCGTCTCTTCTTCCCATCGTTTTTCGATAGGAAGAGTATGAGTCCGTTTCCTCGTGCTGTCAATGACAAAAAGTCGCGAAATCGCGACAAGTATCAGGAGAGCTCGGTCCGCAGGATCTCCGCGACTTGAGCGCGAAGAGCGGGGGCGTGATCCGTTGCGGTTTGCCAGACGAGCGGCCAGTAGATGCCGAAGTACTCGTGGACCAGGATGTTCCTCAGCGCAACGATGTCTGGCCACGGCACGGAGTTGTACCGGGTCGTAATCGCGGGACTGAGCCGCGCCACGGCTTCACCAACAATCGTGAGCTTCTGGGCGACGGCATAATAGAGCGTCTCGTCAGCGAGGAAGCCGGCTTCGGTCCGTCCTGCGATCGCCTTCGCGATCCAATCCAACGCTTCCAGGATGTCGGTCAGACGCTGCTGATCACGCCGCATAGACCAGACGCGCCTCGGCCAGCACACCGGGCCGGATGAGCGGCTTCAACGCCGGTTTGACAGCGACGTCAACGCGGCGGCCGAGCAGGGCGCTGAGTTCACGAATTATGGCCGCAACACCCAGCAAGCCGGGACGAGCGTCCGGCAGAAAATCCACGAGAAAATCGATGTCGCTGTCGGGCCGCATCTGACCGCGCACGGCCGACCCGAAGATGGACAACTCCTTCACCTGGTGGCGGCGGCAGATGTCAGCGATCTCGACTTCTGGAAGCTCGATGCCGCGAGCGATGGTCATGCGATCAATTCCTTCGTCCCATTATCCGTCCACACTTGACCAAACGGTGAGGCGAGGGATTAGCGCCTGTCCTGCGCTCTCCCCGCACCGGCGGCCGCGGCCGTCCGGTCGGGCGAATGGATCGTCTGCGTCCCGGTGCCGAACACCGCCGTAGTACCGTCAGGCAACTCTGCCACCTAAATGCGCGCGTCACCAACAGTCTGCTGTCTGGCACGGCACACTTCATGTGGGGTGTAAACCGCAGGAACTCTTAACAGGTTGGGGTTTGAATTGGTGGACCTGGTGAGATTCGAACTCACGACCTCTTCCATGCCATGGCGGACAGATCAATCACTTACGAACATGACTCACTGAAAACAAAAGACTTAGCGCGTTGTGCTTTGGTCCCAGTTTGGTCCCAGTTAGCGGATCTTTTGGCGTTTCGACCCACGTCGGACCCAGTCTTCTGGCCCGCGGAACGCCACATGCATCGCGCACGCGTGCGGTCGTTTCCGACCTCATGATGTTCTCTCCGTGTCGTGAAACAGGAGACGAAGACAAGAGTTTCCCTATACATGCGGCGCCACTTCCGCACACGCCGTTGCCACGGCGAAAGCTCATCGCGGAGCTGCGAAGTGACGTATCATGATCTTGTATCGGCAGGGCTCTTACCGCGACGGAGAGCCGGTTTCCCGACACAAATGGGTTTACTGCTATGAGCGCCGCTCGTCACATGATCGCGCTGTTGCGGAGCCATCTTGATGGCGACGACAGGGAATTCCTGTCGGTCGCCATGCAGGCAGCCGCTCACGAAGCTCGTCTGGGCCATGCCACGATCGCGCAACAGTTGCGGGATCTGATCGACGAAGCTAAGCGCCGTGCCTCTGCGGTCGAGACCCGTCCCGGCCAGTTGATTGTCCTAGAGCCTCGTGGCGAACTGGCCAACCTGCTGTCTGTTCAAACGCCCAGTGTCCGGCTCGGTGATATGGCGTTGCCCGCCTCCCTGGCAGAGCGGCTGAATCGCGTCCTGCTCGAACATCGCCAACAAAAGAAGCTGCGCGAACACGGATTGAATCCCCGTAGAAAGCTGCTCTTCATTGGACCGCCTGGAACCGGAAAGACGATGACAGCATCCGCGCTCGCCGGCGAGTTGCACGCGCCGCTGTTCACGATCATGCTCGAGGGCCTAATCACCAAATTCATGGGTGAGACCGCGGCAAAGCTGCGGGCGGTCTTCGAAGCCATCCGGCAGACGCAAGGAGTGTATCTCTTCGACGAGTTCGATGCGCTCGGCGCGCACCGCAATCAGCCGAACGATGTTGGCGAGATCCGCCGCGTGCTGAACTCGTTTCTGCAACTGCTCGAAAAGGACACTTCGCAGAGCCTGATCGTCGCCGCAACAAATCACCCGGACCTCCTGGACCGGGCATTGTTCCGGCGCTTTGACGATGTAATTGAGTACCAGCTCCCCGATTCGGAGGTCGTGAAGGATATCCTTCATCGCAAGTTGGCGATGTTCCAGGCGGGAGATGTCGAATGGTCGCAGATATTGCCGGTCGCCACTGGCTTAAGCCACGCTGATCTGGCGCGTGCCAGCGAAGAGGCGGCAAAGCAAGCCGTCTTGAGCGGATCGACCCGAATCACAACAGAAGCCCTTCTGTCGGCAATTCAAGAGCGAAAGGCAGCCTCCCGCTAAATGCCCGAGTTCCCGCGCGACCTGCCGCACCTCTACCTAAGAGGAAGCGGCAAGGCGGAGCCATACACTAGCAAGCGCCGCGCTGGCGCTCACAAACTCCCGCAGCGTGACCGCGCTGGACACGCCGAGACACTTCGAATTGCCCTCGCCGCTGCATTCACTGCCGGCGAAGTGCGGCGGCAGGAGAGAGACCCAAACGTCGCTGCTGGAACGCCAGGATTGTATCTCGACTTTGAGATTCTGCCGGGCGCGGAAGATGCAATCGAACTGCTTGAGAACAGGGTCAAGCACATTGAACTCGTCTCTGTGCGCCAATCATCAGACACAAGCCCGGCTGTGGCGACCGTGTTCGTCCCCGATTCTGCCGCTGATCACTTCCTGAAGAAGGTCGAAGGGTATCGATCTGAGCACACAAAGAAGGGCAAGCCGAAGAACGAGGCTCTGGTTGCGCGTATCGAGAACATCGCTCTCGCGGCCGTGAGATCGCTCTTTACCGACGACCCTGCGTTGCTGCCGCCCGCCGGCCAAAGGATCTGGTGGGAGGTGTGGATTAGGCAAGGACATGCCGACACGTTCGACACCGTGGCCACACGCCTGGCGATTCCCATCCAACAGCAGCGGCTCTTGTTCCCCGACCGTGAAGTCCGGTTGGTTTACGGCAACGAGATCACGATCGCGCGTCTATTCGTGAACAGCGACGCCATCGCTGAAGTGCGACGCGCGAAGGACACGCCTGCTCTCTTTGTTCGTTGGTCAAACGTCGAGCAGGCTGCGTGGGCGACAGACCTCGTTGGCCGCCTCACCGGGCCCGAAACCCAGGACGTTGCCGTCTGCATTCTCGATACAGGCGTTACGCAAGCACATCCGCTGCTTGCTCCGGCTCTCGACGCCGATGATGTGCACGTGTACGATCCCGGATGGCAAGGCGGCGACAGCCGGGGCCACGGAACGAACATGGCTGGTACGGCACTTTACGGGGATTTGATGACATTGATGGCTGGCAATGGAGCGGTTCCGTTGACGCATCGGCTCGAATCCGTGAAGATCCTGCCTGACGATGGAGAAAACCAACCCAGGCTGTATGGTGCGATCACCCGCGAAGCGATCGCACGTGCTGAGGTGCAAGCTCCTGCCCGGCGCCGCGCCGTGTGCATGGCGGTCACCAGTGATCTTGGAACCAATCTCGGCCGCCCATCATCTTGGTCGGCTGCCGTCGATCAGCTGTGTTTCGGCGTCGAGACGACACCCAAGCTGGTGTTGATCTCCGCAGGGAACATTCGGGAAGGCCTTTCGAAAGCAGACTATCCCGCGCGGAACCAAACGGAATCGATTGAGAATCCAGCCCAGGCGTGGAACGCGATCACGGTTGGGGCATACACTGAGAAAACTACTCTCGTCGATCCCGGCTATGAGGGCTGGGAGCCGATTGCCCCAGTCGGAGGCCTGTCGCCGACGAGCCGTACCTCGCTGATGTGGGAGAGGAAGTGGCCGATCAAGCCGGATGTCGTGCTCGAAGGTGGAAACTGGGCAGCCCTCGGCGATCAATGCGATTGTCCGGACGACCTCGGGCTGCTAACAACGTACCGCGATCCGACGACGCGGCACTTTGACATTTTCCGTGACACCAGTGCCGCAACCGCGATGGCAGGAAACCTGGCTGGCAGAATCCTGACCGCCATGCCTAACCGCTGGCCGGAGACCGTCCGGGCATTGATCATTCACTCTGCCGAGTGGACACCCGTGATGAAACAGCAGTTTGACGCGGCGACATCAGAGCAGCAGAGGCGTGCGATCCTTCGGCAATACGGTTACGGTGTGCCCAGCTACGATCGCGCTATGTTCAGTGCGCTAAACGACTTGACGCTGATCGCGGAGGACGAGATTCAGCCGCTGTGGAAGGACAATGAGGATGGCGTGATCAAGAGCCGCCACATGAACCTCCACCAATTTCCGTGGCCGCGCACCGAGTTGGAGCAGCTAGCTGAGACCGAGGTCGAACTGCGCGTCACCCTTTCGTATTACGTCGAGCCTAATCCTGGCGAGCGCGGCTGGCTGCGCAGGCACCGATACCCTTCCCATGGGCTTCGGTTTGCGGTGAAACGGTCGCTTGAGTCCGTCGATGCTTTTCGCCAGCGCATCAACGCCGCCGCAGCAGCTGAAGAAGAGGGTGTCGAACCCATGGACGCGGGGCCAGACAACTGGACATTGGGTAGGATTAGGGACACCGGTTCCATCCATTCTGATTTTTGGCGAGGTACCGCGGCCGAACTCGCGCAGCGCTCCGCGATCGGCGTCTACCCGATCGGCGGGTGGTGGAAAGAGAATCCCGCGCATCATCGGTATGAGCGCACGGTTCGATATTCTCTAGTTGTGTCCATCCGCGCAGTAAACGGAGATGTGGACATTTACACTCCCGTTCAAGTGCAAATCGCGACTCCGATCCAGATTGCCACGTAAGGTGGGACCTTTGGTGTTGGTGGCGGCTCACTGAACCACTGCGGTCACCGGTGCCGTGTCTGCGAGGCTGGGTGGCGCCTCGGGCGCTGGCGGAGCGGCGGGCGGCGTGCTGGACGGCGGCAACTGCGGCTCGGCCGGCTTGTCCTCTGTCTTCTTCGCTGCTGCGGCCAGCTTTTGCTGGATGCGCCGCGTAAGTTCGTTTTGGCGCTCCGCGGCGACGAACGTGTAGTGGCTCGTCATTTCCAGACTCTGGTGGCCGGCAATCCTGGAAGCCTCGATCGCGCTGCCGCCGACCTCCTGACGCCACGTGATGTTCGCGCGCCGGAAGGTGTGCGCACCTAACCCGCGGAAATCGCAACCCTCTGCTCTGGCTGCCTCATGCAGCGCTTCACGAACCGTTGAATCCCACATAGGACGCTCCGAGGCATGCTTCTGCGGGAAGACCCAATCGTCCGGCTTTGCGCCCCGTCGAATGGCTTCCTCGCGGAGACGCTCAGCGAGGTCACCCAGGCCAACGACGCGGCGGCTTGCCTCTGTCTTCGGTGGTCCAATCTCCTGGTGCCACACACGCTGTTCGATGCGAATGGTGGCAGCGTCCAAGTTCACGTGTTTCCATTGGAGGCCGAGCGCCTCGGAGATACGTACACCGGTGGCAATGCACAGTTCAATAACGAGGCGTTCTTCCCTGTTCATCCGAGCGAGGACACGAGCGGTTTCTTCAAAGGAAAGGATTCGGCGCTCGGTGGTGTACCGCTTGCGGCCGAGCTTTGCTTTGCTCGCCGGGCTGCGACGCCCCTCTTCCCAGAGCCCGTGGCCCTCGGCGTAGTAGTAGAGCTGGCTCAGCGTGGCGCGGACCGAGTACATGGTCCACCAGGAATCGAAGGTGGAGTGGAGCCAGTCCTCAACTGCCTGTGGGCGCAGTTGGTTTAGGCGGAATGCGCCCCACTTGGGGACAATGTAGCGATTCAGAAGGTGCCGCTGTTTCTCGCGCGTAGCCTTTGCGAGTTGCTTCTCGCGGCTCAAGTAGCCCTCCTCGTACATTCGGGCGATTTCGCTGATTAATGCGACGCCGGTGGCCGCGACCTGTTCGACAGCGTCTGCGACGGTTGGCGCGTTCAACGTGGCGAGGAACTTATCCCGTTCGACCTCGGCTTCCTTTTTCGTGATCTTCTCGTCGCCGCGGCTGAAACCCACCGCGTGCTTCTTGCGGACCGTCTTGACGGAGCCGTCCGCCTGGCCTTCGTCGGCGTAGTAGCGGAAGAACCACTTCCAGCCTTCGCGGAACTTCGCCTCCAGAATCTTGGGGTGCTGCACGCGCACTTTGACCTTCAAACCTCCCGTCAGGGTATGAAGGGTACCTTCGTCGCGCATATCGTTCAAGTCCAATCCGGTCAACACATTACACGGACAGATGGGCAGCCATGGTGCTGGCGCGGTCGGCGATGTAGAGCGCCTCGCGGGCGCGCGTCATGCCCACGTAGAACTGGCGGATCACCCCATCTCTGGGTGGACCGTAGCGCTGATAGGAGGCGTCGCCGGCCTGACTCAGATCCGGAAAAAGAACGACGACATCGGCCTCGCCGCCTTTGATCGAGTGGATCGTGCCGACGATGACCTGTGGGCTCTCCATCAAGGCTTGCGGCCCGCGTACGTCCGCGATGTCAGCCGGAAACTGGATCCGGTTTTGCATCGCGCCGTTCACGCGAATGCGCCACCAGCGGAGCAGCGCGCGATGATCCCCTTCGAAGCAGGCGAGGAGCGATTGGAGCGCCGCCGGTTCGAAGATGGCGTCGAGGTCCGCGATCGTGAGTGGTTTCGCGGCATCCTTGCCTCGGAGTTCGGACTTGGCCCCGTGTTTCAAGACGCCCTTCGCAGTGAGCCACTCCGTCCATTGGACGAAGTCGCCTGCGGTCCATTCGCGATGGCCTTCACCGAAATCCGGATGCGCCACCAGCAACGCCAAAACACGGTTCACCGTCGAGCCGCGCCGGCCGATGCGCAGGGGGGTTCCAGAAGCCATTGTTGCGGCGGTACGGGTTATGGAACGGGATTGCGTTCTTGCGAAGCACCTGAATGATGGGCCGCAGCATGTAGGAACAGGTCGCCAGGAACATCACGCTGCGCCCGCGTTCGAGTTGCTCCATCGCCGTCCTGAGCACGCCGTAATCGGGCGTCTCCCAGTTGCCGGAGACTGTGGAGCAGAAGCCTGCGGCGGCGCGCGGCAGATACTCCTTTTCCTGGCGCTTGGAAACCTGGTGAATGAGTGCGTTCGCGACGCCATGGACGGCGCGCGGGACACGGTAACTCTGCTTCAGGATGATCTTGTGATCTTCCGGGATCTCCGGGTTCAGGATGGCCTCCGGCGATGCGCCGGTGAAAGAGTAGATGGTCTGATCGTCGTCGCCGGCCACGATGAAGTAGTCGGTGTAGCGGCCCCACTGCCGGATGAGACTCAACTGCATCCGGTTGAGATCCTGCGCCTCGTCGGCGAAGATCACCGATGGCTGCTTCGGAGCGATGCGCACGTCGAGCAGGCAGCGCTCGATCGTGTCGCAGAAATCGAGCAGGCCGTTGGCATCCTTGTATGCCTGCCACCTGACCGCGAACTGGCGCAGCGCTGGTGGCCAGGCGCCAGGCGGCAGCATCTGGCCGCGATACCGGCTCAAGTCTTCCAGCCATTGGTCGCCCTCCTTCTTGCCCTCGCCATCGTCCTCGGTCGTGTCCTCGCCGTCGAGCACGCCCTGCTTCTTCTTTGAGGTGATCTGCAGGTGGGGATTGTCTTTGTTCCACTCGTCGACGTTGCACTCGGCGATCTGCGGCCCGCCGAGCGCGTGGTAGCAGTGCGAATGGAGCGTCCCGATTCGATCGGGCTCGACGGGCAACTCGCGTCCGGCGAGTTCCGCGGCCGCTGCGCGGGAGAAACTCGTGATCAACACGGCGTCCGGACCGAAACGATCTACGGCGCGACGTATCTGGCGCGTCAGGTTGGTTGTCTTGCCCGTTCCTGGAGGGCCGAAGATTCGGTACTCCGAAGTGATGGAATGATCGCGCTGCCCGATCTCGTCTAGGGTCCCGCAGGCCTGCTCATTCTGATTCGACATAGGTCTCTTCCTCTCGTGGAATTTCCTGCCCCTGCGCAGTAAAGTCGGCAGGGTCGAACTGGTCGCGCGGGAGCAGCCAACGGCCTTGCTCGCGGATCTTCGCGCCGCGCACCCGGATGCTCTGGGCCCCTATTGCGGAAAGCATCGAGGCGATGGCTTTCACCGACAGGTTCTGGCCGAAGGTCTTGTTGAGGTAGAGTTGCAGATCGACCGAGTTGACCGCGATTTGGTCGCCGATGATCATTGGCCGCCGGATCGCATGGGAGGGTTGTCCCTCGATGGCTGGGATGAACGCGGTCTCGGTCAGGTAGTGCCCGAGGTTCACGCGCATCGCCCCTTCGAACTCCGTCTCGACCCCGCCCTCGCGCTCGATGAGCGCGTCAAGCATCGCCTGAGCCAGGCGTTCCCACACGCGCGGCTTGATCTTCGGGATGATCTTGTTGACGGCGCTCGCGATCGCCAGCCGCAGCGACTTATGCTCGATCAACCCTGAGACGTTGGGAAGCTCGATGCGGCCGTGCTCCAACTCAACCTGGTAGGTCGGCTCCTTCCCGGTGATCTTGACGAGGCGCAGAATCCGGATGCCGAGTGTGGCCGAGATGGATTCGCACAGTGCGGCTTTGGCAGCCAGGGGATCGACTGGTTCGTTGGGCGCGCCTGGCTCCGGCGTTAAGTGTGGCTTTGGTCCATCTTGCGGGGCTCCGGCAGCGGCATTTTCGACTACTAGCGTGTCACCTGGACGATCGACCGACGCATCTTCAGCTCGACTTGCCGCGCGCGCCAACGTCCGCTGGAAATAATCGCTGCGCGTGCGCTGCTTCTGGTTGTGAAACCGGCGGTGGTGAATGATGAGATCGACGATCTGTTGCGGCTCGAGGCCCGCGTCGACGCCGAAGTCGGCGAGTGCAAGGTCGTAGCCGCTCTGCGACTGGTCCTTCAAGTCGTGCCGCTGCCGGAACCACGTATTCCGGAAGCGCATGTCGGAGTCGGCCCACCGGCGGATCATCTCTTCTGGCACCTGCGCGTTCAGGTTGACGACCAAGCTGTTGTCCGCTGCCGTCTCGGTGAAACTGCGCGCAGTCCGATCCTGGGAGTCTCGTCCGGGAATTCCGAGGCCATCGAGCAGGTCCTCGAAGTCGGAGAGGTTGTACCGGCGGTCAATCACTTCGTGCACTTCGACCGGCTTCGGCGCATTTGGGTCCTTGAAATTGCTGGTGCCCGGGATGCGCAGGACACGCGGTAGATCGGCAAGGCGATCGAACGCCCAGCCTCGGTTCGCAGCGTTGAACCGGAGCATGCTCTGCCACCGGTGGACGACAGCAGCCGCACGATCGCGCTCCCGGTCACTGTCAAAGATCAGGGGCTCCTTCAGCACCCACCAGGCGTGGCCGCCGTTACCGGTCGCAACGGTGACCGTCGGTGGGTACTGCGCCGGGATGACCGACAAGGCCTCGCCGAGCGTCGCCGGCAGCGCCTTTTTCGGATGAGCGTCGGACAAGAGATCGAAATCTGCCCAGAGCGCCGCGATACCGGTAATGCGGTCAGCCGGGCAACGCTGATGGGCACCGAAATCTTCCGGGGAAAGGCCGACGCCGACGTAGGTGTCCATCGCTCTACAGGCCGCGACCACCGCGGCGGCTTGGCCGACGTCGCGGCACCAGTGCGAGCGCTTATCCTGGAGCGTCCAGATGAGGACGTAGAGGTGCTCGGGCTTATTGCTCCAAAGAAGATCTAAGAACGATTGCGGGTTCATTCTTTTGCTCCGACTTGCCAGCCTTTTGTCGTAGGCCCGTACCAGATCTCCGCCGTCCTCTGGGCATGGGTCAGAAACGGAGAAGCGAAGTCGCGCCGGCGGGACGTCCGCGTGCCAGCGAACATCAGCCAGCGATCACCGTCCCGCACGAGCCAGACAGGCGTGTTACCGCAGGTGGCCTTGACGCACAGCGCGTCGGCCGGAATCACCGGCGCTTCGGGTTGAGAATCACGCGTGATGGGAGCCGTGGCGAGCCACTTCTCCCAGGACACGAACCGCTCGCCGTTCCAGCAGCCGAGCACAATTCCCTCGTCCAACTCGGCGTCCGCCGGTATGTCGGCGAGGAACTGTGTCGCTGGCTTCCCATTGTTCTGGGAGAGGCCTTCTTTGAAGCGCCGCCAGGCGTCGAGGCTGTAGGGACCCTTGTTCATTCCGGAACAGCCTCGATACCGAGCACCCTCCGCGCTTCGCCAGCGTCGTGGACGACGCCCACCACCGCGCCGGCGCGGCGCCACTCTTCAAGGCGCACTTCCTGGATTCGAGTCAGGCGTCCACCGGGCGCCTTCACCTCGAGTTCGAAGTGAAGGCCCCGGTAGCAGCCTATGAGATCGGCGTCGCCGGCGGCCGCCATCTCACTGCCCCAGCGTTTGCGCACGACCAGGTCAGGCACGGATTTGAGCGCCTGCATGATGGCGGCGACGATGCTCGACTCCCGAGGGGAGGTTCGCCGAGGCATCACTGCCCTCCCGATTCGTTCGATTCAAGATCGAGGCTGATGCGCTCGCGCACCTTGCGCCCATGGAAGAAGCCGATCTCAACCGCTTCTCCCAACGCCCACAGCCAACGGCCAGCCCGGCGAAACAGGCGAGCGAGCCCAAGAGTCACTGGCCGCCGTTTGTCTGGCGACGGCCTTTGTGTGAGCCACAGCAGCAGAATGAACGCCGCTGCCGTGATAGCCAGAACCGCGTAGTCTTTCATTGGGCGCCTCGCTCAAAACGGCCCCTGCTCTCCGGACTGGTCCCGCGCTTCGGGGTCAAGTCCGGTCGGCACACGAACGGCCAGGGTGCGGCAGAGTTCGTGGTACTGCTGGGCGCGGCCTGCTTCCTCGGGCGTCAACTTGCGGACGAACTTCAGAGCGGCCTTACCGTACTGGATGCCGGCGGCGTTCTGCGCCTTCTCCAGTTCGAGGCCGACCAGTGCCTGGTAATACGGGATGCCCTGCGTGGTGAGCTTCAGGAAGAACTGCCGGGCGCCTTTGAGGCTGGTTGGCGGCAGCGACACCACCTCGGGCAGCAGGAGATCGCCGCGCAGAACGAAGATCTGCTTCACCTGCTTGCAGGCCTGCCCGGCGCCCTCTTCCGCACTGCCGTATTCCGCCAGCGGGCACCGCGAACAGTCCCCGCCCGGCTTACCCTTGCCGGTGATCCCATCGGCCGAAGTGCAATCGGGCGGCTGCTTGCCGCTGCTCTTGCCGAACGCGCTCTTGTAGTAAACCCGGGTGTCGCGGGAGAACACGATCACACCGTCGATGCGGGGGAGCGTCTCCTCTCCCTCGAGGGTTGGGACGATCCAGCGAGGGCTCGCGCCCCCGGAGATCTTCACCCTCGGGAGATCGAAGTCGGTGATGCCGCCGCCGCTGATGTTGGTGGCGATGGCCTCGTTGATGGCGTCCAGATTACCGTCGAGCGCGGCGAGCGCGCGGGGCGTTTGGATTTGAATGAGATCGGTAGACATAGTGGCTCTCCTTGGTTTGGCTTGGGTTGGTTAGGCTTTCCTGCTGCGCAGGGAGTGAACGAACGAAATCTTGAGGGCGTCGCACAGTGGCGCGGGCAACGCGACGCGAACTTCTTCCTCGGTGAACAGCCGGTCCTGCTGCTGGCACCGCAGACGGACCTCTTCAGCCACCTCACGCACGAACGCGCGGAGCGACTGGGTGTTGTAGTTCTCCGACACGTACTGGCCGAGTTCGGATTGCTTCAGCGCTCCGATCACTTCCGCGCGGTCGTTCGCTGGCCCAGCCTGGATATCCTGGGCGATGTAAACGGTGCGGCCATCGACCTTCATCGAGGCGACACCATCCGTTAGGAACTGAGGCACGAGGGCCTGCTCCAGATCGTCGATTCGTGCTGCGATTGCTTTGAGTTCTGAGTCGAGTTCGCGCTTGCGCGTCTCAAGGCACACGAACTCCTTCAACTGCTCCATGTTCATTGCGAGCGTCCTTTCTTCGGTTAGGCTTTGATCTCGGCCAAGATGGCCGTGACTACTTCGGCGCGCTTTTCCAACGCGCGCATGATCTTCGTGTCCACCGTGTTTCGCGCCACCAGGTGGATGTGCTCCACCGGGCGGGTCTGGCCGGGACGGTGAACCCGGCTCAATGCTTGGTCGTATTCGCCCAAGGAAAAACTGAGCGAGTAGTAAATCGAATAGCGAGCGCGCGTGAGATCGACGCCGACACCACCAGCGCTGATCTGCACGGCCAGAATCTGTGCCTGGCCGTCCTGCCACGGCTTCAACTCGTCCCGGCGACCAGAAAGCTCGAGGCTGGCGAAGCCAGCGGACTTCGCGGCCTCATGAACTGCGTCCAGGTCCGCATGGAACCGGCAGAAGACGACCGCGGGTTCCCCGGAGCCGATGTCCTCAAAAGTGTCGGCGAGCAGCGTCTCCTTGGCGGAATCCACGCGATGATACTGGCCGTCGTCGGTCTTGACCCATCCGCCTGCCACTCGCTGCAGGCGGAGCAACTTCACCATGGCGTTGCTGGCCGTGACCCTGCCGTCGCGAACCTCGGCGACGAAGTCGTCCTCGAGGTCTCGATAGATCCGCTGTGCCACGCCAGAGAGTTCGCAGTGGTAGGTCACATGCGTCTGCGGCGGCAGGTCGAGAACGTCCTTCGACACTCGATACGTGATCGTTCGCATCAGCGCTTCAAGTTCGTCCAGGCACTGGAAGCCGGTCACCTGCTGCAATGCACCAAGTTGCGTCCATTCATGGGCGGCTCGTGCACGATGCGCGGCTGTCCGGACTGCCGACAGATGAATCTGGCCGTGGCGCTCTACTGTGAATGGTGCGGTGCACACCTCCCATGAGGCTGGCCGGAAAATACGTGACCCAACATATTCAGCCGACGTCCAACAGCGAGTGCGGAAGGTTGGCTAGCAAAAACTGATTCACGCCAGTTCAAGCAGTTCGATCTCTACGTCGGACCTTCCCGGTCCAGACGCCTGCTGCCAGTCCGAGTTGAAGCGGACTGTGTAGCGGCCGGTAGTCACCTGGCCGGTCTGATCATAAGAGAACTTCGGGCTGGTCTCATACGGGTCGTAGAAGAAGAAAGCCTCACTCGGGCCATTGCAGGCGTCGTAGAAGTCGCGGAGCGCAGCGAGTTGTGCTGGCGACAGTCGCTTCGCGAGCCGCCAGTGCTTGCGGCTGTTGGCCGCCTGAACCGTCCGCTGCGACTCACCATTCCGGTATTCGTTTTCGAGGGCCGGGTACTCCCTCTCATGGACGAAGGAGCGGCACAGGCTGTGCGGCAGGACTGTGGCCGGAGCGGCATTCTGAACTGAGCCTGGCATCAGGCAGTCACCAGGTCGATGAGCCGCTGGTCCGGGCGCACGCCGAGCTTGCCCGCCACGAATCGCGCATAACCAGCCGGATGATTCCCATCAGCAGAAGGCGCGTAGACGTGGAACACTTCCTCCGCGGTCGGCGGCTTGCCTTGTGTGTACCGCCCGTCGAGATACTGGCCGACGAGCACTCGCAGGATGCGCCAGCCTTCCTCGATCGCGCGCCGGCTCAGCTCTTCTCGCGAGGCGCCGGGAAAGCGGTCTGAAGCCCAGGCAACGAAATCCACATAACCGCCCTGGGTCGGATAGGCCCGGCGTTTCGCGTCCCGCCACCGGCGGATGTTTCCCGGATTCGCGTTCCGCTGGGCAAGCGTCGGGTGCGCGGCTGTGAGATAGAACCCTTCGATCTCCGCGATCGCGCAGGCGGTCTTCTCGATGAGTTCCTGGCGGGTCATGACACGATCAATCCCGGACTGAGTTGCAGTCCCGTCATCTCGCGGCGGCCCGCGTTCTGCTTCGTGGCGGTCATCGCCGCGGATTGCACGGCGCGCGGATTCTCCACCACAACCCGCACCGTCTCCTTCTCGAAGAACTCCTTCGCTCCGGGCACAGTGATGTTGATCACCGTGGGCCCCGCCGCGGGCGACGGCGCGCCGCCACCGATGCGGTCCAGCGTCAGGCCGCCAGAACTCGACTGGAACAGCCCGCCGCCTTGCTGAAGGAGCGACACCGGACGCACGGTGGCCGGGAGCCCCGAAGTGCTCTGCCCCGTCGACAACGCGTACAACTCGACCAGGTCGCGGATCTGCTGGCTGCGGATGGCCATGTCGAGGTTGCCACCGAAACCCTGTTTGGCGATGTCGACGATCTGCTTCAGCACGCCCTTGTCGCTGATATCGACGCCGTAGGTGGCCTTGATCTTCTCGCGAGCCTTCTCCTGTGCACCTTTGACGAACAGCCGCACCAGCCCGGCAACCGCACCGACGCCGGCGCCAATGGCAGCGCCGAGAGGACCACCATACTTGAAACCGATCATCGCGACGCCGGCAGTCGTCATCGCGAGACCCGATACGCCGCCGCGCTGGAGTCCCATGAGGGCGAGCGTCGCGCCTCCGAGAAGTGCGGCATTGGACCGTCCGAGGGCCGAAAGCTTTTGGCCCATGGTCGCCGCTTCCCAGGTCACGGCCTTCCCAGGGGCGTACTGGACGCCGCCACCGAAGCCGAGGAAGTCCTTCCATCCGCCGGGCAGTCCACTCCAGCCACCACCACTACTGGAGGGGATGAAGGGAGGCGTACCCCATCCTCCGGCCGCGCCGCCGGGAATGGGACCGCCGACGCCCTGTCCAAAGACCGGCACCGTGCCGACGCCGAGCAACCAACCCAACCTGCCGAGCGTGCCGCTGCCGGGAGCGCCTCCGCCGGCCTGCGAGACGCGCGTGCCGGTAAACAACTGCATCAGCATCGCGGCGACGCGTGAAGTGACCACGTCCTTGATGGCGGTCAAGAGAGCGGTCTTGAGCGAGTTGCCGATGGCCGACCAGATAGACTGCGACTTGGTGAGGAGCGCGTCGAAGACACCCTCGGCCTGGCGCTTGAAGGAATCGAAGATCCGCTGGTTGTGGTCGCGCACCAACTGCGCCTGGCGGATCACCGCGTTCTCGCGCGCGCCCTGGATCGCGGCGTCAGTGGCCCCCTGCTGGAATCGCCGAATCTCGTCACGCTGCCCTGTGAGCGCGGCAAGCCGCGCCTGGATTTCGTCGGCCCGGTAGCCGAGCCGGTTCAGCGTCGCCTCTTCCTCGATCACCATCCGCGAAGTTTCGAGATCGAACAACCGCATACGGATCTCATGGACGCGCGTGATGTACTCGATCTCGATCGAGGCCTTCCGCTGTTCTACCGCGACCTTTTGCTCGAGCGTCTGGGCATCGATCGCTTCGACGGCGCGAAGTTGCGCATCGCGGGTCAGGCCGGCCCGCTGCTCCTCAATCCCATGCATCTGCCCCAGGTGATCCAGGTTTCGCTTGGCGATCTCCTCGTTGTTGGCCAGACGCTGGCCGTAGACCTGGGCTTCCAGTTCCAGCCGCCGGCGAGCCGCCTCCTCTTCAGCGGCCAGATATTCGGCTAGCTGCTTCTTCGTGGTTTCCTGGACCTCTTTCTGCCAGGACTTCAGCCGCTCGCGGAGTTCGCCGATGACGTTCTCCCACGCCTTCCGGGTAAGCGAGATGCGCTGCTCGTTGCCGCGCTCGTCCACGAACGTGGTCCACTTGCGGATCTGCTCCTGAACTTCGGCCACGTCCCGCGCGAATCCCGTCAGCCCGCGCCGGCGCGCTTCTTCAAGAGCGCGCGTGCTCTCCCGCTCGACCTCCAACTGCCGCTTCCGGATCTCAGCGGCGCGTTTCAATGCTTCGAGGTCCGGCTCGTCCGATTTCTTGATGGTCAGTCTAGGCGCTTCGAACTCGAACGCCTGCTCACCAGGCATCGTGCGAAGACCGGTGACGAGCGTCCGGATATTGTCGTCGGTCATCCCCTGCTTGCGGAGGGCTTCGACGGTGGTCTTGCCGTGAATCAGATCATCACGGAGAGCCTGCTGCCGCATGTCGTCGTAGCGAGCCTGAAGCTGATCCTGGGTATCCTTCCACTGTGCGTAGATGGCAAAGCCCGCGCCCACCACGCCGACCGCCAGCAGTGCGTATGGATTCAGGCTGGCGAGTTGCGGCGCGGCGATCGATTTCGCGAGCGCCATGATCTTCTCAGCCAGCGCATAAGAGGCCAGAACGCCAGAGACCCAGAGCGCCACTTGCCCGAACTTGGTGAGTAGATCGGTGTTCTCTCTGAGCCAGCCGACCAAGCCGCGTAGGTTGCCGATCAGCCCCCTGAGGTCATCCTGAAACTTGGCCCCGATGTCTTCCCGCAGATTGTTGAACTCACGCCGCAACGCGCCAAGCTGCCCTTCGACGGTCTGAGATGCCGCCGCATGCGCGCCCTGGATCTTCGCTCCCTCGCGGATTACCGCGTTGTAGCGGAGCTGCTTCTCTTCGGTCTCGGTGAGCGTGCGGCCCAGTTGAAATTGTGCGATCTGGGCTTCCTTCTGGAAGTCGACGAACAGCCCGAGAGTGCGCAATCCGCGGGATGCCCCTGACTCGATGGCCATGACAATCGAGTCGAGCGCCTCGCCAGCGGAGATGTTCTGGACCGCCGCAGCGTCTTTGGCGAGCTTCGCCAAGCCCGGAGCCTTGGCGAGTTCCAGGTCGGCTACGATCAGCCGCTGAACCGCATGCGCCGCCTCGGTGTACTCGAAGCCGATATCCTCGATCACCCCGACCTGCCGGGCCGCTGCGTCCGCGCCCAGCCCGTGCGCCTTCGCCAGCGCCTTCAACGATGCCTCGGCCTTGGCATTCTCGGCGGCCATCATGATCGAGCCAACAGTGAAGTCCTTGGCCCAGGCGAGCGCGCTCTTGATGGCGTCGGCGAGCAGGTTCCCTGCGGTGGCGCCCTTCACCATCGCCGCAGTCATGCCGTCGATCCCCTGCGCCGCGCCATGGGCGCTCTTGGCCGCCGCAGCTTCCATGCTGGACAGGCTCGCGTTGACGCTCTTGATGGACGCATTGGCCCTGTTCGTGTCAACTTCAACGACGAGTTCGAGCTTGTTGTCAGGCACAGGTATCAAATGAAGTTGATAGGATCGTCACTGGATGCACTTGCCGGGCGCCGATCGCGCCGTCGTCGATATCGTGAAGCTTCGCCACTACTGTCTCAGCCCCACTCATCCACGCGGCCGCCACAAGGCTCGGGTGTTTGCTGCGACGGTGGGCCTCACTGCAGCCGATGCCGGGTTACTTCGGCAGGCTCTATTGGACACGGCGCGCACGGGCGAGGCCATTGCCGGCACAGCGGATGAATACGGCCGGCGCTATGCGGTCGATTTCAATCTCGTGAGGGCAGGCAGGCGCGCCCGTGTTCGCAGTGCGTGGATCATACTCACTGGCGAGCTCACTGGCGAGGATTTTTCGCGGTTCACGAGTTGTTATGTATCATTGGATTGAGGCCTGCCATGGCGGCACTTGAACTGCTCAGCGTGGTTGCACTGCTGGCCGACCTGCCGGAATACGGCTTGGTTCGCGGCCAGGTGGGGACGGTCGTCGAACGCCTCACACCCGGCGTGTACGAGGTGGAATTCAGCGATGACGCAGGCAGTACGTATGCCTCGTTGGCCGTGCCCGCCGAGCAGCTTCTTGTCCTGCATCACGAACCCATCCATCAAGCCGCTTAAGGCTGTCGAGCCTCGATCCGTTCACTGTCCAACCTTTCACGTTCCTCTTCGACGGTGAGCATCGCTGCGAACTCATCGGCCCGGATCTCATCGAGGTCGAGTCGGATGCCCGACTTCAGCACCGCCCGAAGGTCAAGCGCGCGCCGCAGCAACAGACCCGCCTCGGAGGATTGCGCGGCATCCAATTTGTCCAGAGGGCAATGGTCGCAGCGGCCGCCATCGTCGGGAGCGTCCGGGCAGAGGCCGCGGTCACAGAGTTCCTCCCGGCGGAGCGCCCAATGGATCAGGAAGCGCAGGGAGGGCCGCTCCGGCCACTCCCCGGGGGTCAGTTTGGGTCGCCGGACTCCAAGAAGGCGCCGTCAAGAGCATCAATCGCGGCTTTCACCGCGACGGCCTGGTGGATGATCGGCACCTCGCCGGCGTAGTCCTCGGAGGATTCGAGCAGCTTCTTGAAGAGCGTGGCCGCCGGAGCCAGGTTGATGGTGAGTTCCTGACGGTTGTACGGAAGGTCGAGCACCCGGGCGAAGCCGCGCCGGTATTCAAAGACGTCTTTGGCGGAGGGCATCTTCAGGAGGTGTGCGACGGTGCCGCCGAGAACGCGGAGCGCCACTCGGAAGCCGTCGCCCACTTGCGCAACATCGTCCACTTCGGCCTGGCTGAGTTGCTCGATGATACGGCTGGCTTCGAAGGTATCCACATCGGGAGCGTCCTCCTCCGGCACCCGGATCTTCGCGAGCAGCGCGGTATCGGCATCCTGCGAGTCTGGAATCGTCGTTTCGGATACGCCGCGCCCCAGCTGCTTCACAATGACCTTACGTTTCTTCTGGCGATCGATCCACTCCTCATCGGAGGGAAATCGAACGCGGACGGTTTTCACGCCGACTGGGGTCCGGAGTTGGATGGCGATTGCCCGAGTTGCATCAAACACCGCTTCTTTGGTTTCCATGGAAGTCCTTTCTACTGGCAGATCCCGTCCACGCCGCACGTAGCCACCGCCGAGACGATGCCGTTGGTCTCATCCCACATCGGCAGGCATTCCACCGACACCGTGACAATGCCGTCCGTCTCACCGAGTTCAGCAGTGGCGAAAGAGACCTTCTGCCAGGTGATATCGAGCGAGTTGTCGGCGTCGTAGGAAAGGCCGATCACGGCGGTACCGGTGGCCTGGCTCTTCAACTTCGTCAGTTCCGTCGAGCCGTTCTCGAAGCGGGCGACGAACTTCAGCGTGCCCTGCCGGTTGCCAAATTCCAGTCGGCCGCGGATGGCGCCGCTGGTGCCGTCGCCGGGCGTCTGGAAGCCGGAGCCGGGGAAGAAGCCTCCGTCCAGGCGGACGTTGTTCTTCCAGGACGTCTCCAGCGAGACGATGTTCTTGTTCGAGACGTAGTTGACGCCGTTGATCGCGAGTGCGAGCGAAGCCGACGGAAGAAGCTTCTCCACCGTCGGCGCTGGCATGGTGATGCCCGAAGGCTCGGAGGTCTTGCCGGAACCAACGAACTCAACCGTGATCTTCGAGTTGGCGCGGCCCGGTCCCGAGCCGATCGAGATGGTCCATCCTTCGACAACGCAGCCGATAGCCACGCGATCCATGACGACGCCAGTGCCCGGACGGATCTGCTCGACGAAGGAGAAATATGGCAGCTCGGCGGCATCGCCGTTGGCGGGGAACAGCGGCGTGCACGTGTACGTGAAGTTTGGCGTAGTCCCCGACTTCACAACCTTGCCGAGACCAAACGCCATCGCCCAGGCGCCGATCTCCGCGCCGAGATACTTCTCCAGTGTCCCGTTCACGTCCCACGAAGTCTGGAAGGACTGCGTTGGGAACTCGTGGCCCTTGCCGAACTCCTCGGCGTCGTTCTCGGTGTTGAGCTTCGGATTGGCGAGCGCAGCGTTCAGCTTGCGCAACTGCCACATCTGGACGCCAGTGTTGGCGGTCGAGATGTCGGCCTGCTTCTGCTTACCGAAGCAGATCTGGATTTCCTGCATCCGCGTCACGGACATCAGGCGTTACCTCCTCATCTTCGTGTTCGGTCAGTTGCCGGTAGCCACGGACCATCAAGGGGACCAAAAGTTCCGGCCGCGCCTCGATGTGCCGCACGTCGCCATCGGGCGAGATCAGAACCACCTGCTCATTCATCTCCCATCTCCGTAAACGTCATAGGCACCTCAAAGTAGTCGAGCCCCTCGGCGTCGGTCTGCCGCTGGATGAGCGGCAAATCCATCGGGTAGCAGGACGGATGCACCGTAGCGTTGATCAGCGGCACACCCACCGACGATGGCACTCCCTTGGTGATGAGCCGGAACAGCCGGTAGTAGGCAGTGGGCGGGTCACCGTCGAAGGTCTCGCGCGCCCGCAGACACAGCGTGACTTGGTGCTTCCAGACATCCACGCTGCCAAAGCTGCCCGGCGTCGTGCCTTGCCAGGTCGCCATGATCGAGGGCGACGGCGCCGTGTGGATCGCGTTCGCGAGGCTTGCACGCTTCGGATATTGATCGTGGTACGCGTAGATGCGCTGCTCATCGCCACCCATCTCCGTGACCAGTTCCGGGATGTCGCGCAGCAGGGCGACGAGGTTATCGACGAGTTCGGCGGGGTTGATCACCGTTGCTTTCCTCCCAGTGCGCGCTCAACCAGCAGACGCGGTTTCATCGCCTCAAGCATCTTGCGGGCTGCCTCCACGACCGCCGCCTTGTTCTTCGGCGAAAACACAATCCACTCCTCGCGCTTCTTGTTGGCCCACGCCTTGATTCGGTCCTTGCGGGTCGAGACGTTCGCCTTGGCCCGGTTCTCGCTCACCGTGCGTACTTGAAAGTTGCGCAGAAGGTCGCCGGTGAACGTCAGGTTGCGTCGGTTGCCCTTGCCCTTCCGTGTCTTGAAGATCGCGTAGCGCTTGGTGAGGGGCTTGGCCGCGCTGTCTCCGGGACCCTGCGCAGTGCCCAATCGCGCCTTCACCGCCGTAACGCCCGTGCCGCCCAACTCATACATCTGCCGCTGGCGGAAGTTGAGCAGGTCGAGCCGCAGTTGCTTCTTCTGGTAGACCCGGACGCTGGGCATCAACTCACCTGCCGGAGTTTCAGCACGGCGGCACCCTCGACGTCCGCTTCGATGTCGAACACCTTGTACCGGGCACTGCCCATGTCCACCTCGTCGCCGCGGACGGGCGCCGCCGCCAGGTCGGCCAGCCGGACAAACAGCACCGCATAGACGCCCGGCGAGGCGTCCTCGGCTTCTCGTACCGTCTGAAACACCGCACGGACGGTGGTCTGCCCACCAGCCTCGGGCAAGTAGAGGACTTCGCGGCCGAACGCATTCACGACGGCCGCGTTCAGTCCACTTACCGCCGACCCCCAACCGCTCATGGTTAGGTCTTCGTGCCCTTGACCAGTACTTCCGGCCGCAAGCAGATGGGCAGCGGGTTCTGCTGCGTGTGCAGGTCAGTGCCGCGTCCGAACTTCCGCGGCTCCTGCTTGGCGTAGAGAGGCAGGCCCAGCGTGTTCGCCGTCTCATTGAAGTCCGCCGGCGCGAAGAACGTCCGGAAGGTGTTGGCCGTCCCCAGCGGGAAGAAGTGCGCCTCGTCGTCGGCGATGAACTTCCGCACGTTGCCGGAAGCGTCCGTCGCCTGGCCGCGATACTCCTCGAACGTCACACCGCCAAAGGTGAAGCCGGTGCGGTAGTCATTGCCGAGTTGCTGGTTGCGCTGGTAGTACTGGAATGCCTCCTTCACCTTCGCGTGCGTGGTGAAGGCGTCGTAGAAGCCCTGCGAGCACAGGCACAGGATGCCCGTCATGAACTCGCCCTTGAGGTTGTCCTCGATGTGGCGTTTCACTTCGAGCACCTTAAGCAGCACTTCAGTGCCGGCGGTGCCCAGCGCGAAAGCCACGGTCTTCGCCGTGATACCGAACTCGCTGTACAGGTCATAGAGCGTCGAACCATCGGCGTCGAGGATCACGCCTTTGAGCGCGCCCATGCGCAGGTACTCGAGCGTGATGGCGTGCTTGTTGCGCATGTTCTGCAGCTTGAGCGCCAGCAGATTCGCGAGGGCGTCGGTCTCCGTCTCGGAGCCGAACGCACGGATACCCTGGACCTCCTCGGGCAGCACGGCATCATCGTGCGGGATGTGCGGGATCACGAACGACCGCACCTTGCGTTTGCCGGTGGAGCCGACAGTGCCGGGCGCGCCAACGGGCTGGGTGGGCAGCAGGTTCAGCACGCCGCTCATCTCCTCGATGATGATGGTGCGGGTGCGCACGCCGTGCGGCGTCATCAGGTTCAACTGCTCCAGGCGCCCGTAGGTGTTCGGAATCTTATTGATGGCGGCGGTGAGCGCCGTCATGTTGAAGGCGTCAGTCGAAAAGGGGTTCAGCAGCATGGGTTAGGCTCCTTCCCGGACGAGAATGCCCAGGGTCTTCAGTTGGCCGATGGCGGTTGTTTTCTGGGGTGTGGTGATTCCGCCTGGCCAGAGGAGCTTCTTGTCCGAGCAGATGGCGTGGCGCGCGACGATGACGCCGCCCTTGTCCGCCGAGGACGCATCCACCGGCAGCAGCAGCACGCCGGCGGCATTCTGCGAGCCGTCGCTGGCGGCCGGCGCAAGCTCCGTCACCTTGCCGCTGGCCGTGATGATGCCGACCACCGTACCGGTGGCCAGGTTCTGGCCAGAGACGACCACAACTTCGTCGCGGCTGTAAAGGCTCTCGTCTTCGTACTTGAGCCAGTCGCCGAGATAGTTCTGTTCCGATTGAACGGGCATGTTAGTTGACTCCTTTCCCGGCGAGGCGTTCGACGGCCTTCAGGACCGGATTGTTTTCGGGATTCGCCTTCACGCTGGTCCCGGTGTCGGGCATGACGTGAGAGCGAATCTCGTCCTGACCGGCTTCGGCGCGCATGGCGAGCAGTTCCTTGCGGACGTCGGCCACAGCGAGGCGGCGTTCGATGAAGCCTGCGGCAAGAGCGGGCCGCCCGGCGATGGCGCACAGCACGACGATCTCGGCCGCCTCGGCGTAGCCCTGCTCACGGGCATTGGCCTCGATCGCGGCGAGATCGGGAACGGGCGGACTCGTTGCCGCCTGGGTAGTTTCGGACACGGTGTTTTCTCCTTTGCTGAAGTTGGGTTCTGACAACGACTCGGTCATGGCGGCGAGGGCCTCCCGGAACGTGCCCACGCGGTCGGCAAAACCGCGACTGACGCTGTCCTCGCCGTACAGGATTCCTGCCTCGGTGCCGCGGACGGCCGCGGTGTTTACACTCCGGCGGCGTGCCACGGCATCGACGAACATGCCGTAGAGCCGGTCGACTTCGGTGGTCAGCACATCGCGGGCGCCCTCCGAGAGCGGTTCGTGCAGGTTGAAATCGTTCTTGCGGGCGCCGGCGAAGACGGTGGTGTAGCGCAGGCCGTTCGCGGCGTCCCAGCCACTCTGGTCCAGGTGCATGGCGATAATGCCCACAGACCCGACGCCGCCCGTGCGCGTCACCCAGATGCGGTCTGTTGCCGACGCCAGCAGATATCCGGCGCTGAGGGCCCAGTCGTCCACCGACGCCCAGACGGGTTTAATGCGCGCGGCCTCCTCGATGAGACTGGCCACATCCCAGGCGCCATTGGCCTCACCTCCGTAGCTATCGAAGCGCAGCAGGATTCCCTTGACGAGCGGGTCCGTGGCGGCGTGGTGGATCTCGCTACCCAGTTGCTCATACGAGGTGAGGCCGGACTGCGCGTCCATACCGGATGCGCGGTTTACCAAGCTGCCAGCCACTTCGATAATGGCGACTCCGGCATCGGTGACGGCGTATGGCTTCCGAGACCGCTGCTCTGCCAACAGCGCGGCTTCCACTGCCGGCGGTTCGACGCCCAGGCGCGGCGCGAGCACAGCCAGGATCGCCGCCAGTTTCTTCGAGTCGATCATCAACGGCGTGTTGAACACGCGCGAGGCGATGTGCGTGAGATTGGTCATTGAGTTTCCGTTGCTGGGGTCGGCTCAACTACTCTTTGCCCATTCGAGGTCGTCCGCCTGGGATCAGAGTCGAACGTCAGCCCGAGAGAATCAGAGCGAGCGTTGTCGGCGGCGACTTGCCGGTCGACGTCTTCCTCGTCGTATCCCATCTCGTTGATGACAGCGCTGCGTGGTTTGAAGCCTGCGCGCACGGCGGCGACCTCAGCGTTCATGTCCTTCAAGGGATCGACCCAGTCCCAGGACGGCGGCCGCCATTCGACGTCGAGGTAAGCATCCCGATTCCGGGCGTAGTCGCGGGCGTCGATCGCGCCTGCGACCGCCACCGCCTCGATCCAGGCTTGCCACACCGGGCGGCAGAACTGAAAGACCATCACCTGGTGCTGGAACTGTTCGCAGCGTCGCCGAAACTCGAGCAGGCCCGCGCGGATCGACGAGTAGTTCACACGTTCCAGGTCACCGGTGAGTTGCTCGTAGGTGATCCCGATGCCTGCGGCCACCGCGCGGAGTTGGACCCGCATGAACTCCGTGTACATGCCGCCCACGTCGCCCGGCTCGGTGAACTTCACATCCTCGCCCGGCAGCAGCTTCACCATCGAACCGGGCTCGATGCCAGCCAGCGGCACGCCACTCGCGTCCGTCTCACCCTCGCCCGGCTTGCTCCCGATCACCGGATCCTCGGGGTTGTTCTCGGTGATGAAAGCCGCGAACATCGCCGCCAGCTTCTTGCGGACAAGTTCGGCGTCGTCGTACTGGTCGAGCTCGTGAAGCTTCACCAGTACCTGCGTGAGCCAAGGCTGCCCGCGATGCTGCCCGGGCCGAAGCGGCTTGTAGACGTGCAGGACCGAGTCCGCCGGCACGCGGATGGTCTCGCCCGCGTTGGCGAACATCAGCCGCTCACCCGGATGCTCGCGGTACAGGTGGTAGGCGACGCGGCGGCCGATCTTGTTGAACTCGATCCCGGCGCGGATAACATTGCCGTTGGGCAGGTTTTCGTTCTTCATAGTCGGCAGGTGCTCGGCCTCGAGCAACTGCAACTGGAGCGGAACGCTCAATCCGTCCTCTGGCAGCCTCGGCCGGATGCGCACCAAGCATTCGCCGCCTTCGATCGTGGACCGGCAGATCAGGGCCTGAAGCCCGTAGAAATCGGTGAGCCCGGCGGCGTCCGCCTCGTCCGTCCATCGCAGCCAGAGTTCCTGAAGCGCCCGCTTCACTGCCGCCTCCGGGTGCTTCGCCTGGGGCTTGATGCCGGTGCCGACGGCATTGCCGACAAAGCTCTCGACCGCATTGCAGGCCCAGGCGTTCCGGCGCACCATGTCACGAGAGCGTGACCGCAGCGCATCGCCCCCGCCGGTGACGAGCGCGTTGATGCCGTCCGTCGACGGGTTCCATCCTTGCGTGCGGCGCGTCGCTGCGGCGGCTTCATATCCTGCGGCCGCGCCAAACACGGGTGCGAACGCGGCCCGCATCAGATTGCGCCAGTAGCCCATCGTCAGAAACCCTTGCTGGTGTACGTTCGGATCACACGCGGCGGGGTGCTCGCTGATTCAGCGGCCTTCATCTTCGCGATCTCGGCATCCACCTGTTGCAGCGCCGTGCGGATCTGTTCTGGGCTGCGATGACGCATGGACCGGTCGCCGAAGGTGACCGAATCCGGCGCGCTTAACGCGGCCAGCAGTGCCTCCCGCTGCGCTTCGAGTTCGGCAAGTGTCATCGCGTCATCCAGTTCGAGCCGACGGTGACACGGCGCGCCGGGCGTGTTGGAGGCGCAACCGTCATTTCCTGTGGCGCAGCCGTGGCGGGCAGCAGAGCCTCGAGCTCGCGCCAGTGCTTCTCAGCGAAGCGGTCGATGCCGTAGATCGACGCCGCCGCGCGCGCATAGACCCGGCAATCGAGAGCTTCATTGCGCTGGTTTGGCCCGACGACCCAGTGACCTTTGACTAGGCTCTCCGCCGTCAACTGGCGGAAGTACTCTTCCTCGTAGCGCGGGAAGTGGCAGTACCCCCCCGGGAACGGTTCTCCGCTCTCCTCCGTCGGCGGCGCCAGGCGCAGGCGGCTGTAGAGTTCGGACTTCGCCACCGGCGTGCCGAGCGTCCACAAACGGGTGCCGCGCCGCTTACTCGCGTCTACCGGCGAAGCACCGAGAATCAGCCGGTCGGTTTGCGCGGTTCCTTTCACCGCCACGGCCGTTTTCGGACTCGCGGCCCGCGCGCCCGCCGGGCCCCAGGAGGCCTGCGGATGCCCGCGCACCCAGTCATAGGTGATGCGCGGGTTGAAACCGGAATCGACGCACAGGACTCGGATCGGCAGCCGCATGCCGCTGGCGTGCGGGAACTCTTCATCGAGCAGGGCATCGAGTTGCCGCCAAACATCCGCGCGCGCCGTGTCGCCGAGGAGCACGCGGTAGTCGACTGACCACGCCTCCTTGCCCCGCCCCCATGCGACAACTTCAACTTCGATGCGGTCCCGCTGGACGTCGGCGCCGGCGGTGAGGAACAGTCCGCCGCGCGGGACGGTCCCGATCGGGTAATCCTCGCGCCGGTCGTATAGCGGCTGCCAGTCGGGCGCGTCGCCGCGTTCCTGCCACGACTCGCCCAGCACCAGGTTGACGAACGACTTCAGCCGCTCGACGTCCTTCTGCGCCTTCTCCCAGTCGTCCGCGGCGCGCTCCCAGGAATACCAGCCGACCGGGCTGTACAGGCTCGACAGATGGTAGCCGCGCGTTCGTCCGTCGCCTTCCGCCGCAGGCTGCCACTGCCCGCTAGCGAGCATCGCGTTCTTCTGGTGATTGAAGATGGCCTGCTCACAGGCGACGCAGTGGTACGCAGCTCTCCGCGGTTCTCCCTTGGGCCACCGCAGCCGCTCGAACTTAAGTACCTGGAACTCGCCGCAGTGCGGGCACGGCACCCAGTAGCGCCGCTGGTCGCTTTCTGCGAACGCCGCTTCGATCCGGCTCAGGCCGGTGACGAGCGGCGTCGACACCATGAAGACCTTGCGGCGCGAGAAGGTGCGCGTGCGCGCGAATGCCAGGTTGATCGGGTCACCCTCGCCATCGACGTCGCCGGGATAGGCATCGATCTCGTCCAGGAACAGATACCGCACGGCCATCGAGCGCAGGCCGACGGCGCTGTTCGCTCCCGTCATCACCAGGACGCCACCGGGGAATTCCTTCGACAGAACCGTGTTGCCGGAGTCGCGCGAGCGTGGGCTCTTCACCAACTCGCGGAGCACGTCGCTCTCGTCTATCAACGGATCGATGCGCTGTTTGGAGTTGCGCTTGGCCAGTTCGACGGTGGGTTGCACCACCATCATCGGCCCCGGCGACTTATGGATCACATATCCGACCCAGTTGTTGCCGCATTCGGTGCCGCCGATCTGACTTCCCTTCATGAAGACCACGCGCTCGACCTGCGCCGATGGCGAGAGGGAATCCATGATCTCGCGCAGGTACGGTGTGCGCTCCGTGCGCCATGGGCCCGGCTCCGCCGCGGCTTTGCCGGAGAGCCTCCGGTAGCGGTCGGCCCACTCCGAGATCGTCAGGAGCGGATCCGGCTTCAGGCCCGCGCGAAACGCCTCGTCGTAGACCTCAGTTGCTGTTTGCGCCAGCAAGCTCATCGAGGGCCTTTCGGATCTCTCCAGTCAGCATCTGGTGGACCTTGTCCACGTCCGCCTCGGCCGCCAGCGTCGCCGCCAGGCGGTCCGGAATGTTCAGCAGGTTGTCGCGCGCCGTGCGCGCCTTGGTGAATGCCGTCACCTGCACTTCGTCGCGGCTGATCAGCTTTGCTGTCTTCTCTTCGAACTCGATCTTGGCCAGCCGCGCCAGGTAATTCTCGCGGATGGCCCGCGCGCGGAAGTAATCGAGTCCGGCAGCGACCGGCACCTCGGCGGGCTCCCTTGTTGCCGGCGCCGCAGGTTTCGCCCTGCGCTGCCCCGGCCGCGTCTTCGCATTCCATTCGGCATCGGCGCGATCACTGTCGATCAGGCCGTCCGCGTTGGTGGCAATCCGCCCGGAGCGGATCGCTTTTTGCACAGCCGCCAGGCTTACACCGCGATGTTTGGCGTAAGCGCGCAGGCTCAGCAGAGGCATCGAACTGTCTCGCGATTCACTCGCCGATTCCGCTTGCTTCTAATCGCCACCGAAGTGATGAATGGGTTCGCGATGAGGAACACCAAAGCCAAGACCACCAAACAGACCGCTGCAGGCTGCTACGCCGACCGGCACGCCGAAGCCCAGGACCTGCTGAAGCGCATCGCCAGCCGCCTGGCCGACCACCAGAAGCACCAGGCCGCCGAGCCTGCCGGTTGGGGTTACGCCGGCGACCTCGGCCGGATCACCGAGCAGCTCGCCTACGTCCTGGCCGACTTGGGCGACCGGAGCGCGGTCGACGCCAAGGGACTGGAGTACTGAGCATGACCCGCGACGAACTGATCGCCTGGGCCACACGGAACGGCTGGACGCTCGACCGGTGGGGCCACCTCAAGAAGGAGTTCGACAACGGTACGCACCGCATCAAGCTGAGCCGCATCGCCGCGCGCCACGAAATCTCGACGCCGTTTGGCTGGGCACGCCTGGCCAGCGGCTATCTCAAGAACCTGCACCTAACCGCCGACGACAAGCTCGCCGGCATGAACCGATAGAAAGGACCACCATCATGACGACGTTTGCCATCGACACCGACAACACCATCACCGCCTACACCGCCGGGGACGCAATCCCTGCGGAGCATGCGCGATTCACCAGCGAGAAGGAGCTTGTCAAGCTCGGCGCCAACTGGCCGATCGACCGCCTGGTCGAGATTTGGAACAGCTTCGCCGGCGTACCGCCGTTTGGCGATCTCAAGCCGGTCAAGAATTTCACCGACCGCAAGACGGCCGTCGCCCGCATCTGGAAGGCGGTCCAAGCCCTGACGCCCGCCCCCGCGCCACAGGCGGCCCCTGCCGCGCCGAAAAAGGCCAAGGCGACCAAGGAGGCCAAGCCGAAAGGCGACGCCACGGGGCCCAACGAGGCGCGCGAAGGCAGCAAAAAGGCCGTCGTGCTGGAGATGCTGCGCCGCCCGGAAGGCGCCACGCTCGCCGATATCCAGGCCGCCACCGGCTGGCAGGCGCACAGCGTCCGCGGTTTCATCTCCGGCAGCCTCGGCAAAAAGATGGGCCTCGCCATCGAATCTCTGAAGACCTCCGAAGGCGCCCGCGCGTACCGCGTTACCCAGTAGCCAGGTCCCGCCTCCCACCGCCGCCGGCCTCACAATCCGGCGGCGTTTCTGTTCCGGACCTCTTCCACCAGGGCTTCCAGCCGCGCGTGCATGTTGTCCTCGCGCAGGCGGCACTCGCCAGCGCGCACGTAGGTGCCATTGATCCGGGCGATGATCCGGTTCTCCAACTCCGCCAATTCCCGCCGCACGTCGGCCATGAGCGCGCGATTCTGGAGACTGACGTATGCCCCGATCAAGCCGGACACCAATCCGACGGCCGCGATCAGGACTTGAAGTAGAACGTGGTTTTCCATGGAAGGTTCTTGAGGATGCGCAGCTCAGCGGACCAGTCCGATAGCGCCAGGCAGAGTCCCTGGACGTCGCGATTCCCCGCGCGGATCTCAGCTTCGATCTGCGCCAACTCCCGTTGGCAGCGTTCAATTCATGCCGCCACGCCCAATCGCTCTGCCGCGACTTCTGCAAACGCACGCCCATCGGACTCGATCGTCGCGGGCTTGCCAGTAAAATCCTGGAAGCGGCGGATGATCACGTCGCAGTACTTTGACTCCAGTTCGATCAGGCGCGCATGGCGACCGGCCTTCTCGCAGGCGATTAGCGTGGAGCCCGAGCCGCCGAACGGATCGAGCACCGTATCGCGGCTCTTGCTGCTATTCCGGACGGCACGCTCTACCAATTCCACCGGTTTCATAGTCGGATGGAGGTCGTTTGCGACAGGCTTCTTCACCAGCCAGACGTCTCCCTGGTCACGGGCGCCGCACCAGAAGTGATCCGTGCCCTCTTTCCATCCGTAGAGGATCGGCTCGTACTGCCGCTGGTAGTCCGAACGCCCCATGGTGAACGTGTTCTTCGCCCAGATGACGAACGTGGACCAGTGGCCGCCACTCTCCGTGAAGGCCCGATGCAGCGTGTGGAGTTCCGACGACGACATGCAGACGTAGATCGCGCCCTTCGTCACGGTCAACAGGTTGGCGCAGACGTCGCGGAGGAACTGCTCGAAGCAGTCACCGAGATTGTCGTTGGCGATCTTGCGCTTCTTTCCGCGCAGTTTGTCCTTCATCGTCGCGCCATAGTTCACGTTGTACGGAGGGTCCGTGAAGACCATGTCCGCCAGGCCGTCGGCCAGCACCTTCTGCACAGCCTCGATCTTTGTCGCATCGCCGCACAGGAGTCGATGGTCGCCGAGCAGCCACACGTCCCCGAGAACCGTAACCGCGGTCTCCGGCGTCTCCAGAACCGCGTCGTCATCCGTGTTGCCGGCGACCTCGCCATCGGGTTCCGAGAGCAGCGCTTCCAGTTCGTCGTCGCCGAAGCCCAGCAGGTCGAGGTTGAAGTCGTCCTCGCGCAGCGCATCGAGCTCGACTCGCAGCATCTCTTCATCCCACCCAGCGTTCAAAGCTAGGCGGTTGTCCGCGATCACCAGAGCCCGGCGCTGTGACTCGCTCAGGTGATCGAGGATGATAACGGGGACCTCAGTAATCCCTAGCTTGCGTGCGGCCAGCAGGCGGGCGTGGCCGGCGATAACGACCCCGTCGCCGCCGGCGAGGATCGGGTTGGTCCAGCCGAACTCGGCGATCGACGCCGCGATCTGGGCCACCTGTTCGTCACTATGCGTGCGCGCGTTCCGGGCGTAGGGGAGCAAACGCTCCACCGGCCAGCGCACCACCTGCAGATCCGTCATGCTTTGCTCGGTTGCGTCTTCTGGAACAGCCCGAGGTCGTTGTGCAGGTCCACGATCTTGGTGATCATCGGGACCACGATGCTGACCAGCTTCTCCCAACTGAACTCGCGCGCAACATCCAGCCCGCCGTCGTAAGCAGTCCGGAGAATGTCCATCACGAGATCCAGCTTCTTTTTGCCCTGGCCGGGCAAGGGGATGACCTCCTCGACGGCTTTCACCGCCGTCAGCACGAGAGGCAGCAACTTGAGAATGGCGAACAAAGTGTTCATCGTTTGATCTCCTGAAAAAAGGGGCGGCCCGAAGACCGCCCCGGCCGGAGGAAGGACTACGCCGTCGATTTCGGCTGCGCCTGGTTGACCGTGTTGGCGATCGCCGTGGTCGCGGTGGTCAGCGCCTGGACGATCTGCTGGAGAGTGGCGAGCACCGGCGTCACCGTCGCGTCCACCTGCTTCGCGACAGCGGCGGCGACGGCCTGCGCATCGACGCCCACGCCGGCCGCGCTCACGTCGGTGGCGCGGTTGGCGGGAACAGCGCCCGCCGTGAGGTTCATTCCGGCGCCGCTGGCGACGGGATTCCAGAAGGAGTCGTGGGCTAGGTTGTTGAGTTCGAGGTTGCGCTTGCCGACGATGTTGGCGGTCTCGACCGCGTTCTGCAGCGCCTGGGAGGCGATCTGGTTCAGCCGCGTCTGCTCGATCAGAGACTGGCGCGCGGCCTGGATGTCCAGGTCCTGGTAGACGTCGTAGGTGCGCTTGATGTTGGTGTAAGTCACGCGCTGATTTTCGTTGTGCGTGGCGCTGCCGGTGGCATTGGCGTTCTTGAAAGACTCGTCCGTCCCGGTCTCGAACTCGCGTTCGGCCTGGTTGGGCGTGGCTACTTCGGGCATGCTGGTTTTCTCCTTGTTCGATCGAATGGAATGAGCTGCAGATGGTCAGGAAGCCTTGCGGCTCCCGTAGAAGGGCGCCGGACCGTGATGCTGAATCCGGCGTGAATCACGAAGCCTGGGATTGTCGACCTGCTCTTGGGGCACGCCCCGCTCCGCGGCGACTGCCGCGATCCGCTGTTTGGTCCCGGCGAGGACGGGCGCCTCGCCCGTGAGTTCGGCGATGCGTCGCAGGATCACGTCGCAGTAGGCCGGGCTGATCTCCAGGCCGTAGCCGACGCGGCCGAGTCTATGCGCGGCGGCAATGGTTGTGCCGCTGCCGAGAAACGGATCGAAGATGATGTCGCCTTTGTCAGAAAAAGCCTTGATGAAGAACTCCGGAAGGGCGCGCGGGAACGGGGCCGAGTGCGCGCTTTGGCCGGATTCCGATTTCGCTTCGATCACATTGGAGGGCCTGGCGATACCGTCGAACCGTCCGTCGTCATCACTGCTGCCCGGTTTGCCCGCCGCCTCGCCGCGTGCACCGGTGCCAAGGAGCCCACTGCCCGAGGCCGACTTCGGGTTGTTGGGCGAGTAGTCGAAGCAATCCTCGGACCGATGGCCCACAGCAAACGGATGGAACTTGATGGTCTCGCTGCGGCTGAAATGGGCGATGGGTTCCCAGGCATTCCTAAAGCGGTTGTTCCAGCCTCCGGGTACTCCGTTGTCCGTCTTGCGCCAGCAGAACTCATCCACGAACCGCCAGCCCCACTGGCGCACGTGGGCGATGAAGAGATCCTTGACGTACAGGTGCCGCTGCCCGTTCTCGGCGTGCTCCTTGATGTTCAGGAAGTAGGAGCCATCGGCGGTGAGTACGGATGCGATCGACGCCGCCACGTCCCAGTACCACTCCACGTAGTCGTCGGGCGCCACAGGGCGAAAGCCGCTCGAGGGATCGTACTCCCTCTGCGTGGCGTAGGGCGGCGACGTCACCGTCACGTTCGCCTGGCCGCCGCCGAACAACTTCGCGACCGCCGCCTGGTCCCGGCAATCTCCACACAGGACCCGGTGCGGTCCGATGAGCCACAGATCCCCCGGCCGCGCTATCGCCTTGGCGGGCGGAAGCGGCACTTCTTCTTCTCCGGGCTCCGCCGAGCCCTCGTCCGGCTCCGCCATCAGCGCAGCGAGCTCCTGCTCGTTGAAACCGATCAGCCCCAGGTCGAAGCCATCTCCCTCGAGTTCCGCGAGCTCTGCGGCCAGAATCTCGTCATCCCATCCCGCGTTCAAAGCCAGGCGATTGTCGGCCAGTACGTAAGCTCGCCGTTGCGTCTCGCTGAGGTGATCGAGCACGATCACTGGCACTTCGGCCAGGCCGAGCTTGCGAGCCGCCAGCAAGCGCCCGTGTCCGGCCACGATGCCGTCGCGGGAGTCGACGAGGATCGGGTTCACAAACCCGAACTCCGCGATCGACGCCGCGATCTGCGCCACCTGGTCGGCCGAGTGCGTTCTTGCGTTCCGCGCATAGGGCACCAGGCGCTCCAGCGGCCAGAGTTCGATGCGCCGTGCCATCGCCGGCGTCACGCGCTCAGCTATTGAAGCTCGGGACCCAGACCCAGTAGGCAACGATCAACCCCTCGCCAGCGGTGTTGGCATCCACGTAGTAGTCCGACGGCCGCAACTCGCCCGCCGCCGATTCGAGCACCAGTTCATCCGCCACTCCGCCACCGGCCCCAGTCGGCCAGAACTCCTTCACCACGCCGGCGCCGCTCGCCTTGTTCATGCCCGCTGCGCCGAGGAACACCCGTCCCGTCTCACCGATGGCGACGGCGAAGCGGATCCGGTGGGCCCGGATCGAAGTGTCGGAGGTCACCCGGACGGGGGTTCCTGGTGTGGGGGCCGCAATCTTTCCAAGTGATCGCGGTTGGAGGGAAGGAGAATCAGCCATGGTTCTGTGGAGGCCTCAATGGAGGGAGTGACAACCGACTACCGACAACCTTTCATCGCGCGTGACGCTGGCGAAATCGTGCAACCATTCCACCCGCCGCCGCGCTGCCCAGGAAGGACCCAGGATTGCATCGCATCCCGCACTAGGTCGGCTGCATCGCCCGTCGCACCGCACGCCAGGCATCGGAATCGCTCGCCTGCGTCGTGGTAGCCAGTCTGCGGGCAGATGCCGAAGTCGAACTCGCTGACCTCGATGTCGTCACTCAAACACTCGGCGCACATGCTCGCATCACCGTCCGATCCTGCCATGGTTCGCGCAGCTCGTCGGCCGCCGCCGGGCGTCGCGCATGCCGATGGTCTTTGCCGGGATGATCACTTCGACGAACTCGTCGCAGGGCACTCCGCCCTTGACCAGCACATGGACCATCGATCGCTGTCGCGGGATGCGAATCCTGGCCGGGAATCCGTGGCTGGTGGAAGGCTTGATCGGCATGCCGCTCTCACAGCCCCCGGTTTGCCAGGAACGTGTGCCGGCTGGCGCCCTTCCTCTTGCCCAAGCCCAAGAGCACGCCGGGCGTGACCATCGGCAGGTTGGCCAGTTCTGAAAGCTGTGCCAGGCCGGCGTGGGCCGCACGCTCGTACCCGAAACGCGTGGTGTCCACCGACGCCTGTGCGGCGCGATGCCGGTGGTCCGAGGCGATGAACCGGATAGAGACGCCGAGCTCGACCCAGACGGCCCGTCCTTGCGCGACGAAGCGTTTGGCCCGGTTCTTCGTGGTGAACCGACAGTCGGAAACCGGATTCTCGATCCGAATGCTCTTGAGCATAGTTCTGGTGTCTGCCCGGGTGGGATTGCGGGTATGCCCGCAAAAGAGCCGAAGGCTCGTTGGGAGGGATGCGAGATTTGCGAGAGGCCCCGCGCGCCTCTGGGGGAACGCCGGGAGGCGTTCTACTCAATCTCTAACATGGCACTGTGGGAGCGTCAAGGAAAAACAAATCGCTATGTCAAGCCTCGTTAGAAATGTCCCCATTCTTAACTCGTTAGAACTGTCCCTTTTCCAGTTCCTTGCTTTTCTGTTCTTGGGGCTTCCGTCGTAGCGGAGCCCTGGGCCCCCCCCGGGGGCGCGCAGAGGGGGGAGCCGGGGGGG